>PMYD01000035.1 GCA_003171335.1 Phycisphaerales bacterium
AATTGCAAAATTGTGCTTCGACTTCGCTCAGCACCCTGAGCCTGTCGAAGGGCAAATTGCCAATTGAAGAAACGGCCGGAAGGTGGCACAGGCTTTTAGCCTGTGTCTTTCCAGCAAAGTCCACAGGCTAGAAAGCCTGTGCCACCATCCTCCGGCAGTTCAATTTGCAATTTGCAATTCCGCAATTTGCAATTCCCCTGACCCCGACCGGAGTTGCGTCCGGTCGGCGAGTGTAACTTGAAAAGTGAATAGCGACCCATCAGAGCCCGGCCTTTTCGATTTCCTCACGTGCGATGGCGACCCAGCGGCCGATGCGGTCCGGCTCGTTCTGCACGGTGTGCGTGTCCTTCATGATGAGTTCGAGGGGCAGCCGGCCGGCCACGGCCAGCGTGTGGTGGAGATCCGCGCGGATGGCCGGCTCGTTGAAGCCCACGCTCACGTGCGCGGGGTTGGGCTTGCGGCTGAAGATGCAGGTTTTGCCCATCAGCTCGGCCATCTTCTCCTCGTTGCACCAGGGCGAGATGGAGACGCGGCGCAGGTGGGGAATCTGCTTGAGCCAGCCCCAGCGCTCGTGCACCGGCTCGCAGCAGCCGTAGCAGTTGAGGCCGAAATCCTTCAGCAGCGGCAACTGGTAGGGGAAGATGAACTCCCCGAACATGGCCGGCGAGATGCCGACGGTTTCCTGGCTCTCGGCGAAGCCCCAGATGTCAATCGGCCGCACGGGCTGACCTGGCCGCCAATCGGGTTGGGGCAACTCATCCGTATACGCCGCGCCGCCGGAGCCCACGTAGCCGTTGGTGGTGTTGAGCGTCAGCAGGTTCTCGCGGATCATCCAATCCCGGCAGGCCTGGTGCTCATCACGCATCCAGGTCATCAGGCGGTGCAGGTTTTCGGGCTCATCGAGCATGGCGAGCATGAGCTTCTCCAGGCCGATGAGCATGATCAGCTCGCGTGTCAGGTCGGTCGTCCAGTGCGTACCGCTGTGGAGTCGTGTCTCCAGCAGGCCGGCGAAGATCTCCCCCGCCAGTTCCACCTGGCGGGCCGTCTCAGCGCGGTCGACGGCCGGCCGGCGGAAGTGGAGCTTCTCAAAATCGGCCCCGAGGTCCTGGATGGGCGCCTTCCAGATGAAGCTGCCGCGCTCTTCGGTGCGGAAGTTTTCGACGGTGACGCCGTAATCGCCGACCTCGATGACCCAGGGGATGACCATCGTCGGCTCCACGGCGTTGTCATCCTTGATGTGCTGCCACCAGTAGATTCGCCGGCGGAGGTCCAGCTCCCAGTGGCGCATCAGCTCGTCGGTGCACTGGAGCGTGCTGGCGGGCAGCATTTCCTGCCAGCTTCCCTCGGGGAAGGCCAGCACCAGCGGCCGATCGCCGCGCAGGGCGTTGTGGGCGATGAAGCGGCGGCGGCGTTCCTCGATTTGGGGCCGCTCGGCGATCTGGCGGACCTGGCCGGCCAACTGCCGCAGAAGCTGGCGGTCGCTGTCGGGAATGGCGGTCATAAGGGTGATGTCTTTCCTTGGTGGCACAGGCTTTTAGCCTGTCTTGGTGGCACAGGCTTTTAGGTTGTTTTGGTGGCATTAGGCTTTTAGCCTGTCTTGGTGGCACAGGCTTTCAGCCTGTGGCTCCGGCACACAAACAAAGCCCACAGGCTGAAAGCCTGTGCCACCATACCCTACCGGCCGTCGCGAAGGTATGCAATCTGCTCGGGGCTGAGCGTGACGTCCAAGGCCCCGATGGCGTCGGCCAGGTGGTTGAGCCGGCGGGTGCCCAGGATGGGGATCACCGGGAATGGGTGACACATCAGGTAGGCCAGGGCGATCTGCGTGGGCGTGCAGCCTTTGGCGCCGGCCAGCTCGACGGCGCGGCGGCGGCGGGCCTGGTTCTCCGGGCTGTCAAAACCCTCCACGGCCGCCCCGCCGAAATAGCCGCTGGCCGTGGGCGTGTAGGGAATGACCGGCAGGTGCGATTGGGTGTGCCAGGCGAGCCCCTCATCCTCGAAGATGTGCGGCGAAGGGTCGGGGGATGCCGGCCGCGCCAAACTCCACTGCGGCTGGCTGGCGACAAAGCCCGCCAAATGGCGCCCGGCGGCGTACGCGGCGGCCTCGGCCAGCCGTGCGGCCGACCAGTTGCTGGCGGCGAAGTAGCGGATGCGGCCGCGCTGCACCTCCTCGTTGAGGTAATCGATGATTTCGGCCACCGGCATCCGCGGGTCATCGCGGTGCAGCCAGTACAGGTCGATCCGCTCGCAATCGAGGCGTGCCAGGCTGTCGTCCAGATCCGCCGAGAGGCGGCGCGGCGAGACGTGCTGGTCCGTCCGGCGATACCCCGTAAAGCCGGGGGCGCCACCCTTGGTGGCGATGACACACTCGCTGCGGCCGCCTCGACGGCGGAAGTAGTCGGCCAAAAACCGCTCGCTGGCCCCATCCCCGTTGGGCTGCCAGACGGCGTACACGTGGGCCGTGTCGAAGAAGTTGCCCCCGGACTGGCGAAACGCATCCATCAGGGCATCGGCCGCCTCGCCCCGCTCGGAGGTGCCCAGCGTGTTGCAGCCGTAGCACAGGGCCGAGACGGAAAGGTCCGTGTTGGGCAACATCAGTTTTCGCGCGCCAGGGTCCTTTCACCTACAGCAGATACTTCTTGTCCGGCTTGATGAACGGCCGCATTTCCTTGGCCACCTCTTCAAAGCCCTGGCGGCCCATCAGGGCGAAGGTGGCCTGCTTGCCCAGCTCGACGGCCGGCTGGTCGTACGCGTCGATGTCCAGCAGCTCGCCCATCAGGCTGGTGGTGTACTCGTACAGGTAGATGAAGGCCCCGACGTTCTCGGGGGTGATGGCCGGCCAGCGGATCGTCACCGACGGCCGCTGCGACTTGGCCAGGGCGTACTCGGTGGCGATCTTCTCGGCGTTGAGCAGTTTGCTCATCTTCTGTTTGGCCAGGTACGCCAGGCCGGGCGCCTCGGCGAAGACCTCGGGAATCCGCACCTCCTCGGGGTGCTTTTCCACCTCGACGAAAATGACCAGTTTGTCGTTGGGCCCTTCGCGATAGAGCTGCACCTGGCTGTGCTGATCGGTGGTGCCCAGGGCCTTGATGGGCGTGGGGCCGACAAAGGCCGGCTGCCCGTTGCGGTGGACCGCCTTGCCCAGGCTCTCCGCCCAGAGCTGGCGATACCAGTCAGCCAGCAGGTACAGGCGGTTGGAGTAGGGCATCATCACGTGCATGGGCTTGCCCTTGGTCGTGTAGGCCAGGAACTGCACCGCCGCCAGCATGCACGCGGGGTTGCTCGTCCAGTCGGCCGCGGTGCAGCGGTCGGCCATGGCTGCCGCCCCGGCCAGCAGGGCGTCGATGTCGATGCCGCACATGGCCGCCGAGAACAGCCCCACCTGCGACAGCACGCTGAAGCGGCCGCCCACATCGCCCGGGACGATGAGCATCTCGTACCCGTCCTGGCGGGCGATCTTGTTGAGCGTCCCTTTTTCAGCATCGGTGGTGGCCACGATATGCTTGGAAAATTCATTGCCCAGCCGGTCGCGCAGCAGTTCGCGGATGATCATGAACTGGCTGGCCGTCTCGGCCGTCTCGCCGCTCTTGGAGATGACGTTAAAGACGGTCTTGTTCAGCCGCCGCGAGAGCAGAGAAAGCGTGTCCTTCAGCAGCGTCGGGTCCACGTTATCGAGCACGAACAGCCGCGGGCCGCCGCGCGAGGCATCGCTTTGGAGGTTATAGGTGATGGGGTTGAGCGCTGTCTGGAGCGCGATATTCCCCAGCGCCGAGCCGCCGATGCCCAGCACGACCAGGTCGCCGCACCAGGGCCGCAGCTTGGCCACCAGCGCCGCCACGCCATCGCGGTAGTCGCGCCTCGCCGGCAGCGTGGTGTAGCCCAGCTTGCCCTGGCGGACCTGGCCATCGACCGCCCGCTGGGCGGCCGCCATCCGATCGCCCAGGCCCGACAGCTCGCCCGGCGTGATGCCGTGGTCGGGGCCGATGACCTGCGATGTGGCGTTCTTCCAATACAGCTCGATCATGTTGAAATCCTTTTCCATCTGTGCCGGCGGCTTTTGACCCGCCGGCGACCATTCTCCGTCCCCTCTCCTTACTCTGAAGCTTACCCAGGTTCAAGGGGGCACGTCTCCCCGTCAAAGGCAACCACAGAGAACACAGGGGAAAGGAGAGGTAAAAACGCCGGGGGAAAAAACCCGGAAAGAGAGCACAGAGATGACGGAGGACACAAAGAAAGACAATCACAAGCCCCAGTGCGACAAGCGATTTAAGAATTCGGCTGCAGGAGACGAATTACCTTGTCTCGGGAATAACTCTTCGTTTTCACGAGCAACAATGGATTGCCCTGTCCAGGCAGTGTCCTCGGTTTTCAACTCCGTGTCCTCCCGTCTCCGGCTGTCTCCGGCCGCTACCTCTCTTTTCCTCTGTGTCCTCCGTGGTTCATTTCTTCGAGCGACCCCGCCTTCTCGGACAGGCAGTGTCCTTAGTTTTTCAACTCTGTGTCCTCCCGTCTCCGGGCTGTCTCCGGCCGTTACCTCTCTTTTCCTCTGTGTCCTCCGTGGTTCATTTCTTCGAGCGACCCCGCCTTCTCGGACAGGCAGTGTCCTCGGTTTTCAACTCCGTGCCCTCCCGTCTCCGGCTGTCTCCGGCCGTTACCTCTCTTTTCCTCCGTGTCCTCCGTGGTTCATTTTTCGAGCGACCCCGCCTTCTCGAACTGATATTGCGTTACCGGCCCGACCGTCCTACCATACGCCGCATGGCACAGAAACCTTCCAGCACAGCCGCCGGTGCGGCGGCCATGACGTACGCCCAGGCCGGTGTAGATATCGACGCCGGCGACCGGATGGTCGACCTGATCGCGCCCCTGGCGCAGCGCACCTTCAGCCCGCGCGTCATGGGCGATTTAGGCGGCTTTGCCGGGCTGTTCCGCCTGGACTACAACGAAAAACTCTTCCGCCACAACTACCGCGAGCCGGTGCTCATCGGCTGCACCGACGGCGTGGGCACGAAGGTGAAGGTCGCCATCGCCATGAACCGCGTCGACACCGTCGGCATCGACTGCGTGGCGATGAACGTGAACGATCTGATCTGCTGCGGCGGCGAGCCGCTGTTCTTCCTCGACTACATTGGCACCAACAAGCTCACGCCCCAGCGCATGGCCGACATCGTCAAGGGCGTCAGCGATGGCTGCGTCCAGGCCGGCTGCGCCCTCCTGGGCGGCGAGACCGCCGAGATGCCCGACATCTACCAGGATGACGACTTCGACCTGGCCGGCTTTGCCGTGGGCGTGGTGGAGCGCAAGAAGATCATCGACGGCCGCAGCGTCGAGGCCGGCGACAGCGTGATCGCCCTGGCCTCCGACGGCCTGCACTCCAACGGCTTTGGCCTGGCCCGCAAGGTGCTGCTGGGCCCGGGCCGCTACGATGTGGACGCCGCCCCGGCGGAGCTGGAAGGCGCCTCCGTGGGCCAGGCGATGCTGGCCCCCACGCGGATTTACGTCAAGAGCGTGCTGGATGTGCTGGCCCGCTATCGCGTCAAGCACGTCGTCAAGGCCATGGCCCACATCACCGGCGGCGGCCTGGAAGGCAACCTGCCGCGCGTGCTGCCCGCCGGCCTGACGGCCCGCGTGCGGCGGGCAAGCTGGCAGATCCCGCCGATCTTCCGGCTCATCCAGGCCAAGGGCCCGGTGGATGAGACCGAGATGTTCAAGGTCTTCAACATGGGCATCGGCTTCGTGATGGTCGTCGCCGCCGCCTTCGCCAAGAGCATCATGTCGCAGCTCCGCCGCAGCGGCGAACGCTGCTGGGAACTGGGCAGGATTAAGAAGGGCGGGCCGGAACTCGAGTGGGTGTGATTGCTTGCCGCGGCCGTTGCGGCGGCGAATTTTCGATTGCCGATTTGCGAGTTACGCAAATTGTGCCAACTGGTTGAGGACTGCCGCGCCGACCGTTCCCGGTCTGGGATGTGCAAGAATCGTGAAAGACTCCCGTGTTGACGCGGCACCAAAGCCAAAAGACATGTAGACCCCCAAGGGGGCAAGATTAATCATGAAGGTACCGACCACAGGAGTTTTCCGTTTTCGTCAAACAGCCCCATTGCTGGTCCGTCTTCAACCAAGAACAGAATCATTCGGTCCTTGCCATTTGCGCCAACTAACCGAATTATCGGCCCCTTTTCCGACTGGCCCAACACGACGCTGGTTCTTCCCGCCCCGTCGTAAAAATTCAATCCCGCCGAGTCCTCGTCTATATCCAATACAGTGCGGGGAGTCCCTCTCTCATCCCACTCTACAAGTCTTGGCTGCCCTTCGTTTACCTCCAGGGCAACGCGTTTTTCTCCCTCTTGGTCGGCCAGAGCCAGTGACGGCCCCGCTTTATTCTCGGTGAGTTGAGCAATAGTTTTGCGGGCCCCGCTCATGAGGCGCAGGCCAGATCCCTCTCTTACTGCGGCTAAGCTAACACGAGGCTTGCCCTCTTGGTCGCACAACGTTAGACGAGTTCCTTCTTTGCCCACGTCCAAACCGCCTCCCAGACCATCTTCCCCCCGGAAGAATAGGACCGTTTCTCCCTGCTCGGAACTTAGTCCGACTCGGCATTCTCCTGCCTCATCCCACAGGGTAAGCGACGGACCCTCTTCCGGCACGTTCATGATGGCTCGGCGCTGGCCGCAATCGTCAAACAGTTCGAGCGATGGCTCGTTCTTTTCAACGTTAAGATATACGCGACGATGCCCTCTGTTGTGCAGCGACAACGAAGGCTCATCCTCGCTCGCATGCAGCCACACGCTGGCTTTCTCAGTCGCATCAGATAACGAAAGGCAGGACATGCCTTTGGCGGCCCACAACATACTTCGAATCTTGCCATTCTCGTCCAAAAGCTCAAAAGACACACCGAGCTCGGATACTTTCAGTTCCGCTCGCCTTCGCCCGGCCTCATCCTCAACCACGAGTCTTTGCGTGTGTAGGCATTTGCGCAGATCCGCGACTTCCCGCTCCAGCTTTTCCAAGCGTTCTTCGGTATTCATGTGACTCCTCTTGCTCCTGAATCTTCAATCGCAAATCACTCCTCGGCCCGACCTCTCATTCGCTTGATATCGCCTCTCCGACGCTTCGACTCCAGCCGCCTCCGCTTGCTGGTCTTTGTGGGCTTTGTCGCCCTTCTCGGCTTGGGCGGGGTGGCCGCGCGGCGAATCAACTCGGCGAGCCGGCCGATGGCATCCTCGCGGTTTTGCGACTGACTGCGGTACCGATTGGCGGTAATCACCAACTCGCCCGCCGTCGTCAGCCGCCTGCCGGCAATCGCCCGCAGCCTGGCCCTCACCTCGCTCGGCAGCGATGGCGAGCCGGCCACGTCAAAGCGCAACTGGCAAGCTGTCGCCACCTTGTTGACGTTCTGCCCGCCGGGGCCGGGTGAGCGCACATAGGTGAGCATCAGTTCGGATTCATCCAGGGAAATCGTTTGAGTGATAGCCAACATTCCTTCACTTTATCGGCCTCCTCGCAAGGCGCAGTGCACGCTGAAATGCCAGGGTGTATGTGATTTTCAGCGCACGCGCAGTGTAGCACACACACGGCGCCGCGCGCGTGGACGAAGCCACAATTGCACGCGGGGCTTCCAATTCTCGTCCCGGGTGCGGGATCAATTCGCTCTTGCTTGTTGCCAGCACGGGCTATAGCCTTGGGGCTATAGCCCGTGCTGGAGCGAACAGCGCTAGGCGATTTGGCATTGACAGAATCCTGGGGTGCCCCGATAATAGACTTTGCTCGGGCAAAGTTATCTCAATGACGTTGATTACAACCACGGCCCCAGCGCATAATTTAGGTGTCGTAATCGGTCGATAGCTTCTGACAGCCTTGTGTTGAGTTCCGGCGCGCCCGCCAGCGTGTAAGCTTGGGCTCTTGAAGGTGATGAAGTGGCCGCAACAGGGACAAGGACTATGCCGAACCAGCTAATGCCATTCAACGAAGAGCAGTTTGACCGTTGTTCGCTCTGGCTTGCAACGAAACTAGGTCGGCCGGTCACACAATACGACTTAGTCAAGTTCCACGTCATGACAGACATTTACCACGTGTTGCAGTACGGGCGACCTGTCATCGGTGGAGCACTGGTCAAATGGAAGTTTGGCCCCGTTGTCAAGCCGGCCTATTTTCGCCTAACAAGTCAAGCCAACCGGTTTGAGCAAGGCAAGACGGTTATCGGGCCATTAGCGGTTGAAGCTGGTCGATCGAATGTCTATAAGTTTACCCCCGCCCAAGGGGCGTCGGTTGACGAAGATGAATTCAGCCAATCTGAAATTGAGGCGATGGAAGCAGCCCTTCAAATCGTCAGACTGAGCTTCGCTAAATCACAAGGCTTCTTCCATGAGCCAATGGCCTCTTTCGTGGGCAGGGTATGGACCGATGCCGAGTTCGACAAACCGATCGACTGGAATAGCATAGTCGACGCTTACGACGCCCAGTTCAACACAAACCATCAGCACATCAAGGCCTTGTTAGCTCTTGGTGTCTGATGGACGGCCAGATTTACAGGCTCAACATTCGGGGACATTTTAGCAACCTTCCACACCCCCACGTAGTGCTCATCGAACTTGAAAAGGAATGTTGGGTAATTCCGGCCTTTGGCGATGATGGACCGGAGGTGCAGCGGGCGATTCGCGCGTACGACTGCATGGGATTTGACACAGCCTCGGTTGCAGTGCATATGGACAATGTTCAGCATGTCACATATAAAGCAGGTTACAAAGGCATTCGAGCATATTGGGTCGTCGCTCGGGCCTTCAAGATTACAAAGAAACTGCTAACTTCCTACGAGTTCCTAGGACAAATGGATGATGTTGGCCTCGTGTTGCTTGCCCAAGCCGTACAGCGGCTTGCAGAATCAAAGCCTGACTTCATCTCCCCTTCACTGAAAAAGAAGGTGGGGAAATTGATTGAATCGCTAACGCCCAAAGAGACGTGACAACAATTTCAACCTTCCGCTCTATCGTTCGAGCCAAGATTATCGCTTGGCATCTTCCACACCCCCAAACCGCCTATTCCGCTGGCTGAACGCGACGATCGCTTCGTGCAGATGGCCGGGCGAGAAATCCGGCCAGAAGACGCCGGAAGCGTAGAACTCGGCGTAGCTGGATTGCCAGAGCAGGTAGTTGCTCAGGCGGAATTCGCCGCTGGTGCGGATCACCAGGTCCGGGTCGGGCAGGCCGGCGGTGAAGAGGCTTTCATCCATCACGCGCTCGTCGATGGCCTCGGCCAAAAGCTCGCCGGCCTTGACGCGGCGGGCGATGGCCTGCACGGCGGCGAGGATTTCGGCGCGGCCGCCGTAGTTTAACGCCAGGCACAACGTCATGCCGGTGTTGGAGGCGGTGACGCGGACGGATTCATCCAGCTCTTCCAGCACGCTGGCGGGCAGCCCATCGCGCACGCCGAGGTGGCGGAGCTTGACGTTGTGATCGATGCAGGTTTGGCGCTCGCGGACGAGATACTCGGCGTACAGGTGCATCAGCGAGGCCACTTCCTCCTTGGGCCGCGACCAGTTCTCGATGGAGAAGCTGTACAGCGTCAGGGCGTCGAGGCCCAGCCGGGCGGCCTCGGTGACGATCACGCGGACGACCTTGGCCCCCTCGACGTGCCCGGCGACGCGCGGCAGGCCGCGCTGGCGGGCCCAGCGGCCGTTGCCATCCATGATGATGGCCACGTGGCGCGGAATCCGCTCATCGGGAATGCCCAGCTCACGCCGGGCCGCGGCTATCGCCTTGGGTGATACATCCGCCATGCCAACCGCCTCAACCTAGGCTGCCTTGGTGCCACTGCTGCGTTGTTTGCAGCAGTGCGCCTGGGCTCCGATGCAAGCAGAAAGGCTGCACGGAAACCAACGAACCTGCCGCTGCCGACCTCGCACAGCGCACGGCTGCAAACAACGCAGCCGTGGCACCAAATCTCGTCGTGATACCAAACGTCATCGTGGTACCCAATATCGTTACCGCAGTTCGGCCAACTCGGGCACTTCGGTATGGTGCGCGATCATCTGCTCGCGTTCGGGCCCAACGCCGATGACGCCGACGGGCCGGCCGAGGATGGCCTCGACGCGGTCCACATAGCGGCGCGCTGCATCCGGCAGGTCGGCGAAGGTGCGGCACTGCCCTAGCTCGGCCTCCCAGCCGGCCAGGGTCTCGTACACCGGCTCGGCCACGCCCAGCAGCGTCGGGTCAAACGCTTCCACGCAGCGGCCGGCCACGCGGTAGCCGGTGCAGATGCGAACTTCCTTGAGGCCCCCGAGCACATCCAGCAGGGCCAAGGCCACCTCGGCCACATCGGACAAGTCGGCGGTGTATCGCACCGCAAAGAGGTCGAGCCAGCCGCAGCGCCGCGGCCGGCCGGTGGTGGTGCCGTATTCGCGGCCGCGCTGGCGAATGTAGTTGCCGGTTTCGTTATCCTGCTCGGTCGGGAAGGGCCCCGAGCCGACGCGCGTGGTGTACGCCTTCACCAGCCCGACCACGCGGCCCACCGCCGAGGGCGGCACGCCGGCGCCGGCCGGCACGCCGCAGGCCGTCACGGAAGAACTGGTCACGAAGGGATACGTGCCGTGGTCGATGTCAAGCATCGAGCCCTGGCCGCCTTCAAACAGGATTCGCTTGCCGGCCGCATTGGCCTTGCGCAAGAGGCCGCCGGTGTCGGCGATCATCGGGGCAAACTCGCGCCCCAGGGTGGCGTACTGCTCGGCGATGGCGTTGAGATTTAAGGGCTCGGCCCCGTACAGGGCCGCCAGCAGCGTGTTCTTCCGCTGGCCGATAGTGCGGATCTTCTCCGTCAGTGCGGCCGCATCGAGCAGGTCCTCAGCGCGGATGGCGGTGGAGCGGCGGGCCTTGTCGGCGTAGCAGGGCCCGATGCCGCGGGCGGTCGTACCGATCTTGGCATCGCCCAGGGCCTGCTCGCTGGCGGCATCCTCGGCCTTGTGCCAGGGCATCACCAAATGCGCCGTGCGGCTGATGAGCAGGTTCTCCGGCCCCACGCTGACGCCGCGGGCGCGCAGGCGGGTAATCTCTTCCATCGCCACCGGCGGGTCGAAGACCACGCCGTTGCCGATCACGTTGACCGTGGAGGGTCGCAGGATTCCGCAGGGGATCAGGTGCAAGGCGAAACGCTGGCCGCCCACCACGATGGTGTGGCCGGCGTTGGCCCCGCCGCAGTAGCGCACCACGTAGCGCGAGGCCTCCGCCAGGCGGTCCACGACCTTGCCCTTGCCTTCATCGCCCCATTGCAGGCCGATCACGGTGAAATTTGCACAGGCCATCTTCATGCTTCCTGCCGCCGCCTCGGGCCGGCGCGGCTACGGCGCCGGCGCGCACAGGCCGCGCGCAAATAGCTAGCATAAATGCTGCGCCCAAAGAGTCAAGAGCGGGCATAGAAATGAAGGGCTCGCGGGCACCCAAGATGTGGCATAAGGTGGCATGCCGTCACGCCGCAGGCCGCCTGGGGCGGCCAAGGCGGGTGGGCATGTCTTGGCTCTGCGAACGTCCATGCCCACCCGTCCGGTGCTTTCGCCCCGGCCGTGAGGGCATGCCACCGCCAGACCCGCCGCGCGTGCGCCCTTCATTTGGCCGGCCGGTTCTGCTATGAAACGGTGCGGCGATACCATCGCCGCGGCCAAAAAGTGCTGGCCGGACGGCGGCAACGAACCCAGGAACGGACGAGGCGATGCTGCAGGCCATCATTTTCGACTTCGACGGCGTGGTGATCGACAGCGAGCCGATACACCTGGAGTGTTTCCGCCAGGTGCTGCGCCAGCGGTATGCCATCGAGATTACGCAGCAGGAGTATTACGAGCGGTATATCGCCTACTCCGACGCCGAGAGTTTTGAGCACATGGCGGAGGATCATGGATTGACGATCAGCGCGCTGGAGGTGCGCGGCCTGGTCGCCGAGAAGACCGTGCTGGTGCAGCGGGTGCTGCGCCAGGGCATCGAGCCGCTGCCGGGGGCGGCCGAGCTGATGTCGGCCATCCGCCAGGCGGGGCTGGCGCTGGGCGTGTGCAGCAGCGCTGCGCGCAAGGAGATCGAGATTCCGCTGGAAGGCATGGGCCTGCGGCCGCTGGTGCAGGAGATTGTCGCGGCCGAGGATGTGGTTCACAGCAAGCCCGATCCCGCCTGCTACGACCTGGCGCGGCGGAAGCTGGGCCTGCAGGCCGGCCGCGAACTGGCGCCGGGCAATTGCATCGCCATCGAGGATTCGCCCGGCGGCGTCGCCTCGGCCACCGGCGCGGGGCTGCGCGTGCTGGCGGTGACCAACACGGTTGCCGCCGAGAAACTCCGGCAGGCCCACCGCATCGTGGATTCGCTGGCCCAGGTGGATGTGAACTTGCTGCGCGCGATGGCCGAAGGCGAGGAATGATGCCCGGCAGATGAAGGCGCGCCCTCCAATGCTTCTCGCCCCGCCCGGATCAGGCGCGGGCTAAAGATCGTCCCGCCTGCTCCGCCAGGCGGAGATACAGCCGCTCGATCTGATCCACCATCGTTTTGGCGTCAAAACGCTGACGGGCGAACTGCCGGCCGGCAGCGCCGAGCCGGGCCCGCAACGGGGCATCGGCGGCCAGCTCGGCCAGGGCCGCGGCCAGGGCCGGCACATCGCGCGGGGGCACGAGATAGCCTGTCTGCCCCGGCAGGACGACCTCGCGGGCGCCATCCACGTCGAAACTGACGACCGGCTTTGCCGCCAGCATCGCCTGCGGCAGTGCTCGAGCCAGACCCTCGCGCAGGCTGCAGTGAACCAGGATGTCGGTCGCGTGCAGGATGGCGGGAATTCGGCCCGGGTCCACCAGCCCGGTCAGATGAAACCGCGGCCGCAGACCCTGGCGGTCGATGGCCGATTCGATCCGCCCGCGCAGCGCCCCATCGCCCACGAGGCAGAAATGCACGCTGGCCGGCAGGGATTGGGCCGCGGCGAGCAGATACTCGTGGCCTTTCAGTTCGGCCAGTCGCGAGACCTGGGTCACCAATATGGCATCGGCGGGCAGGTTCAGACAAGCGCGGAACGCATCGGCGGCGGCGGGCCGATCCAGGAACGGCCCGATTTCCATGCCGCTGTAGATCGTGGTGTACTGGCCGGGCTGCCCCACCCCCGCCGCCAGCGCCTGGGCGGTCATGGCGTCGGCGACGCTGATCAGGGCGGTGCTTTGCCGGGCGGCTCGCCGCTCCAGGAGCACATACAACGCGTTGAGCCAGCGCGCCTGGTACGGGTGAAACGGCAGCCCGTGGATCGTGTGCACGGTGATGGGCACGCCCACGCGGCCGGCCGCCTGGCGGGCCAGGATGCCCGCCTTGGAGGAATGGCTGTGCATCACATCGGGCGACAGCACCGCCAGCTCGCGTTTTAGCGCGCGGTAGCTGGACCAGTCGCGCCGAACATGGATGGCCCGCCGCATCGCGTCGAGGAGGATCACGCGATAGCCGCCCCGCTTGGCGCGGTCGAGCAATTGCCCTTCGGGTCCGAGCGCCGGGCCGGTGATAAGCGTCACCTCGTGGCCGCGGCGGTGGAGACCCTCGCACGTGAGGATCGTGTTCTCCTGGGCCCCGCCCAGGATCAGCCGCGTGATGATGTGCACGATTTTCATCGCCTCTCAATATCCTCACGCGACCGGGCCAGTTCAAGAAAAGTCATCAGCCCCCGTGAAAATGGTGCCACGGCTGCGTTGTTTGCAGCCGTGCGCCACAACGCAGAGGCCAAACGAAAGGTCCTGCGGAGGCCAGCGAGACTCTGTCACAGGGGCACGCACAGCGCACGGGTGCAGACAACGCACCCGTGGCACCAAGCGAGGGGGCAGGGTCTTTTCTAAAAGATCGAAAACGCCTTGCCCGCCGTGAAAATCATCAGGGCGATGAACGCGATGCGGATCCACTTGAGCGGCAGGCGGTGCGTGAGATGGCCGCCGACGTAGCTGCCCAGCATGGAGGTTGGGGCGAAGAGCGCCGCCAGCAGCAGGCTGTGCTGCCAGAAGGTGAGTTGGCCGCTGTCGGCGTGGCGGTAGATTTCCGGCAGCGCGGCGTTCTTGAAAATGGCGAAGGCCCAGCCGGTGCACAGAATGGCCGCGGCCGACGTGGCGATGCTGTTTCGCAGCGGCATGCGGAGGATCGTCTGCTGGGCGGGCACGGCCACAGCGCCGCCGCCGATGCCCAGCAGGCCCGCGGCGGCGCCCATGAGCAAGCCCACCGCGCCCCGCCGCCACCACGGGTAAGCCTCGGCGACCTCACGCCCCACTCCCTCGGCGCCGCCGGCGGCGAACATCCGGCGGATGTTGTCAGCGGCAACGTACAGGAAGAAGATGCCCATCACGTAGCGCATCACGCTGGCATTCTTGCCCGACAGCCACGGCAGCCGGCTGAGCCACACGCCGATCAGCCCGCCCAGGAGCGACATGGGCACGATCCAGCGCAGCACGCCCAGCCAGATGGTGCGGTTCTTCCAGTGAATCCGCACCGAGGGCAGGATAAGCAGGCTGACGACGACCAGCGAGGCCGCCTGGTATTGGTGAATGCCCTCATAGGGCGGATGGTGGAAGCCCAGAACGCCGGTGTATTCCCGGCCCAGCACCCACAGCATCGCCGGCAGCATGATCGTTGCGCCACCCACACCCAGCAGCCCCCCCAGCACTCCGGCCGCCACGCCCGCCAGACCCAACCACAGCCAATCCAAGGTGCCGCTCCTTTTGCGGCGAAAGATAGCACATCGCCGGTGCGGCGCGAAGCCCAGACAATGCCCACGCGTGCGTGGCGCACACGTGGTTCCTTCTGCAGGCCCAGAAGAACTAAGAACGTGTATGAAGACCGCCTCCGATCGTAGCACGGGCGTCTCGCCCGTGAGTAGCACGGCCATCTTGGCCGTGATCCGGCAGTTTTTCCCCATGTCGCCACGGGCGAGACGCCCGTGGGACTCATGGGCGAGACGCCCATGCTACGTTTTCATACACGTTCTAAGTCTAGTAATTCTCCACCAGCAGCTCAAACCATGCCTTCTGCTCGCCGCAGCAGGGGCAGAGGTTGGGAGCGCCGGCGCCTTCGTGCACGTAGCCGCACTTGCGGCAGCGCCAGGTGACGGGGCCGGGGCGCTGAAAGACCTGGGCGGCATCCACGTTGGCCGCCAGGGCGAGGTATCGCTTCTCGTGTTGCTTTTCCGCCACGGCGATGGCCAGGAACTGGGCCGCGATGGCCTTAAACCCTTCCTCCTTGGCCACAGTGGCAAAGCCGGGGTACATCTGGGTCCATTCGAAGCGTTCGCCGGCCGCACCGGCCTTCAGGTTGGTGCCGGTGGAGCCCACCACGCCGGCGGGAAACGCCGCCTGGATGGTCAGATCGCCACCCTCTAAGAGTCCGAACAGCCGGCCGGCGTGCTCACGCTCCTGGTCGGCAGTCTCGCAAAAGATGTCGGCGATCTGCATGTAGCCTTCCTTGCGGGCCGCGGCGGCGAAATACGTATACCGATTGCGGGCCTGGGACTCCCCCGCGAACGCCGTCAGCAGATTCCGTTCCGTCTGCGAGCCCTTTAGCGATGCCATATTCCCGTTCCTTTCCTGTTGTGCTAACGATAACTATTACCACCTCTGCGGCCAGCCAAAAGCTTCTTGGCGGTTACGGTTTTTCACGCTTGCGCTGGGTCCTGGCACTCGGGGCAGACGCCCTGGAACTCCACCCAGTGCCCCGAGATGGCAAAGCCGCTGATGTTGGCCGCCTCCTGCTCCAGGCGGATGATGGGCTTGAGCGACAGGTCGGCCACTCGCCCGCACGTCGTACAGCGGATATGGTAATGCACGGCGGTGGTGGCGTCAAATCGGCGCTGCGTGCCGGCGGCGCCGATGCGTTGGATCTCCCCCTTCTGGGCCATGATCTCGAGGTTGCGATAAACCGTCCCCAGGCTGATGCGTGGCAGCCGGCGGCGAACGCTCTGATACAGCTCATCCGCCGTGGGATGCGACGTGACCGCGGCCAGCTCCTCCAGGATGACGCGCCGCTGCTGCGTCATTCGCAATCCGCTCGAATCGGGCATGAGCCTAGACTCCTTGCGCACGTCGGTCGGAGATTAGCCTGAGATCCGGTTTTTGTCAATTTTATCTGGACAGGCAAAAAAGCGGCCAACTTGGCCCCGCGCCGCGATTTTCCTTCACCCCCAGCGCGCGGCGGGCATAATACCCCCTCATGAGTACGCAGGCCCCGACACAGCCGCCGCTGGAGGTGCACGAGGAGCGCCGCCAGTTCTTCGGCGCCGCCAAGCTGATGAGCGTCGTCACGCTGCTGTCCCGCGTGACGGGGCTGATACGCGACGCCGCGCTTGCCCGTGCTTTCGGCGCCGACTTCATGATGGGCGCATTCTTGACGGCATTCAGAATCCCGAATCTCTTCCGTCGGCTCTTTGGGGAAGGGGCGCTTTCTGCGGCCTTTGTGCCGGTCTTCAGCGAAATAATGGAACGCTCGGGCCGAGAGGATGCCGAATCCCTGCTGGCGAACGTCATGGGCCTACTGGCCGTCTGGATGACAGGGCTGTGCGTGCTGGCGGAGTTGGTTCTGCTTGTGATTTCCCTCCTGGCCCCGGCCGACTGGGACGGGCACCTCATCCTGCGCTTCGCCACGATCATGATGCCCTTTATGATCTCCATCTGCCTCCTGGCCGTAGGCTCGGCGGCGCTGAATTGCGTGAAGCATTTTGCCTACCCCGCGGCCGCTCCGATCATTCTGAACCTGTGCAACATTGCCGGCACCGTCTGGCTCTCACGGTTCTGGCAGGGCAAAGAGGCGCGGCTGACGGTTGTCTCTTTTAGCGTGTTGGCGGCAAGTCTGATTCAACTCGTCGGCGTGCTCTGGGTGATGCACGCTCACGGCCTGCCCTGGCGGCCGCGGCTGCGCCCCGTGCACCCTGACGTGTCGCGCGTGCTCAAGATGATGGTGCCGATGCTCATCCCGCTGGGCCTGATTCAGATCAATGCCTTGAATGACAATATTGTGGCCTTGATCTTCAGCGCCACGAAGAAATCGCCCGCGCTGGGCCTTGGTAGCTGGGTTATCCACAAGCCCCTTAGCGAATCCACCGTAGCCTGGATCAGCTATGCGGAGCGTTTGTATCAGTTTCCCATGGGGGTGCTCGCCATTGCCCTGGCGACGGCGGTCTTTCCGCTCTTCAGCCGCTACGCGGCCCGCGGCGATCACGTCAATCTGCGCCAGGCGGTGAACCAGGCGCTGCGGCTGGCAATTTTCGAAGGCCTGCCCTCCGGCGTGGGGCTGCTGCTGCTGGCGCAGCCTATTCTGATGCTCTGGTTCGTCGGCCGCCGCTCCGAATTCGGGCCTTCCGATGCCGCGGCCACGGCCCACATCGTCCGCATGTACGGCGTGGGCATGTGGGCGTTCTGCGCACAGCAGGTGATCTTGCGGGCTTTTTACGCACAGAAGGACACCCGCACGCCGCTGCGGGTAGCCCTGTGCATGCTGGGGCTGAATTTCCTGCTGAACCTCGTGTTCATTTGGGTGCCCTCTGTGCGGCATGGCGCCTTCGGGCTGAGCACGTCCATCACGGCCTCCCTGAACGTAATCGTGCTGGCGTTCGTTCTTCGCCGGCGGCTGGGCCGGCTGGGGCTGCGGTCGCTGTCGGTCGGCATCGCCCGTATCGCCACCGCCACCGGCGTGATGGCCCTGGCCGTGTGGGGCACCCTGGCGGGAATCGACCGCCTGCATCTCAGCTCTCACCTGGCCCTGGCCCAGGTTGTCGGCGGCGTCACGGCCGGAGCGGGAGCGTATCTGCTCATGTGCCTGGCCTTGCGGGCCCCCGAACTGGGCGAAATTCTGGCCCGCCCGCGGGCCAATGGCGCGGGCGCATCAACGGAGTGAAACAAGGCGGCGGCGATCACGCCGGACGTGGGCCCGCCTGTTGCGTGCACAGCTCATCCGCCAGCACCTGGGGGTGGCGATAGCGTTTGCGGCCGATGGTTTTCTTCCCGTACTGGATCGCCTCGACGGGGCAGTACTGGATGCAGGCCTGGCAGGCGGCGCAATGGTGCAGCCACACGGGCCTGCCCGCCTCCAGCTCGATATTGGCGACGGGGCAGATCTTGCGGCACAGGCCGCAGTGAATGCAGGCCTCGGTGGCGAAATAGTTCTTGTCCGACCGGGCAAAATGAGGTGAGCCCAGATGCCAAATGGCTCCCAGCAGCCACGACAGCGGCGCGGCCGAGTCCTGGAAAGGCCCGCGCTGGCGGGCGCTCACGGTGGCGGCGATCGCATCCACCTGGCGCGGCAGGATGTCGAAGTACCGCTGCTGCTCTTGCACCGGCGGAGCGCCATACAGCGAGATCGCGTTGCCGGGCATTTTTACCGACCAGCCGGCGGCCAGCGTGAGCCCCCGCTTGGCGCAGGCCCGGCGGAGGATAGCCCCCGTGCGGCCGGGCATGCCGCCATTCGTGTTGACGGCGAACAGGTACGTATCGCGGCCGGCCGGCAGCTTGCGCAAGAACTCCAGCACCACCGGCGGCGGGCCGAAGGCGTACACCGGAAAAACCAGCCCGATCGCCGGCGCCGTCGGCGCCTCGGGGCGGGCCATCGTCGCCGTCATGGGCAGGAGCTGCGCCTCGGCGCCCAGCCGCTGGGCCAGGGCCTTGGCCACGGCAAGCGAATTGCCTGTCCCCGAAAACCAGTAGAGGATCGTCTTCATTGGCAATCTCCCAACCCGGTCCCATCAACGACAGCTTATCCGCCGGCGATCGCCGATTTCCAGTGCCTCCAGGCCGCCGGCCCTAGCGCGCGCGATCGGGGGCCTCTGCCGGCTGAGCCTGGAAAATGAAAATGATGGCCTTCTCGTGATCGTAATAGCGCACGCCGCCAAAGACGTGTATGAACAGTTCCGGGCGCTGGGCCTCGTGCCAGTACACATCCAGGTGAGCGACCGGCCGGTACGGCGGAAGCGGCGCATCGCCGGGATCCGCCCGGAAGGGGACGGGACTGGGCCCGAACTGCACTATGTAGTCCGGCGCCACCTTGTAGCGGTAGTGAATCTCGCTCAGGTGATCCAGCCCCGGTGCGGCCGGCGGTTCCAACTGCCACGCGTACACGGCGTGCGGGGCATGGAACATCAGCGGGTAGACCATGTAGTCGGGGCTCACCAGCACCGACTTGCCCGCCGGCACATGGGACGAGATCCAATCCGCGGCGGCCCGATAGGGATCCGCCGGGGGATTGGCGAGCTCCTCGAGATAGTAATAAAGCGTGGAACGGATCAGCCAGCGCGCGGTAAGCGCCTTGACTGCCCCGCGTTCGCCCCTCACGGCGTCGTAGATCCAGCAGCCGTGCAGAACGTTGCTGCCGAAGGCCAGCACCGCCACCAGCAGCACCATGCCTTTGAGCCAGCGCCGCAGCACCGCCAGCACGGCGACACCCAGGCCGATACACAGCGGCAGCACCGCCGCCAGGTAACGCATGTCGGCGAATCGTGACACGGTGGCCACTCGGCCATCGGCTGCGACGGCGTGCACTGTCTGCGGCGAGAAGAAGGTGATGGCGGCCGCATAAACGGCCAGGGCCACCGAGCCGCGCAGCAGCCATACGTTGCGGGTCTTCAGGACCAGGATGGGCGCGGCGATAAGCAGGGCCAGGACGCCGAACTCGCACAAGCCGATGTCGCGGAAGTTCCACCACAGCAGGAGGAAGCGGTCGGCCAGCCAACTGGCCGGCACATCCTGGAGCACGGGCTTTCCCAGCGGGTTCCAGATGTGGACAATAACCGACCCCACCAGCGCCTGGGGAACCAGCAGCACAACCCAATCCGCCAGAGCCAACTTGCGCCGGCGGCGGCCCCACAGCACGTAATCCAGGGCCAGGCAGGCGTACAGGGCCAGGAAGTTCATGTAGTTGGAGGCCAACAGCGCCAACGAGGCGCCCGCCATGGCCGCCAGCCGCCAGCGCCGGCCGTTCCAGGTGCAGTAGAAATACGCGATGGCCAATGTGGCCAGCATGGCCGGTGCGTAGTAGCGGCATTGTCGGCAGAAGAGGAAGAGCGACACATTGCCCAGGATGCCCATGGCCAGCAGCACCTGGGTGAGCCCGTCGGCCCCCTGGCGGCGGGCCCAGTGCAGCATCAGGGCGATGCTCGCCAGGCCGCACAGGGCGAAAGGCAGCCGGGCGGCGACCGCACTCGTGCCGCCGGCGGCGACGAACGGGGCGGCCAGGTAGTACTGGAGCGGCGGCATGTAGCGTTCCATCGTGCCGACCAGTTCAGCGCCGTTGCGATAGGCCACGATATTGTCGCCGACGACGGCACTGGTGTCGCCCGTAAGCCACACCCCCTTGGCGATCAAGGCCGCGTTCGCCTCATCCGACCAGAGGGCGTTATGGCCCAGACGGGCAAAAAGCAGCAACGCCGCCAGGATCAGCGTGATGAGGGGCAGGGCGTGCGAACGCAGGCGGCTTGACAACCGGCCGCTGGCGGTCGGCGGCTGGGCAACGGCGAGCCTCCGGGGCGCTTCGGACCGATGCGTTGCTGTTGGCGAGGCCCTGGGGCTCATGGCATCCCTTAAGCGGCTGTTGATCTATCTTGCTCCGCGGCCAAAGGATAGCGATTTGTCGGCAGGCGGGTCAAGCCGACGCAGGCAGGGAAAGCTGGCCAATGTGGCGGCGTCTCGTGTCTAAAGCAAAGCCGGCCCGGGAGCGAAATTCGCCCCGGACCGGCTGGACTGCCAAGGCGGAACTGATTATTCCAGTACACTCCACAGAACCAGGCGAGCCTCCTGCTTTTGGTCTACCGACTTCAAGAGGTCCTTACGAGCCGTTGCAAGCTCCTTATGGGCATGCGAGCGGGCATCGCGCAGGGCCTTGAGCGCGGTCTTGATCTGAGCATCCGTGGCGTCGCTCTTGGACAGCACATCGCGCAGGGCCGCGGCCTTCTGCTGCGCATCGCTCAGGGCCGGTGCGGAGGCCGGGGCTGAAGCAGGACTTTCAGCGCGCGGCCCCATCGGCCGACCGCCCATCATGGGGCCTTCGGCATCGCGGCGCAGCGTATCGATCTTTTCGATCTTTGGCTCCAGGATCTTCCACTGATCATCCGATACGGCCAGGCTCTCGCGGATGCGAGTCATTCGCTGCCGCTCGCCGCCGGGACCGCCGGGACCGCCCGCGCCGCCCGGGCCGCCGCCGCGCCGCGGGGCGGTCTCCTGCGAGATCACCTGGCCGGCCAGCATCATGCACGTCGCCGCCACCAGTCCCAACAACATCCATGTCCGCTTGCTCAGCATGAATTGCTCCTTCGTGAGAAGACGACAGGTGCTGGCGGCCCGACGTAGGGCAACGCAAGTATCGTATCGCCAGCAGATTACACTCAGACGTCGTGCATCAGCACGCAACGTTCGCTTCCACATCCATCGGCCAGGACATACCCACGGCGGCAGTGAAATTACCAGCAGAACGGACTGCCCAGCCGCCACCGCACAACAACTACTAAAACCCATGCCCCATGGGTCTGCTCAACCCCTCCATTTGGAGTTCAACGCACGGGGGGCGCGAGTATTGCGGAATATTGCGAAAAAAAGCGGCCGCGTGCCATGAAGTGCGTGTGGCGGCTGGAACAGGCTCAATGGCGATGGCTTTGGCCTGTAGAACTCATTGACACATTCGAGTCTATGGGTTACCTTTCAAGTTCAGTACCCGCCGGACAGGGGCCGTATTGCCTCGCCGGCGGCACAGGAGCCCCCGATGAAACATGCGGTTTGGCTGGTTCTCGCGGTCGCAGTGGCCATGGCGGCCCTTTCGCCGCTGGCGATGAGCGCCCCGCAGCCCAAGGTGGTTTCGACGGACTGGGCGATTAAATTTGCCAACCACGACCCCCAGGCCATTCGCGTCAAGGTGCCCGGCGAAGAGCAGCCCCGCCTCTTCTGGTACATGCTGTACACGGTGACCAACCAGACCGGCCAGGACCGCATGTTCGTGCCGAATTTCGTGCTGTACACGGACAGCGGCCAGATTCTGCACGGGGCCGAGGGCATCAGCCCATCGGTCTTCGAGGCCATCCAGGCCCGCCACCACAACCCGCTGCTGGAGAATGTCACGTCCATGACGGGCGTGCTGCATCAGGGCGAGGATAACGCCAAGGACGGCGTGGCGATTTTCCAGGACATCGACCCCAACGCCCGCGCCTTCGACCTGTTCGTCGGCGGCCTGAGCGGCGAGGGCGTGACCGTAAAACTGCCCGTAAAGGTGGAGGTCACCGAGGCCGACATCGAGGGCAATGTGGCCAAGGTCGTGAAGGACACCATCGTCCTGCACAAGACCCTGCGCCTGCACTACCGTTTGCCCGATGACCCCTCGCGTCGAACCGGCAGCCCGGCCGTGGCCGATGGCAGCGATTACGTGATGCGATAGGTCTTTGGGGTCAGCCGATTCCTGGCGGCACATTCCAGGAGCCGGCCTTGCCGCCTCGATGGGTGGCATGGCGGCACATGCGGTGAGTCGCCATGGGACCGGAGGGCCGCGGCGACTCCTTCGGTGTCGCCTTGCCACCCATCGCTGTTTTTGAGCTCTCTTACCCAGATTATCACTTCCAACTCAGTTGGAAGTGAATCGAACGTGCTTTATTGGCGCGAGAAGAGTTTTTTCAACGCACGCGTAATTCCAGCAATTCTTGTTTCAAAAATTATCGATTAATCTGAGCAATCGGAACAATCTGGCGCCGACATTGTGGAGTCAACTGCGGAATTTCCGCAGTTGTCCCATTCAGTTCATGACCGTCATGAACTGAATGCTCTCTTTCGTGGTTTCAGTTCATTCCCGTCACGAACTGAATGCCCTGTTTACTGGTTCAGTTCGTTCCCGTCACGAACTGAATGCTCTCTTTACTGGTTCCAGTTCATTCCCGTCATGAACTAGATGCCTGTTTTCCTGATTCCTCAAATGAAAATCCGTGATTGACGCCCGCCGGTCATCTTGCTAGAATTCGGAGTTCTGTTGAACCAGGTTATTCGCAGGCCGGCCGTGACGGCCGCACGAAACTGTGGAAGGTGACGTATGGCGCATAAAAAAGGACAAGGCTCTTCCCGCAACGGGCGGGACTCCAACCCCAAGTATCGCGGCGTGAAGGCGTCCGGCGGGCAAGCGGTGCAGGCGGGCAGCATCATCGTTCGCCAGGTGGGCACGCCGTTTAAGCCGGGCCACAACGTCGGACTGGGTCGGGATTTCACCATCTTCGCCCTGTGCGAGGGCACGGTGAACTTCCGCGGCCGCTACGTCGACGTGGTCAAGCAGGTCGAGGCATGAGCGAAGGCTGTAGACTTTAGGCTGTAGGCTGTAGGTACTGCCGGAAAAGACCGGTCTTGCAGCGGGATGATTTGTTCCGGTTCGTCCTATAGCCTCCCCCGAGAATAACTGAAGTGCGATAATAAGGGATGGTCTTCGGCCATCCTTTTTCTTTGGCCGGCGGCGCAAGCATGTTCATTGATCAGGCGAAAATTCGGGTCTCCGGCGGGCGCGGCGGCGATGGGTGCATCGCCTTTCGGCGCGAGAAATTCGTGCCGCACGGCGGCCCCAGCGGCGGCGACGGCGGCGATGGCGGCAGCGTGTACCTCCAGGTCGACCCCCAGCTCACCACGCTCTTAGACCTTTCCGCCAAGCTGGACTGGAAGGCCCAGAGCGGCCAGGCCGGCATGGGCAAGCAGTGCTACGGCCGCAAGGGCGAGGATTTGGTTATCGGCGTGCCGCCGGGCACCGTCGTGCACGATGACGATCGTGGCCTCATCCTGAAGGACCTCACCGAGCCGGGGCAGCGCGTGCGCGTGGCCCGCGGCGGCAAGGGCGGGCGGGGCAACCTGCAGTTCAAGAGCCCCACGAACCAGGCCCCGCGCTACGCCGAGCCGGGCCAGGAGCCCCAGGTGCGGATGCTCCGCCTGGAACTCAAGCTCATCGCCGATGTCGGCCTGGTGGGCCTGCCCAACGCCGGCAAGAGCACGCTTTTAAGCCGGCTGTCGGCCGCCCGGCCCAAGATCGCCGACTACCCTTTCACCACGCTGGAACCCCAACTGGGCATCGTGGATCTGAAGGGTTTTCGGCGCTTCGTCATGGCCGACCTGCCCGGGCTGATTGAGGGCGCCCACCACGGCGCGGGCCTGGGCGACGAATTCCTCCGCCACATCGAGCGCACGCGGCTGATCGTGCACGTGGTGGACATGGCCCCCCCCACCGGCGACCCGGTGGAGAATTACCGCGCCATTCGGCACGAGCTGGCGGAGTACTCGGCGGTGCTGGCGCAGAAGCGGGAGATCATCGCCGCCAATAAGATGGATTTGACGGGCGCCCAGGCCGCGCTCAAGCGATTCCGCCAGCAGGTGGATAGCCCGGTCGTGGCGCTGTCCGGCGTGACGGGCAAGGGGCTGAACACGCTGATGGAGCGCATCTGGGATGCTGTCGCCGAGCTGCGCCAAGCCGAGCAGGCTGCGGCCAGACCGGCCGTGCCTGTGCGACGCGTCGGCCCGCATCGCGCGCAGCCGGCGCCGGCCGCCGGCGATGAGGAATAAGCATGGCAAAGACATCCAAATTGGCAACCATTCTGGCCCTGGACATCGGCAACACGCACGTGACCGTGGGAGCGGTGCACGGCGAGGAGGTGTACGGGCAGCGCAAGATCCCCGCCGGCGAACTGGAGTCGCTAGGCGAGATCCTCGTCGAGTTATGGTCGGCGATGGACAAGCCGCGGCGCGTGGTGGTCTCCAGCGTCAACCCTGCCGCACTGGAGCGCGTGCGGGCGATAGCGATGGAAGCTCTTGAAGAGCCGCTGGCGGTGGTCGGCCAGGATGTGCCGCCGCCCATTCGCACCACGCTACCAGAACCCGAGAAGGTGGGCATCGACCGGCTCTGTGCGGCGGGGGCCGCCTACGGCCGGCTGGCCCAGGCGTGCGTCGTGGTGGACCTGGGCACGGCGGTCACCATCGACTGCGTGGATGATGAGGGCATCTTTCGCGGCGGGGTGATCCTTCCGGGCACGCGCATGCAGGCGGCGGCGCTGCACCGCGCCACGGCGCAGCTTCCCGAGGTGACACTCCGCGAGCCGGACTGGGTGTTCGGCCGCAACACCGAAGAGGCCATCATCGGCGGTATCGTGTACGGGCTGCGCGGGGCCATTCGCGAGCGCGTCGAGGCGTACGCCACCGAGCTGGGCCAGTGGCCGCTGGTGGTTTTCACCGGCGGCGATGCGCCGCTGATGAAGATGGATGAAGGGTTCGTCCAGGCCATCGTGCCGGGCCTGTGCCTGGTAGGCATCGCCCGGGCGTTTTACCAGTCGCTGCTGCCGGAAAAGGAGCAGGCGGCCGGTGGCCAGGCGGAGGGCGAAGCGACGGAGGAATAGGCTTGTCGGAATTGTGGGTCGGCGCATTGTTGATTTGCGATTTTTGATTTGCGATTTGCGATTGAACGGCCGAATCTGTTTTACAATCGCAAATCGCAAATCAAAAATCGCAAATAACTTTCAAGACTGTGTCACGCATGGGCGCAAGAGAATCCCAAGACAAAAGTCAAACCATCGCCACTCTCCACACCGCCGCGGGCGCCGGTGGCATCGCCGTGGTGCTGCTGGCCGGGCCGCGGACGCTGGAGATCCTGGCGAGCATCTTCCGCGGCCGCCGCGCTGAGACGCTGGGCCAGTCCCCGCGCCAACTGCTCCTGGGCGAGCTTTACGAAGGAAATGAACGCCTGGATGAGACCATCATCCGCGTGCAGAGCCTGGGCGCCGAGAAGGGCCACCTGGCCGAGATCAACATTCACGGCGGCCCGCGCATCACCCAGCGCGTGCTGGCGCTGCTGGCGGCCGCTGGGGCCGAGATTCAGCCCTGGCAGAGCGAGTTTGCGACGCGCTGGGGCCTGTGGCCGGCGGCCGCGCCGGGGCATAACAACCCGGCCCTCGTGGCCGAGCTGCTGGAAACCCTGCCCCGCGCTCGCACGCGCCTGGCCTGCTCGCTCCTGATGCACCAGGTGGAAGGCGGGCTGACGGAACTGATCGAACGCGCCGTGGGGTGTGCGGCTTCGCTGCACACGGGCGGCGAGAATTCCGACGTTCCCCCTGCTTCCCGCGTGTGCAGCGAAGCTGCACACCCTACAGAGTTGGCCGCAGCGGCCCAGCGATTCGACGTGGTTCAGCGGCTGCTGAATCCGGCCGAGGTGGTCGTGGCCGGCCCGCCCAACGCCGGCAAGAGCAGCCTGGTGAACGCCCTGGTGGGCCGCGATGTGTGCATCGTCACCGATACGCCCGGTACCACGCGCGACTGGGTCCGTGAGCTGGCGGATGTGCGGGGTTGCCCCCTCTGGCTGACGGACACGGCCGGACTCTGGGAGCCAGCCCATGCGATCGACGAGGAAGCGGTCCGCCGCGCCTGGGCGTGCGTGGAGGCGGCCGACCTGGTGCTGGCGGTTTACGACTCCAGCCAGCCACCGCCGCCGCAGGAGCCTTTCTGGCGCCGGCTGATTTCACGGGCCAACGTGCTTGTCGTATCCAACAAGCTGGACCTGACGGTGCCGCGTGCTCCGGGTGCCGTGGCTGCGCCGTTTGCAGCCACGTCGTCTGGGGCAGAGGGATCGTCGTTGCTGGCGCAACCAAGACACGCCGATTCAGGCATCTCCGTGTCCACCGGGGCGGGGCTGGATGAGCTTCGCCGGGAAATGCTCCGGCGCCTGGGCGTGCCGGCGGATCTCTTGGCCGACCTGGCCGCCGCCTTCACGCCGCGCCAGGCGGCGCTGCTGAAACGGGCGGCCGCCGCCGAGGATCCGGTCACTGCGGCCGGACTTCTGTGGCAGTTGTTAGTGGGGGATTGACCTGGGCCGCCTGCACCTGCGGCGCCGGCACATTCGCGTTCATCGCCGCCCCGTCGGCCGGCGAATTCCCGCGCACCACGCCATACTTGGCCGAGAGTTTTTCCAGGATCGCATTGCGATACGGGTACCACAGGCAGGCGGGAATGGTCTTCACCCGGCCATCATCCGGGTCCTCGTACGCGAAGACCGCCTTGCAGCTTTCCATGCGGGCGGCATCGACGGAATGCTGCTCCTCGAAGGGCAGCATGGCTAGGCGGAGGATGCGCCGCGGGCGGCGCTGCGGCAGGTTGCTGGCGGCCCCACTGCGGCGCGCTCGGCGGTTGCGAATCAGGTCGGCGATTCCCTCGGCGATGACCCGGCCCAGCCGCACGGCGCCCAAGACCCACGGCCCCAGCGTGCGCACGATAAGCAGTTGCCCGCGCAGCCGCTGGAAGAATTTCCTCGGGTCCAGCCGGTCCAGCCGGCCCTCGATCTTGCGGCACAGCGCCGCCACTTCCACGACCGCCTGCGTGAACGGTTTCTTCAGGCAGTGGTTGATGCTGCGATAGCGATGGCCGTCGGAAATCAGCAGCGTGATCGACTCGCAATTGGGATGCACGCCCGCCAGCAGCAGCGTTTCGGATCGCGGGTTGCGGCGGAAGAAGGAACGCGGCTTCTTCAGGACATAGCTCAGGCCGGCGGGCACAAACTCCACGCCCTCGATGGCCTGCTGCACCATCTTTTCCACATCTTCCATCGTGGTGTGGCTGGCGGCGTCGAAGGTGCCCTCATCCCAGTTTTCCGTCAGCGGAATGATGCCGATATCGCTGATCAGGTCGCGGTTGTCGTGGCAATACTGGAGCAGGTCGCCGATGTACTTGTCGTTGATGCCCCAGGCGGCGCACGAGATGATCGTCTGCCGCCGCCGGCTGTATTTCTTCAGGTTCTCCAGGGCCTTGAGCTTTTTGGGGCCGGCCGCACGATTATTGCGCAGCCGCTCGTAGATTTCCGGTTGGGGGCCGTCGAAGGCGAATCGCATCTGCACGTTCGCCTCGCACAGCGTGCGGCAGTAGTCCTCATCGGCCAGGCGCACGCCGTTGGTGGTGACGTGCGGCCGCAGTCCGTGCTTGCGGGCGATCTGGATGATCTCCAGCAGATCGCTGCGCACCGTCGGCTCGCCGCCGAAGAGCTGAATGACCGGCTGGGGGTCCATCTTCGCCAGGGCGGCGAAGATCTTGTCGAAGTACGCCATGGGCGGGTTGAAGTCGAACCCCATGCCGCGGATCGTGGCGATGCAGATGGGGCAATTCATGTTGCAGCGGTTGGTTACATCCAGGAAGACCATGTTGGGCTTGTGGTCCACCTGGCAGCAGTCGCAGTTGAGCGTGCAGTGCTGCGGGTCGGTCGGCACGTACGACCACAGGTCGCGCTTGGCCTGCCAGGCGGCGGCGTCGGAGCTGACCAGCGATTCGGTCGCGCCACACGCGGGGCAGGTTTTGCGGATCCATGTCTGGCCATCGCGGGTGAAAAACTCGGCGGGCACCCTGGCGCGGCACGTGTTGCAAAGGCCAACATTTGGAATGGTCATATAGGTTTGTCCCCGGTCTTTGCGATATTCGGGTGATGTCGGTGCGATTCTACCGATGTGCCGGCCGGCCGTCCAGTGGCAGGCGGGAGACGGGTTTGAGGAGGGAGACGGCCGCTTTGGTCGCTGGCTGTGGATAGCCGCCGTCGTGGTTGCTACGCTGCGCTTCGCAAACCACGGCACCCAAACTTCTAAAACCACGGCCCAAGCCTTCTTTTCGGGAGAGGCCGATTGGCGCTAGTACACGGTCAGGGCGTTGTCTTCCTCGCCGGTCTCGCCCGTGGCGAATTGCAGATCGAGTTCATCCGGCTGGGCGGTAGCCAGGCGGGCGACGAGGTGAACCATGTCGCCGTCGAGGCTGCCCAGGGCGTCCTGGGCGTCCTGATTGATTTTTTCGATGGCGGCGGCGCTTTGCTGGGGCGCGGCCGGATTGACCGGCCGCCACGTGAGCGCACTGATCAGGATGGCCGCCACGGCGATGCCGGCGGCCAGTGCGGCGGGAATGGTGATCCGCAGCCAGCGGTGCTGCCGGCGGCGCAGGGCATCGGCCATGCGGGCGTTGACGCGGAGCAGCATGGCATCATCCACGTTCACGTCGAGCTGGCCTTCCAGCCAAAGGAGGTCCCGCCGAACCTGCTGGGCCAGCGGGCCGGCGGCAGTCTCCGGCGGCGCGCCCTGGTCCAGGTGGGCGGCCAGCCGATCCAACTCCTCAGCCGTGGGTTTTCTGTTTTTTTCGTTCATGATATTCGTATCCATCGCCGGAGGATGCCCCGGCGGCTTCTGTTTCTGCTGCCGGCAGCTCTTCCAGCCGCTCTCTCAGCGCCCGCAGACCGCGATGCACGCGGGCCAGGGCCGTGCCGATCGGACAACCCATGGTTTCGGCAATTTCGGCAAAGCTCATGCCCGAAAAATGCCGCAGCACCAGGGTTTGGCGCGTGGGCTCATCCAACTGTGCCAAGGCCGCCATCAGGCCTCGGCGCTGCTCATCCTGGAGCAGCCGGCTCTCGGGCGGATCTTCCCGGCCGGCCAGCGTGTCGATCGGGTCGCCGCTGCCATCGCCGGCGGATGGCGAGCCCAGGGCCGCGGAGGCCGCCGCACGCCGGCGAAACCGATCGCGAATAAGATTGGCGGCGATGCGAAACAGCCAGGGCTCGAACTTGCCGCGCTCGTCGTACCGCCCGATCATCCGCACCAGCCGCAGCATTACTTCCGACAGCAGGTCTTCCGACTCGTGACAGTCCGCGGTGATCCGGTAAAAATAGCCGAACAGCCGCGGTCCATACGCCGCCAATAGATTTTGGAACCCCTCAGGCCGGCCGGCTTTCGCCAGCCGCACACTTACCTGCACCTGTGACGATTCCATCTTCATCAGGCCTAACGTTCGCAGAACACCTATATTGCCGCCGCAAAACGGCGGCACGGCGTGAGCGTATAATACATCGACTTGGGGCCAATGCCGAGAAAAGTGCAGATTTGGCTTTGCGGTTTTCATCCGAAGGAGGTTTTCGATGGGATATTCGCTGCTGGTGCTGATGTCTATCGGGCTGTCGGCGGGGCTGGCGCTGGCGGCCGTCCACACGGAGGCCGTCGAGTACCGCGATGGCGATACTGTGATGGAAGGCTACCTGGCGTTCGATGATTCCAGCCAGGCCAAGCGGCCCGGTGTGCTGGTGGTCCACGAGTGGTACGGCCTGAACGATTACGCAAAGATGCGGGCGCGGCAACTGGCCCAAATGGGCTATGTGGCTTTTGCCGCCGACATTTACGGCAAGGGCAAACGGGCCACCACCGGGGAGGAGGCCGCCAAGCTGGCGGCGCCATTCCGCAGCGATCCAGCGATGCTTCGCCGCCGCACGGCGGCTGCCCTCAAGGTGCTGCGGCAACGCCCAAACGTGCAGAAGGATAAGCTGGCGGCCATCGGATTCTGCTTCGGGGGCACGGCGGTGCTGGAGCTGGCCCGAAGCGGCGCCGATGTGCAGGCCGTCGTCAGCTTCCATGGCGCGCTGGCCACACGCGATCCCAACGATGCCAAAAACATCAAGGCCCACGTGCTGGTGCTGCATGGGGCGGATGATCCGCACGTGCCGCTCACGGATGTGGAGGCGTTCGAAAACGAGATGCGCAGCGCGCATGTGGATTGGCAGCTCATCGCCTACGGCGGCGCCGTGCACGGTTTCACCAACCCGGCCGCGGGCGATGATCCCTCCAAGGGTGTCGCCTACAACGCCGCCGCGGCTGCGCGTTCCTGGCAGGCGATGCAGATGTTTTTCGCTGAGACGATAGGCCGGCCCAAGCAGGCCGGACCGATCGCGCAGTCGCCGATGTCAAGACCTGCCCCGCCGGCGGAAAAGTAGGCCTGGCTGGATTCTGGGTGCCGTGGCTGTATCTTTTTGCAGCCACGCGTCTTCGGAACGGACTTGGGAACGCCGAAGGGCAGTCCGGTCGCGCGGGATCGGGCAAGGCGAGTCGCAGACTCGTGGCTGCAAAAAAACGCAGCCACGGCACCCGGCCCCCCCGCAACCACGGCACCCGGCGCATTTGCTGGGTGCCGTGGCTGTATCTTTTTGCAGCCACGCGTCTTCGGAACGGACTTGCGGACGGAGAAGGGCAGTCCGGTCGCGCGGGATCGGGCAAGACGAGTCGCAGACACGTGGCTGCAGAAAAACGCAGCCACGGCACCCGGCGCCCCCGGCACCCCGCTTAACTGCTGCGTTGGCGGCCCTCGATCGCCGCCAGCAGGATGCCCCCGGCCAGCAGCAGCCGGCGGTCCACGCGGGCGGTTGCCGCGGGGTGAATCTGCACGCGGAGCTTGCGCACAAACGGGTTGAAATTCTGCCTGTACGTGGCCACTTGGACCCCATCGGCGGTGGCGTTGAATGTCTGCGGCAGCAGGCCGCCGAATTGTCGGCGAAACAATGCCAGCAGGAGGGAATCCTCTTCAATTTGGCCGACCTCGGCGCCGTTGGCGTCCAAAATGGTCCACTTGTCGCGAATGATGCTCTTGAAACCGTGCCGGCGAAGCGTTCCGACCGGCTGGCGATTCTGGGTATCGATCACGTCGTACGAAGCGGAGAAGTCCAGAATCTGCCGGGCCAGGATTGCCAAAAGCTCGCTCGTGCACGCTTCATCCGTATATAAGCGTATATCTTCCTTAAGCTTAAATGCCTTCTGCTTGGAATAGGCCACGATCGTTCCGGCCGCATTAAAGAGGTGAAAAGATGCCCCGAATATCTGAAAAACCTTCCGCCTAATGATGTAACTCTCTTGCTGTAAAATACTTGAATCCATTCGCGATCTCCATCCCCTCCCGTCGCAGGGTTTCCCCAACGCCAGCCGCTAAACTTCTTTATCGGACAAACCAGCAGCAATTTTCCATACCATCTAGAACGAAGTCTGAAAAATCTGTAAACTGTGATCACTTGCTTAAGATTCTGCCTGCTCAAGATTTTGCCTGAGAGCCAAATGTGTCTTACGTTGCCAATAGCGGCTGTGCGGCAGCGGAGTACACAGAGTTCGCCAGTGTGTGGACACTGAGGAGTATTATCAAAATGCCGAGTATGACTCTCGGACGACTGATATGTGCAATAGCTGCTTTGGCAAGCACTTGCATCTGTATGCAATGTGCCTCGCCGCTGTCGGACGACCCCCGCCATTCGGGTCAGGCGGCCGCTGCGCAGCCGGCACAAGCTGAAACGGCCAAGCTGACGATCATCGATCACCCCAGCATAGTGATGACCGATGACTTTGCCCCTCTGGAAGAGCCGCCCCCAAGCGCTGGCTTGGCAGATGCCAGTAAAGACCTGGCTGCCGCCAGCACCGACATCTGCGAGCCGCAGGTCTTTTCCATCTGCGAGCCGCAGGTCTTTTCGCCGCCGCCGATGCAAGGCTCCGTCAGCGCCAACGTGGCGCCCTGGCCAGCGAACGAGTCGCCCGAAGCGAGCGAGTCGCCCATAGCGAGCGATCCCCAGGACGCCACGCCGCCCTCTCCGGTTCTTACACCCGCCCAGCAGCACTTGAAGATGGCGCAGGATGATCCGGGACTGCTGCTCAAGACTGCCCTGGACCGCTGGAAGTCGGTCGAAGGGTATCACGTCAAAGTGCTGTCCCAGGAGCGGCTGGAAGGCAAGCTGCGCTGCCAGACGGTGATTGAAGCCACCGTCATGAGCGAGCCCTACGCGGTGAGCTTCCGCTGGCTGGCCAACGCCGGGGAGATCGACAAACTGCTGTGGATGCCCTCGGCCTACGGCAAAGAGCTGATCGTGCATCCCACGGGGCTGGCGGGCAAGTTCGTGGATCACGTTCGCGTGAACCCCTATAGCGACCGCGTGAAGTCGTCCAGCCGGCGCGATGTGACCCAGTTCGGCCTGGCCCAGACGCTCCAGTCCCTGCTGGAGGGCTATCAGCACGGCCACGACGCCGGCACGTTGACCAGCCAGTGCCTGGGCCTGGTCAAATGCGAGGGCGTCTCGGATAACGCGATCGCCCTGCGGCAAACCACGACCGATCGCCACTCGGAAGTGCAACTGATGTTCGTGTACTTCAACCCGGACGACCTGCGGCCGCTGCGCGTGCAGCAGTTCGCCTGGGACGGCCAGCTCCTGGGCTGCTACGACTTCACCGATTACCGGCCGATCCAGCTCTCCAAGCTGGACTTCAGCCTCGACGTGATCTTCAACTGATAAACGCCGCGAGGGCGGAACGAGCGTCGGCTCGCCGGGTCTCACTCAAACCCTGGCGGGCCGGCGTTGTTATTGGGGACGAACCATTCGGGGCCGCATTGGGAGCCCAAAGGGCGATTGACCATTAGCCACGGGCGCGAGCCCGTGGAAAAGATGGATCATTTCCTTTGGAGCCCTTCAGGGCGATTGAACGCCAGAATCCTCGATTGCGCCCCATTATGCATTCAGTGACGATGCATGCAGCCCAAGCTTTCAATCGCCCTGCGGGCTCCTGCGCGAAAGGCCCCTCGTCTCCACGGGCTTGCGCCCGTGGCTAATGGTCATACGCGCTGCGGGCTACACTGCGATCGGGTAGGAAGAGGGGATT
>PMYD01000095.1 GCA_003171335.1 Phycisphaerales bacterium
GCAGCTTAAGTTGATGGCATTCGGGTCAGGAACCTTTTTGATCGGGGAGGAGAGTGAGAAAGGGGTCAGAGGAGGCGTCTTTATCCCCCACTGCGAAGTGAGCGGCGAGCCGGCCCGATGAATAAACGAGTGCCACGGGAAGATCAATCCCGTGGCACTCATTCGTCCCCCTGCGTACAAGCTTTCGCCGCTGACTCTAGCCGTTGCTCGGCATGGTGGTCGGCGTGGCCTCATTCTCAAGGGTGTCCTTGAGCTTGTCCCACGTGGCCGATGGCATCTGGTCCTTGAGCGGCGCCAGATCGGCCAGGAGCTGCTGGCTGGAGAGGCACGGGCCGCGCTCCGGGCTCATCATGCCGCCGCCTTCGTGGCTCATGATGCCGCCTTCACCCATCCTGCCGTGCCAGGGCATCATGCCATGGCGTTCGCCCATCATGCCGCCGTCGCGGCCCATCATCGGTCCGCGTCCATGCATGGGATGATGCATCCCCTGCATCATGGCCATGCGATGCCAGGCGGCGTAGCGCGCGCCGCCCAGTTCCACGCTCACGGAGGTCGGCTTGGCCTCGTGAATGACCGTCAGCCGGATCGTCTGACCGGGTTTTTGTGCGGCCACCAGCTTGGCGAGTTGCAGCACCGAGTACACCACCTGGTCATTGGCCTGGGTGATCACGTCGCCTCGACGGATGCCGGCCTTGCCGGCCGGGCTGTCCGGCCGCGCGGAGAGCACGACCACGCCGCGCCCATCCATCAGGTCAAGCTGCCGGGCCAGGGCCGGCATGACCGGTCCCAGCGAGACGCCCAGGTAGCCATAGCGTGCCGGCTGGGCATTGGGCTCCTGCTGGGCACCTTGATCCCTACGGCCCGGATTGGCGGGCGCGTTGGCGGGCGGATCATCATCGCCGGGGGCGATGTAGCCGTATTGTTCATCCCCGCCCGAGTACGGCTCGGGGCTGTAGTAACCGTAGCTGTCGTCGGGGCCATAGTAATACGGGGTTGCCGGATACCCGTACCCGTATCCGTAGTACGGCCCATAGTTGTAGCCGTAGTACGGTCCATAACCGTAGCCGCCGCCGAAGCCCCAACCTGGAGCAAACCCGAAGCTGCCGCCGAAGTGCTCGCGGCCTTCCTGGTGACGGCCTTCGAACCTTCCGCCTCCGCCTCGAAACTCGCCACCGCCGCGTTGACCGCCGCCGCCGTGAAACTCGCCGCCACCGCGTTGACCGCCGCCGCGGACCGCCGGCGATACCGCGGCGGCGCTGTTGCCAATCGGCGCGTTACTGCTCGGCGCGACTGCCGCCTGGTCGGCCGGCTTAGCCGAAGGCGCCGGTTGGGCCAGGGTAATCACTCCCAGCGCAGCCAGGGCCACCAAGGCCCCGGCATAGAGCCAAATGTGCTTAAACATGTCAATTCTCCCGGGGCACTGCGCCCAAAAAAGATCAACTCTAGAATTCTATGCCGCCCCAATGGCCTGGTTGTCGACCCCGCCGGCCGGCAAAAAAGGGGTCGCTGCCGCGGTAAGGCGAGCTATCGATTCCGAATTTCCGAAGCACAAGCGACGCTGGACCCCTGCGGCGTCGGCGGCGCAATCCGCATTCCCCGTCCCCCACAGGCTTGACCGGACCTTGGCCGATTCTGGACAATAGCGGGCCATGATGAACCGGGCCAACCAGGGCAATTCGTCCCGGCGGCCGCCGGGAACGATATTGCGCGCGGGGGGATGCGCATGAAACCCACCGCCGCACAACGAGCCGGCGCTGTCGCCAAGGCTTCGCGCGCGCCGAACCGGGCGGCCGACCGCCGGCTGTCGCTGCTGTGGCTGGCGCTGGCGCTGATGACCGCGGCCACCTGGCAGCTTTGCTTCGCCCCGCTCGACATGGCGGGCCTGGCCTATCTCACGCTGGTGCCGTGGGGGCTGGCGGTGATTTTGCCTTCGGGCCGCCGCACGGCCCTGGCCTGGGGCTGGGCAACCGGCATTTTCACCATGGCCGCCGGCCTGTACTGGCTGACGTGGATCACGCTGCTGGGGTACGCGCTGCTCACCCTGTACATGAGCTTCTACTGGCTGGCGGCGGCGTGGTTCGTGCGGCGCGCCGCGGTGCAGCGACGGCCGCTGTGGCTGGTGCTGCCGATCATCTGGACGGCCCTGGAATTCATCCGCGGCACCTTCGCCAGCGGGTTTCCCTGGTTCTCGCTGGCCCACAGCCAATACCGCTGGACGGTGCTGGTGCAGATCGCGGATGTCACCGGCCCATATGGAGTCACCTTTTTTGTGGCGATGGTCAACGGCCTGATCCTCGACCTGGTCGTGCGGCGCAAGAGCCTCACGCGCGATGGCCGCTGGTGGACGGCGCCGGCGGGCATTTTTCGCGCGGTGCCGGCCGGCTGGGCGGCCACGGTCCTGGTGGCGGCGGCACTGGTGGGCTACGGCACGTTTCGGCTCTGGCAGGCCGACCGGCCCACCGACTCGGTCACGCATCCCGGCCCGCGCATCGGCGTGGTGCAGGGGGCGTTCCCCATCAGCCTGTTCCACCTCCAGGACAGCGAAGAGACGATTTTCAGGGAATATCTCCGGCTGACGGGCCATCTGCCGCTGAAGGACCTTGACCTGGTGGTCTGGCCGGAGTCGATGCTGCCCTCGATCCTGCTGGATGAGGAATACAATGGCGAACTGCCGGCCATCCTGAAGTATGCCGATGAAGATTCCAATTTCGCCAAGACCTTCGTGACCTGGCGCGATCAAGGCCGGCAAGAGCTGGGCCAACTGCTCGGTTCTGCGCACATCAAGCTGCTGACGGGCGCCCAGACCGTCCGGCCGGGCATCGACACCATGGGCCACCCGGTGTGGGACCGGTTCAACTCGGCCATCCTGGTGACGGCCGACCCCAACGGCAAGCTGGCCTTCGGACCGACGTACGACAAGATGCACTGCGTACCGGCCAGCGAGTATGTTCCCTTCAGAGAGGGCTGGCCGGCGCTGCATGACCTGCTGCGCAAGCTCGTGCCCGACTCCATGCCGCAACTGACGCCCGGCAAGATGGTGCGGCGATTCCAACTGGGTTCGCCCCAGGAGCCCTGGACGGCGGCCACGCCCATCTGCTACGAGGGCGTTTTCCCTAACGTCTGTCGGGAGCTGATGTTCGGACGGCCCGACATCGCCGGCCGGGCCGCCGACGTCATGATCAACATGTCCAACGACGGCTGGTTTATCGCACAATTACCCAACCAACAGTGGGCTTCGACCGAACTCGACCAGCACCTGGCGGGGTATGTATTTAGAGCGGTGGAGAGCCGCCGGCCCGTGGTGCGGGCGGTGAACACCGGTATCAGCGGCTTTGTGGATTCTTCCGGCCGGATCGGGCCGCTGGTGCAGCACGAGCAGACCGGGCAGACCAAGATGATCACCGGCACGGCCAGTGCGCAGGTGCTGGTGGATACGCGACGGTCCTTATATAGTCTGATCGGCGATTTTCCCGCGTGGCTGTGCGTGACGGCCGGTGCCGTCACGCTGCTGATGTTGTGGCGGCCGCGGCGGGCAAAACCCCAGAAGGAGTAACAGGTGAGACGGTTGCCCCGAATGATCCTCCTGATAGCGGCAACGGCCCTGGCGTGTGCGGCCGCCGCCTGCCAGAGCCGCTCCAAAGCGGAGTTGCAAAGCTCGCGCATCGACTCCGCCGCGGCGGTAACCGCCGCCCGGGACACCCTGTTTCGCCAGGCCCGCTCCAGCGATGCCGAGGCGCGGACGCGGGCGATCGAAACGCTGGGCCTGATGGTCGGCCCCGAGGCCGGGCCGGTGCTGCTGGAGAACCTGAAGCACCCGGCGGTGGCCGTGCGCTTCTCCGCCGCCATGGCCTGCGGCGATACGCGCTACGCCCCGGCGGCGCCCCACATGCGCGAGCTGCTCACCACCGAAGGCACGGACCAGAACATCCAGTGCGCCGCCATCTTCTGCCTGCACCGCCTGGGCGATGACACGCACATGGACCGGCTGGCGAAGATCCTGTACGACGGCTCGCCCGAGGCCCGGGCCAACGCCGCGCTGGTGATGGGCAAGCTGGGCCTGCAGGCGGGCGTGAAGCCGCTGTACGACCGGCTCAACACCGAGCACGACTCGCGGGTGCAGTTCCAGATCGCCGAATCCCTGGCCGCCCTGAAATACGAACGCAGCTATGGCCTGCTGACCTCCAAGGCGTGGGTCGGCGATCCCTCCGAGCAGCTCATGGCCGTGGAGGCCCTGGGCCGGATGCGCAGCGAGAAGGCCCGCGGCGACCTGATCCAGGCCTTCGAGCCGGATCATTCCCCGCCGGTGCGGCTGGCGGCGGCGGCGGGTCTGGGCCGCATGGGCGATAACCGCGGTGCGGCGTTGGCCCTCGAGTCCATCAACGACCCCGACCAGGTGGCCCGCGAATGCGTGGGCAAGCGCGTGCATCTGACCGATCCGCAAAAGGCGCAGTATCAGACACTTGCAGCACTGGCCCTGGGCGAAATGAACCAGCCGGGGGCGGTGGATGTGCTGATGAAGCTGCTGAACGATAAGGATCCGACGGTCACGATTGCCGCCGCCAAGAGCATCCTGAACCTACTGGCCCCGACGGCCCCGGTGCCGCCGCTGCCGGCAGCGCCCGCGCATGCGGCGGCCGCCACCGTGCCGGCCAGCCAGCCGGCCCGGCCGGCGCCGACCGCCGGCACGCCGTCGGTCCTGCGGGTCGCGCCGCCCAGAGAGTAACGGCACCGCCGGTTTGGGCGGCCGGCGGAGCGGCGCATTTACCCAGGCGACCTGTTGGAGTTTACCGGGCAAAAAGCCTTGACTTGTGGCCGATGGACACTAGAATCGGCTCGACTGCCCGCGGAAGAGGAACGGCTTACCTTCAGGATGGTTTTTCCTGGCACACGACACGCCCCCGACGCGGCGTAAGCCCGGTGGGTCGAAGGAGTACGCAGTTGAGCACCTTGACCAAAGTTCTGATCGTGCTGATGGCCGTCTGCTCCGTGGTTGCCTCGGTGGTGTTCATCCAGTACAGCAACACCACGGCCAACTACAAGGAAGCCTACGAAAGCGAATTGGAAAAGGCCAAAGCCCTGCAGGCCAACCTCAGCGCGGAGCTCGCGACTCAGTCGGCGCTGAAAGAAGCCTTGAACGCCCAGAAGACCAACTTGAACGCCGAGCTGCAGGGGCTTAAGGACAAGCTCGACGAGGCCACCAAGCAGATCAGCGAGTGCCGCCAGTCCATCGCCATGCTGACCAACGAGAAGGTGAACCTCCAGGCCTCCAACGCCTCGCTCACCACCACGCTGGGCCAGCAGACGGCCCGCGCCGACCAGCTCGCCCGCCAGCTCGAGGAGCGCCAGGCCCTGGTGCAGACGCAGAACGGCCAGCTCCAGGAGCAGGACACGCGCATCAAGGACCTCGTCCGCGAGCGCGACCATGCCACCGAGGCCGCCCAGAAGAAAGATGAGCTGGCGGTGGCCATGGAGAACCGCGTCAAGCAGTTGGAAGAGCAGATCCGCCGCGCGGGCATCGTGTCGGCCTCCGAGACGCCCCGGCCATCCTCCAGCGAGAAGATTGAAGGCCGCGTGCTGGATGTCCTGATCGACCAGAACCTGGCCCAGGTGAGCGTGGGCAGCGCCTCCGGCGTGGAGCCGGGCATGGAATTCATCCTGTATCGCAACAGCGAGCTGGTCGGCAAATTGAACATTGCCAAGGTCGATGCCACCACCTCGGCCGGCACGCTATCGGACCTGCAACTGACGCCCCAGAAGGGCGATATCGCCACCACCCGGCTGACCACCAAGTAGGAAGGTGCCGCATGACCAGATTACCGCTCACGCCAGCCGGGGCCGTGAAAAGATTCATGCCGGATGTGTATTCCGTATTGCTGCTGATCGCCGTGCTATTCATGCTGGCGGCGATCGTGTTCGTCACAATGGAACTGACCAAAACTTACGGCCTCTCGGTGGGCGACTTGATTCAAAGCCCGCCAAAGTTGCCGACGTAGAGAAACGGGGCCGGCCGAGCGTAGGCTAAACCGGTTTAGCACCGCCGGCTCGCCGCCCCCCGGGCCGTGCACCTTGGAGTGTCGCGGTGATCTTTAATCATATCCTCGGGATGTTTTCGGCGGACATGGGGATCGATCTAGGCACGTGCAACACGCTGGTGTGCGTGCGCGGCCAGGGGATCGTTCTCAATGAGCCCAGCGTCGTGGCCGTGCGCCGCGGCACCAATCACGTGCTGCGCAATGGCAACGCCGTCGGGCTCATGGCCAAGGAGATGCTGGGCAAGACCCCCGGCTCCATCACCGCCATCCGGCCGTTGAAGGATGGCGTGATCGCCGATTTCGACATCACCGAGGCCATGCTGGGCTACTTCATCCGCAAGGTGCACGGCGGCAGGCTCTCCAGCTTCCGCCGGCCGCGCGTGGTCATCGCCATTCCCTCGGGCATCACGGCCGTGGAGAAGCGGGCGGTGCTCAGTTCCGCCGAGCGGGCCGGGGCGCGCCGCGTGTACTTGGTGTACGAGCCCATGGCCGCCGCCATCGGGGCTGACCTGCCCGTGGTCGAGCCGACGGCCAGCATGATCGTCGACATCGGCGGGGGCACCACCGAGGTGGCCATCATCTCCCTGGGCGACATCAGCGTGTGCGAGTCCGTGCGCGTCGCCGGCGACGACATGGACGAGGCCATCGTCAGCTATATGAAGCGCACTTATAACCTGATGGTCGGCGAGCAGACCGCCGAACGCATCAAGATCGACATCGGCTCGGCCTCGCCCATGGAGACCGAACGCACCATGGAAGTCCGCGGCCGCGACATGATCTCCGGCCTGCCGCGCAAGACCGTCATCTCCTCAGAGGAGGTGCGCGAGGCGCTCAAGGAGCCCATCGGCTCGATCATCGACACCGTCACCCGCACGCTGGAAATGGCCGAGCCGGAACTGGCGGCCGACCTGGTGGATAACGGCATCACGCTGGCCGGCGGCGGGGCCTTGCTGCGCGGCATGGACACCGTGCTCTCCAACGCCACCGGCCTGGACGTCCGAATCGCCGATGACCCCCTGACCTGCGTGGCCCGCGGCACCGCCGTGTACCTGGAAAACCTGGAGCTCTGGAAAGAGACCATGGAGAGCGACCAGGACGAGTTCTGACCCCGGCCCGGGCTATTGAGCATCCTTATTCTTTGTCATCGGGCGGAGTCTCGTGTTCTCGCCAAACGAAACTGCAAGACTCCCAGCCGCACTGCGTGAAATCAATTTGAAAGTGTGGCGCGAACTCCAGAATCATGTTTTCCTGAATATCCTTTTCGTCAACATTCTGACCCGATCCGCTAGCCTTGGCTATCGCGGCCTGCAACTCTTCGGGCTCGTACGCTCGGATTATTACTTCGCCCCAACACCCACTCTGAAGAATGCAATCCCGAATCTTAAGCACCCCAGTACCGATAATCCTTGCCGCAACAATCGCATTTCCTGATCCTACAGGTTTATACGTAAACACAGGGAATTCACCGCATTTGCCTATCGCACCTTTGAGAGGACGCGGATCTCGCCAATAAGGCATGAACGAAGGGTTCGTATCCAGGTCGCCTTCAGAATACATTCCTTGTGGAACAAACAAGGCACCATCCCAGAGTTTCTCGACCGTCTCTGCACCCTTTGGAGACAACCATTTCTCCGCAGCCTCCAGGGCTCCGCCAGGAGCATCACTAACTTCTTCCGAATTCTTGGCAGCATGGCGGATAATTTCCCCAATGAGGCGACGGTCAGTCCTCTTCGCGAGGAACTCACCGTATTCTTGTCCATTGCTGCCATACTCCACTCCTCCAACAACGCCTAGAAACGGACGTTTGTTCACCGTTGTGCGCAAATGCTCCCCGGCCGACGCCTTGATGATTTGGTAAGCCCCTATTCCTAAAAGATATGCAGTGAATCCAAGCGCACCTGAAAAGCCGGATTTGAACCTCTCCTTGAAGGCATCGACAATCTCCGGTTTGGGCAGGGCCGAAATCACATATTCCTGCTCGTCAACCAAGGCGGCATTGTTGCATTCCGCCAGCCAGTCCTTAGCCCAATCCGGCAAATGCCAAATCCCCTTCAATTCCACGACCTCGCACAGCTTTGAACCCTCCCCATTGAGAAGGACGGCATCGATCTTCTTGGCAAGCGGCGCCGGCTTCGCTCCATACGGATGCAATCCAAGAATAAACAGAAACGCCCGCGCCATCTCGGATGATTTTCCCGATGCTCCCCATCCCGACCACGTCGCCGATCCTGTAAGAGGCATCTCTTGCCACTCAGAAATGTCCCTTTCATCCTCCATCCAGTCATCCTGCAACTCACTGTGCTGTGAATAAAATTCCAACAACTCTATAGGAGTAAATGCCTTTAGTATGTCAGGAACCAGGTGTTTCGCCCAAGTGCTTTTCAAGCTACGCGTGCCCTCCATGCACCAGCCTAAATATTCCCCGAGGAACACCCAATGCTCAGCCAGGATACTATCCATGCCGGCAATTAGCTTGCCCCTTCTCCACTCGCACAACAGTTCCGCCGTCTTCCCAAGCGATTTGAGCAATTCTTCGACCAACGCAGTGTCTTTCGAGCCCGATTTGACTAATCGCCTCAACCATTTCCTATTCGATCGGTGCATTGCACGAATAATGTTCTCCCGCGCCTCTGCATTTGTGCCCTCTTGCAAAAGCCTGTCCAACATCTTTGGATAGGCAAACAACAGCCCCCAACGTGCTCGAATTCTCCATATATCGGAAAACAGATCGGGTGGGGTTTGGTCACGACATCCCTCGAGGCGACCAACACAAGCCTCATACAGTCTCGGGGTAAGAGCGACGGCGTGTTCGAAACACGCATCATTTGCCGAGTTGATGCATTCGTCCAGCAACTCTCCGAACTCCTTTTGAAGAACCCTGATAAAGTCGGCAGCTGACACAAGCGGGGTCCTTTCTATCGTTGGTTTATGATGCAACACGAGATTTATGAAGCGCAGATATAGAAGAAAGAACTTCCCCATCGTATGCGAATAGATGCGCCCATACTCTTCAGTAATCTCACCCCGCTTATCGGATTTACCATCCCCCACTTTCTCGCGCCACACTTTGCCAGTCGCGATGAATACGTGGTTCAGGAGATGAACCTGCTGCAGAAACCCGAATCTATCGTGTTCGAGCAACGCGGCCGATACTGCGTTTAAGAAATGATCCTCGATGCGAGTCAGTTCGGCATCGTCAGATTGCCATTCATCCCCGCGAGCGGCAACCCACCACGGAGCCGGCGTGCAGTCGAATGGTCGGTCCCCCACACTTGCTGCAAGCTGGACCGATTTGCCACTAGCTTGTGCGGTCGCTATGTGATGCGCCATGATCACGTCCACCTCGGCACGCGCCGCCAATGATTCCAGCCTTGGCAAGCAACTAAGGTTAACATCCAGATACTGGGTTTCGATCGAAAACTCACATGGCACATAGACCGGGTGGAAAGGTACCCCCCGCAGCTCGAACCGTACCGTTGCCTTCGTGAATTCTGCTGGACCTTTGACATGTGACAGCGCCGCACATGCTTTGTTCAGCTCATGCTCACGCAATCGTATGAATGTGTCAAGGTATAGGCGGCATAAGAAATGCCGGCGAAGAGATAATGTGGCACAGTGTGCGCCTGCCGCCCATAGAAACCCGGGCACCTGAAGAGAATGAATGAGCTCAACAGCAATCGCGCACAAGGAAACTATCGATGTAATCGTCAGGCCGAAAAGGGCGGAGCCCAGGAACCCTGCCAAATTCTGTTTGCCCTGAAGAATTGGAAGTAAGAGTACGTAAAGCACTGCCACAACTGCCGACGCTCCCGTTAAAACAGCAAAACGACGTAACCGTATTGCCTTGAAGAGATAATCTTGTGCTATGGGCCCTCTCCCCTTGGCGGTTATGACCGTTGACAAGAGCGGAACCCCAAGGAAGACGGCAGAGGCAAGTATGGAAGCCAACGTCAAGAACAGCCTGTAGTCAAAGGCCTTTTCCGAGTTCACCAACGGCCAGAAACAGCCGACCGCCCCAGAAAGCAATGCGAAACAACAGTACTGCCAACGGCGCGGAAGGAAGAACGTCCAAACCTTCCTTTTGCGTTGAGTCCACGAATGTTGCGATCTGCTTCGTGACTCGGCAAACGCCCCGTGTGAGTCAGGGAAGTAGGGACGGCTGTCATCCTTCGTACACTTTTTGAGCAACCCGTTGAGCCGCCTTAGATCATGATTGGCGGTTATCTTGTGGGACAACCAATATCTGTGAACCAGGTGCCTTTCATACCGAACTCGAACGAAGCCCAGAAGATTGCGCCCTGCTTGGACAGTTGTTTCAAACCGGCCAGCAACGGTCGACCACAAGGGTGGACGCCTTACCGCTTTCATGAATGAATGCTTAAGCGAGCGTGCGAAGTTGTTAAGCGGCATTTCAAGACTCCCATCGTTGCGATCTCCCTTGAAGATCGCTCACTCCACTGCCAATTAAGGGGCAGGATGCTCTTTGAAGGCATATTCTCTGAGATGTTACGCCCACACGCAAGAGAAAGTCATCGCGAGTGCCGCCAATGCTATTGGAAGCAAGGAAGCCCGAGAGTGAGGAAGATGTCCTCAATCTGCGATGGGCTTGCCCATTCCCAACACGCACGCTTGGTTTTGAAAAACTGTCCTCAGCGCGCATGACGGCGGCGCGCCGAGTTCCTCGAAGACAAGCTGGCAGATGCGTGTGCGGCCGGGGTCGATTTTCAGGGGGAAGGGGCCGAAGTTCATCATTTCCAGAACGATGGTGCCGGCGAAGCCGGCGTGGATCGTCGGGGCGGTCATGTGCACCACCAGGCCCAGCCGCGCATAACTGGAGCGGCCCTCGACGCGGGCGGCCAGGCGGCTGTCCTCGGGCAAGACGACGCGCTCGCGGGTCTGCGCCAGCGCGAAGGCGCCGGGGGTGAGGATGATGCTGCCGTCGCTCTCCGGTGGGATATCCTCCATCAAATGGCCGAACGACGGCAGACAAACCGCCGACAGCCGGATCGGCGAGGCGGATCCGGCTGCCGGCTGTTTCCACTTCTTGAACTCTTCGCCTACGTGAAGATCCACGGCGGAAGGAGCGAATTGATCATCCGCCGGGGCGGGATCGATGGCGATCCTGCCGCATTCGAGCGCCTGGCGTATTTGGATATCTGACAGAATCACAAGCCACCCTCCGGCAGCTAAATCCCAAATCCCAAATTCCAAATCCCAAACAAATTCCAAATCCCAAATTCCAAACGTCACCTACACACGTCTCGTCGGCTCAACGCCAGACCTCCCGCGCGGGGTTTGGAATTTGGTGCTTGGAATTTGTTTGGGATTTGGAATTTGGAATTTGCCTTTCATCCAACAGCCCTCATCTCCGCACCCACTCCCTCGTCCGGTGCGAGCTGGGCCTGGTCCATCAGACCGCGAAGCTCGCATCGGCCGACAAAGGGCGCTGCCAGGCGGGCCGCCTCGCGCGCTGCGGCAGGGGAAGGCGGGGCGGCCGAAACGCCGGCCGGCGGCCGGTACTGCTGAATGACGTACCGCCGGGCGCCGCGCACCTGCGCCGCCAGGGCGACCATGTCGCCCGCCGTCAATGGCGGCGCAAACGTCGTGCGGAACTCATACTCCACCTGCCCGGCAAGCAGCAGGCGGATACTCTCACCGATGGCCTCCGTGTCCACCGTACAGCCGCACACCTCGTCATACAGGCCCAGGGGGGCCTTTACGTCCATGGCGACAAAATCGACGCGGCGGCGGGCGATCAATTCCGCCAGCACGGCCGGCCGCGTGCCGTTCGTATCGAGCTTCACCAGGAGGCCCAGCTCGTGGACGGCCGCACAGAATTCGCCCAGTCCCTTTTGGAGCGTGGGCTCCCCGCCGGTAATCACCAGGCCATCCAGCAGCCCGCGGCGGAGGGCGAGAAAATCCAGCACGGCGGCAGGCTCGATCAGCATCTGCCCCGCCGCCGGATCCGCCAGCAGCGAGGGGTTGTGGCAGTAGTGGCAGCGCAAGTTGCAGCCGGGCGTGAAGACCACGGCCGCCAGGTGCGCCGGGTAATCCACGAAGCTGCACTTGTGCATGGCGGCGATTCTCATGCCAGCACCTCCGGCAGGGCGAATTTGCGGCGCTGGAAATACTCGGCCCGCTTGCCATCGTTGAAATGCTGCACCGGCCGCAGATAGCCCGTCACGCGCGACCACACCTCCGCGGCGGCCCCGCAGGTGGGGCATTTGAAATGCTCGCCGCTGATGTAGCCGTGCTCGTGGCAGATGCTGAACGTGGGCGTGATGGACAGGTACGGCAGCTTGTAGCGGGCGAAGATCCGCCGGATGAGCGCCTTGCACAGCGCCGGGTCCTCCACCGCCTGCCCCAGGTACAGGTGCAGCACGGTGCCGCCGGTGTAGAGCGACTGGAGGTCATCCTGGAGGTCCAGGGCCTCGAAGATATCCTCGGTCTGGCCGACGGGAAGCTGCGTGGAGTTGGTGTAGTACGGGGCCTCATCGCCGGCGGTGATGATCTCGGGGTAGCGCTGCTTGTCGAGCCGGGCCAGGCGATGGCCGGTGCCCTCGGCGGGCGTGGCCTCCAGGTTGTACACGTGGCCGGTCTGGTCCTGGAATTCGGCCAGCTTGGCGCGCATGAAGTTGAGGATGTCGCCGGCGAAGGCCCGGCCCTCCTCCTGGGCGATCGTGCCGCCGGTGAAATTCAGCAGCGCCTCGTTCATGCCCACGATGCCGATGGTGCTGAAATGGTTGTGCCACCAGGCGCCGACGCGGGCCTTCACATCGCGCAGATAATGGGCGGAGTACGGGTACAGGCCGCCGTCGGTCTGCTCCTCGACGACCTTGCGCTTGATCTCGAGCGAGGTTTTGGCGATTTCCATCAGGTCGGCCAGGCGGCGCTTGAAGTCGTCGATGCCGCGGGCGCTAAAACCGATCCGCGGCAGATTGATCGTCACCACGCCGATCGAGCCGGTCAGCGGGTTTGAGCCGAACAGGCCCCCGCCTCTCTTGCGCAGCTCGCGGGTATTGAGCCGCAGCCGGCAGCACATGGAGACGGCATCTTCCGGCGAGAGGTCGGCGTTGACGTAATTGGCGAAATACGGAATACCGTACTTGGCGGTGATCTCCATGAAGGCGTCGACGGAGGGTGCGTCCCAGTCGAAATCGCGCGTGATGTTGATCGTGGGGATGGGGAACGTGAAAACGCGGCCCTTGGCGTCACCCTCCATCATGTCATCGCAAAAGGCGCGGTTAAACAGGTCCATTTCCGCCTGGAAATCGCCGTATTTGTCCTCCTGCACCTCGCCGCCCAGAATGACATGCTGCTCGGCGAGCATCTTGGGAACCGTCAGGTCGAACGTGAGGTTGGAGAACGGGCACTGGAAGCCCACCCGCGTCGGCACGTTCAGGTTGAAGATGAACTCCTGCAAACACTGCTTGACCTGCCCAAAGCTCAGGCCGTCGTGGCGGATGAACGGCGCGCAATACGTGTCGAAGCTGCTCCAGGCCTGCGCGCCGGCCGTCTCGCCCTGGGTGGTGAAGGTGGAGTTGACGACCTGCCCCAGGAACGACCGCAGGTGGCGGGCGGGCTTGGATTCCACCTTGCCGGGCACGCCGCCAAAACCGTTCAGCAGGAGCTGGCGCAGGTCCCAGCCGGCGCAGTACGGGCCCAGGAAACCCAGGTCGTGGATGTGCAGGTCGCCCGACTCGTGCGCCCGGCGGACGTTTTCCGGGTACAGCTCGTGCAGCCAGTAGTTCTTCGTGAAGAACTCGCGCACGTAGTTGTTGAGCCCGTTGATCGACTTTTGCTGGTTGGCGTTCTCGCGGACCTGCCAGTCGCGTTCCTGGAGGTAGTTGGAGAACATCTCGATGGTCGCGCCGATCATGGCGTTGAGCTTGCGCGAGGAGTGTCGCTTCTCGCGATAGAGGATATACGCCTTGGCCGTGCGGGCGTGGCCGGCCTCGATGAGGACCTTCTCCACCAGGTCCTGGATATCCTCAACCTCCGGCACGTTTTGGCCGCCGGCGAATTTCGCATCGGCCAGGGCGATCACCTGGCCGCAAAGCTGCTCGGCCCGCTCGTAATCGCTTCCGCCGCAGGCCACGGCCGCCTTGAAGATGGCGTGGGTGATCTTCTCGGCGACAAACGGAACAACCGATCCATCACGCTTGCGAATCCGTTCCAGCATGTGCCGCCACTCCTTGAGCTGCCGCGCGTGCCATCCATGCGCGCGCGGAACCTCCAGCGGAACAGGTTGAAGTCAATGCGCCGGCGGCCCGACAGGACAAGCAGGGCCGCACCAGATTCTGACTCACTCCAACCGGCCTCTCCCGCGAAGGTCCAGGTCGAACCGCCGCGCAGGCCCCGACATCGCGCTGCGCAGCACGCCGGCAGGTATTCGGACTCCCGGGCACGCCCGGCCGGCCATTCTTGCATCTGGCCGCACGAGCTTCCTACTGGCCGCCGCTTCCCGGCCCACACAGGCCAGTGCATGTGCCGGCTGTCGTTCCCGGTTACCGCTGCGGGGCAGCCCCGGACTTTCACCGGGTTCCCTTTTGCGGCCCATATAGTGGGCACCGACGTTACGACCCACTATATGCAGTGTATCGGCACAATCAAGCGGATTTGTTTCGGGCTGGGGAGATCTTGTTTTCAAGCCCCCAAACGGCCAAGGTTTAGCGGCAGAAAAAAGAGGAACACGAAGATCACAAAGACCACGAAGGACACCAGGAAAAAGGAACGATTAAGAAAAGATTAGGCGCCGGTTGGCGTTGCCGGGTGGTCAACTTGACCACCTGGGGAGGAAAAACCTTCGCTCACGTGGTCGATTCGACCACCTGCGGGCCGATGAAAGTCGCTATTGGTCGATTCTTGATCACCTTTTGCCGTTCTTCGTGTCCTTCGTGGTCTTTGTGATCTTTGTGTCTGGCCGTTTTCTTGTCATGTGCCGCCACACCTCACATGTTATTCATTTAGCACTTGCGCGCCGCCGCCGGCGGGCCGACTAGAATGCTTCAGCGGCCCAGATGTGCGGCCGTGGCATCAAGTCAGGGGCGACGGCGATGAAGATCGACCTGCACACGCACTGTCGCGAGCATTCGGCGTGCAGTTTGTTGGGGGCGCGTGAGCTGGTCCGCCAGGCGTACCGTTGCGGCCTGGACGCCGTGGTCATCACCGACCACCACCATTTCCTGACGCGGCAACTGCGCGATGAATTGCAGGCGACCACGAAACTGCGCGTGTTCCGCGGCATCGAGATCACCGTCGTCGACAGCCACGGCAGCGGCCTGTCCGAGGATGTGCTGGTGATCGGCCCGCAGGAGTTGGACCTGCCCAGCCCGCTGCCGCTGGCGCAGATCGAACTGCTGGCCGAGTTCAGCCAGCGCACCGGCGCGCTGACCGTGCTGGCCCACCCCTTCCGCTTCCACGAGGAGCTGGCGCTGGACCTGGATCTTTTCACGCCCGATGCGGTGGAAATCGCCTCGCGGCACATGAGCCGCCGGCTGCGCCGCCGCGCGTTGGCCCTGGCACGTCGCCGCGGCATGCGGCCGGTGGTCAGCAGCGACGCCCATCACGTCTCAGCGCTCGGGGGGCATTTCCTCGACCTGGATGAACCTGCCCTGGACGAATTCGCCCTGGCCCAGGCCATCCGCGCTGGCCGCTACCACCTCCGCGCCCGCCCGACTGGCCTGCACCACCGCAAGGTCCCCGGCACGCTGCTTTCCTGGGGCGGCTCCGTGGGCCGATTCCTCGCCAGGGCGTAACTCGACAACGCGTGGTTGCTGCGCTGCGCTTCGCAAGCCACGGCACCCAGCAAACGTCCTCTTATGTACTGTCCCTAGAAATCCTCACCGGCCCCGATGTCTTCGCGTCCTGCGCTGTGGCCGCGAACCGCCTTGGCGGCGGCCGCGCCAGAAGCTGTCCTTCTCCTGCTGCGGCGTGGTGGGCCGCTGCGGGACATGCGCGGGGGGGCCGCTCCTGACCGCCGGGCGCCCGGCCGGCAGTGCCTGGGCCGGCGGCGGCGGCGGCGGCGGCAGCTTGATCGGAGGTTGCAGCACGGGGATGCGCCGGCCCAGCAGCCGCTCGATCTCCCGCAAGTCATCGCGCTGCTCCTCGCTGGTGAAGGAAATGGCCACACCGGAGGCCCCTGCCCGGGCGGTCCGGCCGATGCGGTGAACGTAGGTCTCGGCCACATTGGGCAGATCATAATTGAACACGTGCGTGATGCTGTCCACGTCCAGCCCGCGGGCGGCGATGTCGCTGGCGATGAGCACCCGCGTCTTGCCGGACTTGAAGTTCCCCAGCGTCCGCATCCGGGCGTTCTGAGACTTGTTGGAGTGGATCGCCTCGGCCGCAATGGACGCGTGGGCCAGCCGACGGACGACCTTGTCGGCCCCGTGCTTGGTGCGCGTGAAGACCAGCGCCCGCTTGACTGATGGATCGCGCAGCAGGTGCTCCAGCAGCGCCACCTTGTTGTGCGGCTCGACGAAATACACCGACTGCCGCACGTTGTCGGCGGCGATGGACTCGGCCTCGACCTTCACCTGGACCGGGTCGCGCAGGAACGATTCGGCGAGTTTCTTGATCTCGCGCGGAATGGTCGCCGAGAACATCAACGTCTGGCGGCGGGCGGGCACCTGGTCGACGATGCGGCGAATGTCGTGGATAAAGCCCATGTCCAGCATGCGGTCGGCCTCATCTAGGACGAGCACCTCCACGGCCTGGAGGCTTAAGAGCCGCTGGTTGAGCAGGTCCAGCAGCCGTCCGGGGGTGGCCACGAGAATGTCCACGCCGCGGTTTAAGGCGTGGGTCTGCGGGCCCTGGCTGACACCGCCGAAAATGACCGTGTGCCGCAAGGTGAGGTTCTGGCCGTACACGCGGAAACTGTCGCCGATCTGGGCGGCCAGCTCGCGCGTCGGCGTCAGGACCAGCGCGCGGATCCGCCGGGCGGGCCCACCCCTGGCGGAAGTTCTTGTAGCGCCGCTCGGCGGCGCATGCAAACGCTGGAGGATCGGCAGCGCGAAGGCGGCGGTCTTTCCCGTCCCGGTCTGCGCGCAGCCCAGCAGGTCGCGGCCCTCCAGCACGTGAGGAATGGCCTGTTTCTGAATCGCGGTGGGAATCGTGTAGCCTTCGGACTGAACAGCACGGAGCAGCGGCTCGACGAGCCGAAGTGTCGTAAATGGCATGCGGGGGTCTGGCTCTCTTTCTTCGTTCTTGAACATCAGGAGCGCGGACGGTCGCCGCGCAAGGAGGAATTGTAACCGCCGGAGACACAAGCAACAAGGGCTTAATCCGCCTGGCTCTGCGCAAGGAAGAGCGGATTGACGGCAACGGCCATCGCCGCGCCGGCGCATTGGCAGGCCAGCAATCTGCCTTTTGCTCATGTGCGGAATTTCCGCGGTTGGTCATGTATCTTGCCTATCTTCACTTCAACTGCGGAATTTCCGCAGTTGGTTATCTCTCTTCACATCAACTGAGGAATTTCCTCAGTTGCTTGATACCTGCCTTTCAACTGAGGAATTTCCTCAGTTGGTCGCCTATCTCTTGCCTTCAACTGAGGAATTTCCTCGGTTGCTGATCGCCCGCATCTCGTTGAACTGCGGAATTCCGCAGTTGCTCATCTTCCTTGCATTCAACTGCGGAATTTCCGCCGTTGCCTGCCACCGGCACATAACTTGCTTCATACACAGTTTTTATGTTCCTAGGTGGCATGCCCTCACGACGAAGGCCGCCTGGGCGGCCGAGGCGGGTGGGCATGGACTGTCCGAAAAGATGCTCGCTCTCGCTTACACCCATGCTCACCCGTCCGGGGCTTTCGCCCCGGCCGTGAGAGCATGCCACCTCGAAGGGAAATTCCTCAGTCGATTCGTGCCGCTTCCTGGTCGCATACCCGCCGGCTGCGTTCAATATTCAAATGTCAAAGGAATCTCGCGAAGCCCTCATCAGCCCGCGGGCGAATAATCCGCCAACTTATTAGTAGCAACTAGCATGCCAGACTCGTTATTCTTTTGTTTATTTTTATATAACCTTGATGTACAATCACTTACAAAAACATGCATTTCCTCAAGCGATGCTTCTTGTCAACACGCATGTCTGCCAAAACGTGCGCCACGTTTACGAAATCCAACAATCTAAGCCAAGGTTGGCAGGTGCTAAGCCAAACGCGGCCCGGCGCATTTTCTTGCAGCCGGTGCGGCCGCACGATAAAACCAACGCTCATGAACCCGCTGGAGACCTATCTTCAGGATTTGCGGGCGGTCCACGGCACGGGGGCGGGGGTCCCGGAAACCTCGTATTACGGCTGCCTGGAGCGGCTGCTCAACGAGCTGGGAAAGACCCTCAAGCCCAAGGTCCGCTGCATTCTCACCCTGGCCAACCGCGGCGCGGGCAACCCCGACGGCGGCCTGTTCACCCCAGATGAGATCAAGAAGGGCGCTGCAGACCCCGCTTCCGGGCTGGACCCATCGCGTGGCGCCATCGAGGTCAAAGCCCCCGCGCAGGACCTCGACGAAACGGTCTGTAGCGAGCAGGTCGAGCGCTATTGCAAGAAATACGGCCTGGTGCTGGTGACCAACTACCGCCAGTTCGCCCTGGTGGCCCGCGATGCGGCCGGCCGCATCGCCCCGCTGGAGTCCTTCAGCCTGGCCGATAGCGAGGAGGCGTTCTGGGCGGCCGCCGCACACCCGCGCGTTACCGCCGGCCTGCTGGGCGAGCGGTTTACCGGATACCTGCTGCGGGTGCTCCAGCACAACGCCCCGCTGGCCGACCCGAAGGTGCTGGCCTGGTTCCTGGCCCACTACGCCCGCGAGGCGTTGGCGCGAGTCAAGAGCAGCCAACTACCCGCCCTGGCCTCGCTGCGCAAGGCCCTGGAGGAATCCCTCGGCATGAAGTTTCGCGGTGATCGCGGGGAGCACTTCTTCGAGTCCACGCTCATCCAGACGCTCTTTTACGGCGTCTTTTCCGCCTGGGTGCTGTGGTCCAAGGAGCATCCGCCCACGGACAAAACGCCCTTCGACTGGATGCATTCAGCCTCGTACCTGCGCGTGCCGGTATTGCGAAAACTCTTCCACGAGACCGCCGACCCCGGCCAGCTCGAGGCGCTCAACCTGTCGGAGATTTTGAACTGGGCCGCCGCCGCACTCAATCGCGTGGACCGGGCGGCGTTCTTCGACAACTTCGAGCAGCGCCACGCCGTGCAGTATTTCTACGAGCCCTTCCTGGAGGAATACGACCCGGTTCTGCGCAAGCAGCTTGGCGTCTGGTACACGCCGCCGGAGATCGTGCACTACATGGTCGAGCGCGCGGACCGCGTGCTGCGCGATGAGCTGGGCATCGCCGATGGCCTGGCCGATGAGCGGGTGTACGTGCTGGACCCTTGCTGCGGCACCGGGGCCTTCCTGGTCGGCGTGCTCGACCGGATCGCCGCCACGCTGAAGGCCAAGGGCGACAACGCCCTGGCCAGCCACGACCTCAAGGCGGCCGTCCAGAAGCGGATTTTCGGCTTCGAAATCCTGCCCGCCCCGTACGTCGTCAGCCACCTCCAGTTGGGCCTGCGCCTGGCGGATTTAGAGGTGCCCCTGACCGGCAAGCAGCGCGTCGGCGTGTACCTCACCAACGCCCTGACCGGCTGGGAGCCGCCCAAAGAGCCGCAGGCGCTCTTGCCCTTCGTGGAGTTCCAGGAAGAGCGCGATGCGGCCGATGGCGTCAAGCAGACCAAGCCCATCCTGGTGATCCTGGGCAACCCGCCCTATAACGGCTTTGCCGATGTGGCGATGGAGGAGGAGCGCGACCTTTCCACCGCGTACCGCACCACGAAAAAGGCCCCCAAACCCCAGGGCCAGGGGCTTAACGACCTGTACATCCGCTTCTTCCGCATGGCCGAGCGGCGGATCGTGGAAAAGACGCACCAAGGCCTGATCTGTTTCATCTCCAACTACTCCTGGCTGGACGGTTTGTCGCACACCGGCATGCGCGAGCGCTACCTCGAGGCCTTCGATAAAATCTGGATCGACTGCCTCAACGGCGATAAGTACAAGACCGGCAAGCTCACCCCCGACGGCCAACCCGACCCCAGCGTCTTTTCCACCGAGTTTAATCGCGAGGGAATCCAGGTCGGCACGGCGATCAGCTTGCTCGTTCGCAAAGAGGCGCACGCCGACACCAAGACGGTTCAGTTCCGGCATCTGTGGGGAAAGAAGAAGCGGGAGGAGTTGCTGGAGTCGGCAGACCAAGATGATGCCAGTATCTATAGGCCGGTAGAGCCAGCATACGACATTGGGTGCCCATTCAAGTCGGGCGATATGGCACTGGGTTATACATCTTGGCCCGCTTTGCCGAGCCTTCTACCGTTCTCTTCACCTGGTGTGACCACAAGCCGGGATGGTCTCGTAATCGGAATGGATAAAGAAGAGCTTTTGCAGAAGATGGAAGTTTATTTTGACCCGAACGTTCCCCACGAAGAAGTTCAGTCCTTATGCCCAAAGGCAATGGAGGACACCGGGCGATTCAAAGCCAGGGCCGTGCGCGCCTACTTGCAAAAACGAGGATTCCTACCCGAGCGCATTGTTCGCTTTTGCTACCGGCCATTTGACGTGCGGTGGCTGTATTGGGAGCCGGAGACCAAGCTCCTTGACGAAAAGAGAACAGCGTTTTTCGAGAACCTTTTACCGGACAATCGTTGGATAGAAGCAAGGCAGAGGCAGACAAAGGAGTTCGACCGAGGTTACGTTTCACCTTTGTTATGCGATAGCTTTGGAAATGGTGTCTCATGCTTCTTCCCAAAGCTTTTGGCTGTTGAGAAAACCTCTGATCTCTACCATGGAACAAAAGAAGGCGTCGCGCCGAACATTTCCGAAGAGGCAAAGAGTTATTTGGTGAATCTTGGCCTGGAAATTGGAGCTTTCGCGGCTGATCTTCTATTTATGCATATCGTAGCTGTAATGCATTCCCCCCAATACCGCCGGGAGAACGCAGGGGGCCTGCAAAGTGGATGGCCGCGCATTCCCTTGCCGGCGACGCGCCAGGCCTTGGAATCCTCGGCCGCTTTGGGCCGGGGCCTTGCTGCGCTGCTGGATGTTCAAAAGCCTGTCACGGGCGTCACGACGCGAAAGTCCAATCCAGAGCTCGAATCGATCGGCCTGATGACGCACGCGGAAGGCAAGCGGATCAACGATACCGACGACCTGGCCCTCACGGCCGGCTGGGGCAACCCCGGCCGCGGCGGCATCACCATGCCCGGCACCGGCGATGCCCGCCAGCGCGATTTGGACCGCAGCGAGAGCCAAACCCCCGCCAGCCTAGGGCCCGCCACGTTCGACATCTACCTCAACGACCGCATCTACTGGCGCAACATCCCGCAGGCCGTCTGGGAGTACACGCTGGGCGGCTACCCGGTTCTGAAAAAGTGGCTCAGCTACCGCGAGCACAAAATCCTCGGCCGCCCCCTCCGCGCCGACGAGGCCCGCTACTTCACCGAAATGGCCCGCCGCATCGCGGCGATACTGATGATGCGGGCGGAGTTGGATGAGAATTATCTTTTCATTAGGAAGCAAACAAAGGCTTCATATGATTTGGATGGATTCCCAGTTATCGGCGATAACTAATTCCTGAAGAGAGGCAGTCACTCAACCAAGAAGATGAGGACAAAATGGGTAATAACTCGCAGGACGCTAAATCCCCCCGTTCTTCGTTGTCCCCCGAAGAAGAAGCGAATTTATTAGACAAATGTCGCCGTCGCTGCTGCCTCTGTTTTGCCTTGGACAACGATCTTTCGGAGAAGGAGGGGCAGCTGTGTCATTTGGACCGTGATAGATCAAACGGTGATCCAGATAACATTGTTTTTCTCTGTCTGCGTCATCACAACCTGTATGACACAAGATACTCTCAATCCAAAGGCATGACACAGAAGGAGGTGCATATTTATCGCGACCGATTGTATGCTGTTATTAAGCAACGTCAATTGCAGTTTGATAGCGCCTCGGCGGACAAGGTAAATGGAGACGGCGCCTTTTGCAGTGGCGGGGTGATGGATCAACAGATCTATTGGATTGATCAGGATATACCATCTCTGCCCCTCGATATGAGCCCATTTGATAAAGCTCTTGTTGAAATTCTCCTCAGGGTGCCGCGATCTTGGGGTTGCATAATCGCAGATCGGCTCAGTCACACTCAAGAAATAGCCCTCGACCGCCTTGTAGAGGCCGGCATAGTCGAACAACGCGTTGTATTGGCGGGCTACATGGAGGGGTCCAAGGAAGTTTTGACGCTGCTCTGCCGCGTTAGTGGAGATTACAAAAGAGAACTTCTAGCGGAAGCCGTGCGATCTGTTCCCAAGTGGCATGACAAAGATAATAAGGTCCGGGGGACGCCGCATTTCTTGTTCGATGTTGGCGAACTGCGAATAACAGACCAAGGGGAGCTCGCCCGTCATGATTGGACGAGCCCGGAGCCTTCATCGGTCCTGGCAATACTTCGCGGAGGGTTTCCCATGCTTCCAGGCCTTAAGGTACGGGGCGCAGTTAAGATTGAGAGCCGGCGTTTCAAGAAAATGCGCGGCCCCGTCGATGACTCGGTATTAAGGCAGATTGTTGAATCGACAATTGCGGAATCACCCAGTCACTCCAAGATGCGAAACAAAAACGGAGACACGCCAGCCTAAATCGCATAGCTATAACCGAAAACTAACAAATACAATATTGCTAATGCCACCTCCGGCCCTCCTTTGCGTTCAATCGCCCTGAAGAGCTCTAATCCGAGGGAGGCGGCTTACCCCGGGCTCTCCCGCCGCTCGGGCTTCGACTACGCTTCGCCCACGCTTCGGGCAGCGCCGCGGGGCTACTATCAAACGCCTCCTGCGGAGGCTGGAGGAGCAAGGCCAAAGAGGAATTGGGATGAGAACGGCCCATGTCCATTTACCACCTGGCTTGCTTCAGCCCCGAATGGGGCGAGATCATAAAGCCCAGGGCAAGCGCAGCGTCGCCCTGGGTGTGAGGGTTCGCATGAATTGAGCCCTGAAGGGGCGCAATAACTCTTTCGCCCTTTCAGGGCTTGGGATTCGGGGGCTTTCGTACCCAGGGCGGCGCTGCGCTGTGCCCTGGGCTATCCTATTCCGGCCTTTGGGGCCTGGCAGCTAATCACTTCAGGTCATTCAGGCCTGCGACAAAGATGCTAACTCAAACTGACCGCTTTCTTAGACCCGAAGGGTCGACACGTATCTCTAGCCGGGGGCGTAAGCCCCCGGAAAAGGGGCTCTTATCTTAAAAGCCCCGGAGGGGCGAAAGAGCGTTCGCCTCCTCCAGAGAGAAACCTCTTTCGCCCTTTCAGGGCTTGGTTCGTGTTTGCCAGGTTTCCGGGGGCTTACGCCCCCGGCTACGAAGACCTTCCGGCCCTGCGGGCCTGAGAACGTGTATGAAAACGTAGCATGGGCGTCTCGCCCGTGGCGGACTCGAAGAAACGGCCGGATCACGGCCAAGATGGCCGTGCTACGATCGGATGCGGTTTTCATACACGTTCTGAGACAAAACGGTCAGTGTGAGATGCTAACAGAGACCTAATATTAACCTATCCGGCCCCGGGCGCTCCGTCGGCCGGATGGTAACGGTGACCCCCCGCGTTGTCCGATAATGAAAAATGCCGGTTGGCATGGTCTGAGAGGACGTGGTAGACTACAATTGATTTTGAACGAGAAAACGGCACACAAGCATGACCCGCACGACGACCACGGCGTAGTGTTCACGACCTGCAAGGGCAGGAGCGTGAAGGCTACGCCGGCGGCGAGCGGGCGATGGCTTGTGTGCCGATTTGTTTGGGGGGATGGCTGAGGTCGATAGGGACACAGGCTGAAAGCCTGTGCCACCTGGCTGAAAGCCTGTGCCACCTGGGAAAATTGGAAAGCGGACGAACATGGTGAAAGTCATTCTGCCGGACAAGAGCGCCAAAGAGTTTAGCGCGCCCGTGCGGGCTGTGGATGTGGCCAAGAGCATCTCGGCCGGCCTGGCCAGGGCGGCGCTGGCCGCACAGGTCGATGGCCAGCTGGTCGATCTGTCCACGGAACTCACCGAAGGCGAGCATACCCTGCGCATCATCACCGACCGCGACAAGGAAGGCATGGAAGTGCTGCGGCACACCGCCGCCCACGTGCTGGCCCAGGCGGTGCGGCGGCTGTATGGCGATGAGGTGCAGTACACCATCGGCCCAGCGCTCACCAATGACTTTCAGTACGGCTTCTACTACGACTTTGACCTGCCCGAGCCGGTCTCCATCGAGGACCTGCCCAAGATCGAGGCGGAGATGGCCAGGATCGTGCAGGAGGATATCCCGCTGAAGCGCGAGGTGCTGCCGGTTAGCCAGGCCAAGGAGCGGCTGGCCGAGCGCGGGCAGAATTACAAGGTCGAGATGATCAACGACCTGGTGGCCAGCGAGTCCATTTCTACCGTCAGCCTGTACGAGCAGGGCGATTTCCTGGACATGTGCCGTGGGCCGCACCTGCCCTCCACCGGCAAGCTCAAGGCGGTAAAACTGCTGACGGTGGCCGGGGCGTACTGGCGCGGCAGCGAAAAGAACAAGATGCTCACNNCGCATCGAGGAGGCCCGCAAGCGCGACCACCGCGTCATCGGCAAGCAGCTTGGCCTGTTCCTGCTGGATGACCAGGTGGGGCCGGGCCTGCCCCTGTGGCTGCCGAATGGCGCGATCATCCGCGGCGAGCTGGAGAGCTGGCTGCGTGGCGAGCTGGTGGCCCGCGGCTACCAGGTGGTGTATACGCCGCACATCGGCAAGCTGGACCTGTACCGCACCAGCGGCCACTATCCGTACTACAAAGACAGCCAGTTCCCGCCCATCGACATGGGCGACGATGAGGGCTACCTGCTCAAGCCCATGAACTGCCCACATCACCTGCGGATTTATAAGTCGGCCGCTCGCAGCTACCGCGACCTGCCGCTGCGGCTGGCGGAGTTCGGGCAGGTGTACCGCATGGAGCAGTCGGGCGAGCTGTCGGGCCTGACCCGCGTGCGCGGCTTCTGCCAGGATGATGCGCACCTGTTCTGCACGCCCGAGCAGATCGAGGATGAAGTCCGCGGCTGCGTGGACCTGGTCAAGCTGGTGCTCTCGACGCTGGAGCTGCGCGATTTCCGCGTGCGGATCGGCCTGCGCGATGGGACTTCGGACAAGTATGTCGGCTCGGCGGAGAATTGGCAGCGGGCGCAGGAGAACCTGCGGCACGTGGTGCACGATTCGGGCATGGCGTACACGGAGGAGATCGGCGAGGCCGCGTTCTACGGCCCCAAGATCGACTTTGTGGTCAAAGACTGCATCGGCCGCGAGTGGCAGCTTGGGACGATCCAGGTGGACTATAATTTGCCCGAGCGGTTCGAGCTGGAATACATCGGCGCGGATAACCGCCCGCACCGGCCGGTGATGATTCACCGGGCGCCGTTCGGCTCGCTGGAACGGTTTATCGGCATCCTGATCGAGCATTTTGCCGGGGCCTTCCCGCTGTGGCTGGCGCCGCTGCAGGTGGCGGTGCTGCCGGTGAGCGATAAGTTCAACGAGTACGCCCGCCAGGTGAAGGCGGCCTTCAGCGAGGCCGGCCTGCGGGCCAGCGTGGATGAATCGGCCGATAAAATCGGCTCAAAGATTCGCCAGGCAACGTTGCGGAAAGTGCCGTATATGTGTATCCTTGGAGCCAAGGAACTCGCCGAGGGCACGGTGTCCATCAGGCACCGGACCTTGGGCGACGCCGGGACCTGCACGCTGGCCCAGGCGACCGAGCGCCTGGCGGCGGAGCGGAAGACCCGCGGCCGCGAGGTGGCGTTTGCCCCGGCGGCCAAATCCTGAGAAGATTCTGACATGGCGGCCGGTTGTGCGCCGGCCGCGAAAGAATGACTCCGTTTAGAGAAAGGACGGACCATCAGCAAGTTTCTGCGTGTAAACCATCAGATCCGGGTTACGCCCGTGCGTCTGATCGATGAAAATGACAATCAGCTAGGTGTTGTCGAAGTTGACCAGGCTCGGCGCCTGGCCGTCGCGGCCGAGTTGGACCTGGTGGAAGTGGCGCCGACGGCCAAGCCGCCCGTTTGCCGCATCATGGACTACGGCAAATGGAANNGCAGAAGAAGAAAGAGCAGAAGGCCAAGAGCCACCGCCACGAAGTGGTCATCAAAGAAATCCGCATGCGGCCGCGCACCGACCCGCATGACACGATGATCAAGGTAAGCCACGCCCGGGATTTCCTCTCCAAGGGCAACAAGGTGCAATTCACCATGCTCTTCCGCGGGCGGGAGATGGTCCACATCGACCTGGGCCGCCAGGCGTTTGACAGGATTAAGCAAGAGTTGGTGCAAGTGGCCAAGATCGAGCGCGACTTCAAGATGGAAGGCCGCCGCTTGACCCTGGTCGTCGCCCCCTTCGGCGCTGGCGACGGCAAGCCGGAAAAGCCGGCGGCGGCTAAACCGGCACGCCCTGCCGCCCCCCGGCCCGCCGCAGCCCCCGCGCCCGCCCCGGCGCCGGCC
>PMYD01000119.1:0-15552 GCA_003171335.1 Phycisphaerales bacterium
AGGCTAAAAGCCTGTGCCACCGGGTTCAGAAAAATGCGTGACAGATCAAAACTGACGACCGAGAAGCGCAACAGCCGCACGCGCGGGCTGGACCGGCTTGGCACGCTGGGCATTGTCGACGCCCTCAACGCCGAGGATGCCCGCGTGGCCGCCGCCGTCCATCGCCAGCGGAGGCAAATTGCCGCGGCGGTGGAAATCATCGTCGAGCGGCTGCGGCGCGGCGGCCGGCTGATTTATGTAGGGGCCGGCACGAGCGGCCGGCTGGGCGTGCTGGATGCGGCCGAATGCCCGCCGACCTTCGGCGTGCCGCGGACGATGGTGCAGGGCATCATCGCCGGCGGCCGGCGAGCGCTGGTGCGCTCGGCCGAGGGCTGCGAGGATGTGGCCCAGGCAGGCGCGGCGGCGGTGGAGAAAAAACGCATCGGCCCGCGCGACACGGTGTGCGGCATCGCCGCCTGCGGCGTGACGCCGTTCGTGCTGGGCGCCATCGCCCGCGCGGGCGAGCGGGGCGCCGCCACGCTCTTTGTCACCTGCTCGCCGCAGGTCCGGCGGCAGGTGCGGGCGGATGTGGTGATCTGCCCGGTCGTCGGCCCCGAGGCGCTGACCGGCTCGACGCGAATGAAGGCCGGCACCGCCACCAAGCTGGTGCTCAACACGCTGACGACGGCGGCGATGGTGCGGCTGGGCAAGGTTTACGAGAACCTGATGGTGGACCTGCGGGCCACGAACGTGAAGTTGCGCGACCGGGCAGAGCGGATTGTTTGTGCCGCTGCCGCCGTCCGCCGCGCGCGGGCCCGAACGCTGCTGGAAAAATCACACGGGCAGGCCAAGACGGCGATCCTCATGCACGCGTGCCGGCTGGACTTCGAGCAGGCGCGCCGGCGGCTGAAGGCGGCGGCGGGGTCGCTGCGACAGGCGATGGCGCTTCGTGATGGCCGCGGGTGAAAATCGTCAGACCCGACAGCGATTTTGGCTGGCCCGGCCAAAGCAGGCTGGCCCCATAGCCCACGACCAGGCAGACGACCAGGCTGACGGTCCCGTACAGCATTCCGTGCATGGGCTTCTGGTCCTCCGGCAGATCCCGCCAGGCGACCATCATCCCCACCATCAAGGCATCGGCCGCCAGCGCCCCGATCAGGCTGCCGGCGGCAGAGGCGCGGCGGCTGAAAATGCCCAGCACGAACACGCCCGCTACGCCGCCGGTGAAAAGCCCCAGCACGGTCATGAAGAACATGTAGAACGATTTGATATCCCAGTGCGCCATGGCCAGGGCAATGGCGGTGGAAGTCGCACCGGCGGCCAAGGTCAGCACGCGGGCCAGGTTCAGCATCGAGCGCTCGCCGGCGGCCCGCCGCAGCGGCCGCACGAAATCGGTGGTGAGCGCTGCCGAGATCGAATTGACTCCGCTGCAGACGGCGCCCATGGCCGCCGAAAACAGGCCCGCGATGACCAGCCCCGACACACCCGGGGGCAGTTGCTGCACCATGAACCAGGGAAAGACGCTGTCGCCTTTCATGCGGGCGATATCGCCGGCGGCGGCCTCCGGCAGCAGGCTGGGGTTCTGCTTATAGAAGACCCACATCGCCGTGCCCAGGAAGAAGAAGAGGAACCCCGTTGGAATTCCGCCCAGGGCGCTGGTCCACAGGGCTCGACGGGCCTGCCGCAGATCCGGCGTGACCATGTAGCGCTGGACCAGGGCCTGGTTGGTCGTGTAAGCGGAGAATTCGTTGATAGCCCCGCCCACCACCAGCACCCAGACCGCCGGTGCGGCAAAACTCCACGTCCATTGGAACGTGTGGAATTTGCCCGCCTGCATTCCCTGGGTGATAACGCCCGCAAAACCGCCGTCCACTTTGGCGAGCACGAAGCCCAGGGCCACCGCCGCACCGCCCATCAGCACCACGACCTGAACGACATCGGTCCACACGGCCGCCTCGATGCCGCCCATCGTGGCATAGACCGTGGTGACCACGCCGATCAGGCCGATGCACAGGCGGATATCCACGCCCGTCACCGTGTTCAGCGCCAGCGAGGGCAGGTAGATGATGACGGACATCCGCACGAATTGCAGCAGGATCCATTGGGCGCTGGCCAGCAGCCGCACCGGCGTGCTGAAGCGCCGCTGCAGATACTCGTAAGGCGTGGTCACATCCAGCTTGCGATAAAACGGAATGTACACGGCGGCCACCAGCGGGATCAGCAGCAGCGGCGAGAAGCGGGCGATCATCATCGACCAATCGCCCGCAAAAGCGTTGCCCGGCACGGCCAGGTAGGTGATTGAACTCAGCGCCGTGCCGAAGATGCTCAGGCCGGCGGCCCACCAGGGCACGCGCCGGCCGCCGCGGAAGTAGTCGTCGGTGGACTTCTCGCGCCGGCTGAAATACCCGCCCAGCAGCACCATGCCCAGCAGGTAGGCGCCCAGCACCACCTGATCGAGCACGGCGAATCGGCCCACCGTGGCCAGGACGGCAAACGGCATCATGGCGAGACTTTCTGGCCGGCAGGGGCGGCTGACTGCCCGCCGGCCGCCGCCGCTGCTAAAACGGTTTTCGTGCGCTGGCTGCGCGCGTATTCCGACCCGCTGGAAAACAGCAGTGCCCGCAATCGCCCCCAGAAACAGTGCGGAATGAAGATCCAGCGCCGCGCATCAATGATCACCCCGCCCTCTACCGGGCAGAGGGTGTGGACGCCGTCGGAGTAGGGCCAGCGGCGATGGGGAGTCAGGCGCGTGACTTGTCGCTCCTCAAACTCCGTGGGCGAAAGCGTGAGCACCTCGTTGATGGCCACGGCGCTGCCGTATTCGCCGCAGCAATCCTGCGTGGGACGATATAACTTGCCCGCATGGTAGAAGGGCGGCCCGGCCGGCCGGCTGTTGCGGACATCCGTCTTGATCGGATTGCACAGGTGCGGCTGCCAGGGACCCATCAGGCTGTCGGCGTACCAGCCGTGCAGCTCGACGTAGCCCTGCTCGCGATATTCGCCGCTGCGCATGCCCAGCAGCCACCAGCGGCCTTCGTGCTCGAAAAGCGTGGGGTCCACGATGCGGGTTTTGTCTATCAGCGGCCCGATCCGCTCCCACGCCGTGGGAAACTCCCTCGCCCGGTACGCCCACAGGCAATCCCCGCCGATGCCCTCGGGAATGCAATACAGGTCCGCGCCGAGGTGGACCAGGTAGGGATAAGCCAGATGCCAGGGCTCCTCGATCGCCAGAGCCGGCTCGCCGGCCGGCCGGCCGTTTTCCAGGGCCAGCGTGCGCAGCGTGCCTTTGCGCGTGCGGTAATCGTAGTGTTCGGCGATGATCGCCACGCGGCCGTCAAATCGGGTGGCCATGGGGTCGGCCAGGAACTGATGTCGCGGCAACTTGCGATACCACCGGACCTCGGGCCACTCGCACTTGGCCAGCAGCTTGTGGATCGGGATCGGTGCGTAGCCGATATTCCACTGCTCTTCTCGGAACAGCCAACGAACCTTGAGCGCCAGCTCCTTTCGCACGCATCGCGCCAGAAATCGCAGCGATTGCCAGGGCGAGGGATCGTGGCGGATTGGCGCGGTCGTCCGGCAGGGCGTGCCGGCGCGCACGCGCGCGTCATTGCCGCTGAGAATCTGGCGGCAGAGGTGGGCGGGCCAGGAGGCCGCGCCCAGTGTCACTTTGTTGCAGGTCAGGGAGTAGGCCTTCATGCCGCGGTCGGTGCCGAAGGTTCCCTGGTGCAGGATCACCCCGGCATCGAGGCGATGGGTGAGCCGCTGGAGGATCGCGCCGGTCAGCGGCGCGCCGTCATAAACCTCCCAGAAGCACGCCGGGCCGCCTCGGTAGTGGGCCGGGTCGCCGTGGTGGAACGACCAGACGCCATACTCGGCGGCATCAAGCACCTTGCCGCGGATGATCTCGAAGGCGAAGCGCAGGATGAAGTCGAGCCGGTGCTGGCGGATGCGCTCGACGTCCTCATCGGTGAAATAATGCGACCAGCGGCCTTTGAGCTGCGTCCGGCACTCGAGGCGCGGCACCCCGGCCAATTCCTGCTCCATCGAGACGGTTCGGCTGCTGGTCAGTTGCCCCTTCATGCGTCGGGCGTACAGGTGCCAGGCGGTCGTGCGCCCGCTCAGGATATTCCCTGCGGCGCGAAACAGGCTGGGGGGCTGCGGCGGCGGTGAGTCGGCGTCGACGATGAGCAAGGCGGGCTCGACGCCCGGAATTTCCAGGAGTTGTCGCAGGCAGCGGGCCTGCCACGCCTTGAACGAAGTGCCGTGGCACAGGACCCCAAAACGAAGCTTGCCCTCTTGCATGAACTGCCTGGCCCTGAACTGTAGCCGCTACGCCAAATCGATCGGCCCCGGCTGTTCACAGCCGGCAAAGCCGCTCGTGACGCCATTCAATAAGGATGCTACCGGGCCGGACCGGCCCGGTCAAGGTGGGCAAGGCTAGATGCAGCCTGGAAGACGCGAATAAATCCTCTTCTCGCGAAAATCCGCCCAGGCCGGCTCGAAAGCCGTTGGGGCCGGCGGCGCGGGGCGAGGCGAGATGTTCTGGCAGGAAAAGAGATCCGCCTGGGCGGCATCATAGCGCAGGCGGAGGATCGACTGGCGGAGTGACTCGTTCTCCGGCAGATAGCGCAGGGGCCGGCCGGTTTGGCCGTCGATCAGGCCGGGGTGGATTTCACGGCCGGCCTGGGAGGCCACCAGGTACGAACCCCGTGAGCCGCCGCCTTGGCGCAGATACTCCCAGATGGCCTTGAGGCAGGCCACGCTGGTCAGCGCCAGATGCCGGGCCTGGATGGCCTGTACCAGCTCCTCGCCCGGCCCGGCCGCCAGGTGCTTTTGCTCCAGCCGACAGCGCAAGGCCACGGCTTCATCCAGGGCGCGGCGAATATCGGGCTCTTTGCGGACATGTGCGGCGGCGGCGGACATCCGCTGGCGAATCTCAGCCAGCACCTCGCCCGGCCGGCGGCCCGGTTTGGGCGCCAAAGCGCCATCGAGCCGGCCCAGAACCTGTTCAACCTGCCCTTGGATCTGCTCCCACGGCTCATCCGCCGCCTGGGCCGCACCGCCGGCATTGGCGATAAACTCCGCCGCCCGCAGCCCGCCGACCTGCCCGGCGTTGAGCGCGGAGCCGCCCGGCCGCTTGACCCCGTGTGTGCCGGCCATCTCGCCGATGACAAACGTGCCGGGCACGCTCGATTCCCACCAGGCGTTGACGGCCAGGCCGCCGTTATTGTGCTGGGCGCACACGGCGATGGGTAGCGGCTGACGGGCCAGGTCGATGCCGTGCTCGGCAAAGATTTCGATCGCCGGCGCGTTCATGTGCGCCAGCCGGTCGATCGGCCGCTCCTGCATGGCCCCGGCCGCCTGGAGGTAACCCAGGGCTTCCGTATCCAGGTCGGCCAGGCAAAAAGGCCCCAGCGCCGAGGGGCCGCGCGGGTTGTGGCGAAAGTCCATGAACACGTGGCGGCCGCATGAGGTCTCGTTGAAGACCAGCAGGTCGATGAGCGAAGAGCCGTAATTCTCCACGCGCTGCGGATCGAAGGGCCACTGGTAGCCTTTGCGGAAGATCGCGCCGGCCAATTGCCGCATGGTGGGAAACGCCTCGGTGAGGAACTCGCGCTCGTCGCTGCCGTCGGCGGTGGCGGAGTAGATGCGCGGGATGACCTGCATGTACGTGCCCGAGACGTTCCAGCGAAAGAGCGTGCTGGCCAGGCCGAACTGCCATTCGGTGAGATTCTCCGCCGCCAGCCCGGCCTCCAGCGCCAGCCCGTGCAGACCCATCTGGCCGGCGGGGTAAACGCTGGTTTCGTACAGCTCGCCCGGCCCGCCGGCGGCCAGCACCAGGTGGCGGCAGAGGAATACGTTGATCGCGAAATCGCGGCCGGGCGGGCCGGCGGTGCCATCGAGGCAAGCCACGCCTATGATCCGCCGATCGGCGCCCTCGCCCCGCACCAGCAGCGATGCGGCCTCCTGGCCGTCAAACATAGGGATGCCGGCGGCCTGGACCTCCCGCTGGAGACACTGGGCCATGTAGCGTGATGTCTTGGGTCCGGCGGAGGTGGCGCGCTCCCCTGGATCGTGGTCGGTCTTGTAGCCGACATACGCGCCCATCACATCGCGCGGGAAGGGCACGCCGCTGCGCGACAGGTGATAGAACTCACACAGGCTGGAGATGCCCTCCGCCAGGGCCAGGTCGTGATGGCATGCCCCGCCGGCCGTGAGACTGGCGGCAAAGGCGGCTGCGCTGTCGGGCGTATCGGGCCGTGTGCCTAGCTTGTAGTACGTCTGCTTATCCGACCCGCTCATCCGCGAGGCGCCCAGCTCGATCCCGCGCGCGACCACGGCGATCAGCCGCTGCGGCTGGTTCACGCCGGCCTGGCGCAGGAATTCGTGCAGGTGAACCGCGCAGTTCAGGCCGGCGGCACCGGCGCCAACGATCACCGTGTCGAAGCGATGAAGGCGAATAACGTGATTGGAGATTTCAGCAGTTTCCATGGCAGCCTAGTGGCCCAAAAATCCCAAATCCCAAATTCCAAATCCCAAACAAGCACCAAATCCCAAATTCCAAGTTCCAAACTACGTCAATGAGACTCTTCTCGCCATACCGGGCGGACTTTTGTTCCCCTTTGGATTTTGGTGCTTGGAATTTGTTTGGGATTTGGGATTTGGAATTTGGGATTTGCCTTTTCTAGAGTCTCCTAATCTGAAACCCGCCGTCGACATTAATCACTTGCCCGGTCGAAAAATCCAGCTTTCCGGTCGCGATAGCTCCCACGGCCGCCGCCACATCCTGGGGCGTTCCCCAGCGTTTGAGGGGCGTGATCCCCTCGGCGATCAGCCGGTCGTACTTTTCGCGCACGGCGGCGGTCATGTCGGTGGCGATGATGCCGGGGCGGACCTCGAAAACGCCGATGGTGCACTCGGCCAAACGGTCGGCGAAGAGGGCGGTCATCATGCCCACGCCGGCCTTGGAAATGCAGTACTCGCCACGCGCCGGTGAACTGGTGAAGGCCGAGATGGAGCCCACATTCACGATTCGCAGCGGCCCTCTGGGGTCTTGCCGCCGCTGCTCGACCATCCAGCGGGCCACGAGCTGCGTGAGAAAGTAGGGGCCCTTGAGATTCACCGCCAGCACGCGGTCGAAGCTCTCCTCGGTCGCCTCCAGCAGGTCCACCCGCCGCTGGGGGGCAATGCCGGCGTTGTTGACCAGCAGATCGCAGCGGCCGAAAGCCTGGCGGGCCAGGTCCACCAGCGCTGCGCGATCGGCGGCCTTGCTCACATCGGCCCGAAGCTCGCGGCAGGCAGCGCCAGCGCGGGAAATCTCTGCCGCGGCGGCCTTGGCGGCCGCATCGTCCGGCTGGCCCGTCGAGTCGAAATCAAAGTGGCTGATCACCAGGTCGTAGCCCAGGGCCGCCAGCTCCAGGGCGATGGCTTTTCCGATTCCCCGGCTGGCGCCGGTGATGATGGCCACGGGCCGAGTCATGTGGTTCTCCTGTATTCGCCGGCCGCTAGGCCCTCGGCGGGGCGATTGGCGCTGCCGCCGGGGCCGTACACGGCACGGTCGCGGATAGCGCAGCCGGTTTGGCCGCCTTCGCGCATGATCCGCGTGCAGGCGCTGCACGCGATGCACACCTTGCGAGCGTCCAACCGGCCCGTGCGCAGGATGTCGGCGGCGAAGTAGGGATAGGCGAAGGCCAGTCGGCCCGCGCCCACCAGCGTGATCTTGCCGGCGGCCTTGGCGGCGGCGGCCACGTGCGGCAGCAACGTTCGCAGCCAGGAGTAGCCTGTCCCGATTATTGGCAGATCGCCAAACGCCCGCTGCACCTGGCCCACCAGCTCAATAATGCGGCTGACGCCCACCAGCGGATGCTCCGGGGCGGCGGTGGCGCCATCGGGGGCATGGTCGTAGGGCCGTCCCAGATGCGGCAGGCGATAGGGATCGGCGATGGTCAGGTTGATCAAGCCCAGGCCGGCCTGCCGCAACTGGCCGATCAGTCGGCACGGCTCGGTGAGGTCCGGCCGCAGCGACACATCACTCGCCACGCCCCAGCCATGGGGCCAGGCCACACCGTCGTAAATGCCCAGGCGGGTCGCCACGGCCAGCGCGCCGGCCGCTTCGGTGGCGATGCGGCCGACCACCTCGCGGAGGAACCGGGTGCGATTTTCGAAGCTACCGCCGTAGCGTCCCGGCCGGGTGTGTGCCGCCAGCAGGTCGCTGATGAGGTAGTTGTGGCAGGCCTTCACGTCCACGGCGTCAAAACCGACTTGCCTGGCCAGGCGGGCGGCGGCGACAAACTGGTCCTGGAGGCGATCCAATTCCTCATCGCTCAGCAGTGGCCCGGCGGCCTTGCCATCATCGTGCACGAACACCGGCTGCGGCCGCGAGTGGCGGCCGGAGTGCGTGATCTGGAGCACCAGGTACGGCCGGTGGGCCGGTTCAAACTCGGCGGCGACGCGGTGAATCCGTTCGACCAGTTGGGCGAAGCTGTCCACACTGCCTTCATGCAGCCAGAGTTGACGGGCGTTGGCCCGGCCCTCGGGCGCCACGGCCGCCGCCTCCAGCCAGATCAGCCCCGCGCCGCCGCGGGCGAAGCGCTCGTAGCGCCGAACCGTCAGCGGACCGGGCCGGCCATCCGCATCCGCATCGCAGCCTTCCATCGGATGGATGGCCAGGCTGTTGGGAATCGTGTGGCCCGGCATGGAAACGGGCTTGGCCAGGCACGAGACATCCGCGCTGGCATCAATGCGGACGCCAAGCCGCCCGGCCATGGCGGCCAGTTCCTCCAGCGTGGCCGGGGCATGCTCCCAGTGTTGTCTTGGCGTGGTGCTCACGCGGCCATTGTGTGCGCGGGCGGCGGGATTGTCTCGGCAAAAAACGGGCCGGAGGTTCGACTACCAAGGCAGTTTCTGCCGCCGGTACACATCTGGACCTTTGTCCAGATCATCCACCAGCAGGAACCCGCCGCCGGCGCGGAAGTGACCGCCGCGTTCGAGGTGGGCGGCGAAGGCCCGCTGCATGCCCGTCTGTCGCGGCAGCTCGGCGAGCGTGAAGTTCCGCGTGGAGGCGCCCTTGAGGCCGAAGACCACGCCCATCACCCAGCTTGTCTGGCCGGGAAAAGGGAAGAGGTACATCTGCCGCTGAACGCGCACCAGGTTGGAGGTGGCCGGCAGCAGCGTGTCGAACTGGCCATCCATCAGCCACGACCGGCAGTCGAAGCCGACGAAGGGTTTGTCGGGGAAGTGGCGCGGGAAGAACTCGCGGGCCTGGCGCAGCGACTGCATGCAGGCGTCGCAATCCATGGGCGAGCCGGCCGGGATGTGCATATCCAGCACGCCGTCGCCGCGGACCAGCGCGGGCGCCCACTGGTCGGCGGCCAGGCGGATTTGCCGGCGAACGGCGTAGCCGACTGGGTGAATGGGCGAACCCTCGATGCCGCCGGCCGTCTCGGTAAGTTCGCTGGTCCAGCCGCCTTGCGAGTCGCAAACACCGCCGGCGCCGTCGTACTGGCCGTCGGCGCGATAGCGCACGCCGGCCTCGCTTAAGGCCACCACCGTGCCATCGCGGCGATGGCGGTACGCCCGCAGCGCATCGGCGAAGGGCGAGTGAACGAACTGCAGCCGCCCCAGCCGGTAGCACTGGCCGCGGTAGTGGTTCGACAGCCAGCTCAGGATGCGGATGCTCAGGCCCCAGCGGCCGTGTTCGGCGGTGTAATCTTCGGTCTTCAGGCAAAACGCCACATCCGACAGCGTGTCGCGCGTGACTTCGGGCGAGATGCCGCGCTGGCGGTGATTCTCCAGCACGTGTGGCGTGGCCGAGAGCGCCACCGACACCTGAAACATACCCGCCTCATCCCCCAACGCCTCCGTCAGCAGCGGCCAGTCCGACTCGAAGACGTACGGTACCGCCAGGTACAGGCGATAGTGGTAGTACCAAAGCAGCGTTCGCAGGGCCGGATCGTTCTCGATCCGCTTGCCCATGGCCAGGGCGGCGGCGGTCATCGATTCATCCAGGCTGGCCGCCCGGCAGGCATCGGCGATGGCCGACTGGCTCAGCCAGTTCGGCGCTTCGGCGGGCGCGGCGGCGATGGCCTGGTCCCAATGCGGCGCCCACGGCGCGCCTTGATCGGGCAGATGAAGTTGGGCGGCGACTTGCGATAGCGATGGAAGAATCCAGGGAGCCATACGTTCCTCACCAGGGGCACGATGCCGACAGAATACTGCCGTGCCGGAAAATTCCAAGGGGAAACGTCGCCGGTTTGCACGCTTTGCCCGAATTTTCCGCTTGCCGGGCCGGCGGCTTGGCTTATAGTAAAAAATCTTTCGTTTTTCGGCCTTTGTGTGGCGGCGGCCGTTTTGCCGCCGCACGGCGGGCCGCTATCCTGTATGGCGATGACAGTCTTGCTTTGGAGCATGTGATGGCAGCGCAAAGACCGCAGGATATTCGCAACATCGTTCTTTTGGGGCACGGCGGGTGCGGCAAGACCACGCTGGCCGAGGCCATCTTGCACACGGCCGGGGCCACCAGCCGATTCGGCACCGTCGAGGACGGCTCGACCGTCATGGATTTCGACGCGACCGAGAAGGACCGTCAGCACTCCATCAACCCGTCGCTGGCCTACGTGGCCTACAAGGGCAAGGATATTAACATCATCGATGCCCCCGGCTACCCGGACTTCATCGGCGGGCCGGTCAGCGCGGCCGGGGGCGCCGATATCGCGGTCATCGTCATTTCGGCGGCCGCCGGCATCGAGGTGAACACGCGGCGGCTGTTCAAGCTGGCCGAGGAACTGAAGCTGGCGCGGGCCATCGTCATCAACAAGATCCAGGCCGAGAACGTCGACCTCATGGGCCTGGTGGGCACGATTCAGGAAGTCTTCGGCGCCTCCTGCAAGCCCATGAACCTGCCGGCCGATGGCGGCAAGAAGGTGATCGATTGCTTCGTCAACACCGCCGGCGAAAGCGACTTGGGCTCGGCGGCCGATGCGCAGACGCAACTGATGGAATCCGTCATCGAGGCGGATGAGAAGCTGATGGAGGCGTACCTGGGCGGCGAGAAGGTTTCGGCCGAACAGCTCGGGGCGGCCTTCAGCAAGGCCATGCTGGCCGGCACGGTCATTCCGATTCTCTTCACCGAGGCCCGCAGCGCTGTGGGCGTCCCGGAATTCATGGACGCCGTCGCCCAGTTCTTCCCCGGTCCCGACCAGTCGCCGGCGCGGCCGATCCGCAAGGGCGAGGCCGCCGATGCCGAGGCGGTGAAGATCGTGTGCGATCCGGCCAAGCCGTTCATCGGCCAGGCGTTTAAAGTGACCTCCGACCCCTTCGTGGGCAAGCAGAGCTGGGTGCGCATCCTCCAGGGCTCCGTGGCCCCCGACACGATGTACGTGCTGAAGGATGGCCGCAAAGCCACGAAGGTGGGGCACCTCTTCAAGGTGTTCGGCAAGGAGTCGCGCGAGATCCAGCACGCCGTGGCCGGCGACATCATTTCGCTGGCCAAGGTGGAGGAGATCAAGTGGGGCGATGTGCTGCACGCCGAGTCCAGCGCCATGTACGGCCAGATGCCCGCCGCCCCCACGCCCATGTACAGCCTGGCCATCGAGCCCAAGAGCCGCGGCGATGAGCAGAAGATCTCCGAGGCGCTGTCCAAGCTGGCCGAGGAGGACCCCACCTTCGTCGGCATCCGCGATAATCAGACGCACGAAACGGTCATCAGCGGCATCGGCGACCTGCACCTGCGCATGATGCTGGAGAAGATGAAGGGCCGCTTCAACCTGGAAGTGGTCACCAAGCAGCCGAAAATCCCTTATCGCGAGACGGTCACCGCCAAGGCCGAAGGCCACCATCGTCACAAGAAGCAGACCGGCGGCGCCGGCCAGTTCGGCGAAGTGTACCTGCGCGTCGAGCCCCTGGAGCGCGGCAGCGGCTTTGAGTTCGTCGACGACATCTTCGGTGGTAGTATTCCCGGCCAGTTCGTGCCCGCGATTGAAAAGGGCGTGCGCGATGTGCTGGCCGAAGGCGCCATCGCCGGCTACCCCATGAGCGATGTGCGCGTCAGCGTGTACGACGGCAAGCACCACCCGGTGGACTCCAAGGAAGTAGCGTTCCGCACGGCTGGGAAGTGGGCCTTCATCGACGCGATCTCCAAGGCCAGGCCCGTGCTTTTAGAGCCAATCGTGAACCTGGAGATCACCATCCCCGCGCAGTACATGGGCGACATTTCCGGCGACCTGAACGGCCGGCGCGGCCGCATCCAGGGCATGGACACGCTGCCCGGCGGCATGCAGGCGATTCGCGCCACGGCGCCCCTGGCCGAGGTGATGAACTACAACAGCCAGCTCCGCTCGATCACCGGCGGCCAGGGCTCCTACACCATGGAGTTCAGCCACTACGAGCCGGTGCCGGGCAACGTCCAGCAGCAGATCGTCGCCAAGTCGGAGAAGAAGAAGCAGGAGGAAGAATAGGTTTCTTCCCGATTCCGACTTTGTTTCCATCTTCTAGACGCTTGCGTCAAGGGCAAAACCAGTTTGGTGTCCCCTGGTTTCCCCCGTCTGGTCTTTGGAGGTATCGATGAAAGATCTGAATCTGAATCCAACTGACAAAGAACAGACGGAGCAGGAGATTACGGCTCTATCAGCCCGGCTGTCATTGGAAACGTCCATAGTCGCGTGTCCTTCGTGCATGAAGATCGCCAAGTTGCCCGAAGGCACCGTTCCGTCCGAGGTGAGATGCCCTTCGTGCTCTTGGTGGTTCGACCCCTCCAAGAATCTTCGCCAAAACCGGCAAGAATACATCGAGACTCGCCGAGCACAAGAGGAACAGTCCAAGAAGCACAGTCCTTTGGGGTTGTTTCTTGCAGTGTTGACTCGACGAATTTCCAAGAGGTGCCCCAACTGTGGAAGTCGCATGATTCCCCCAAGGGTTTATGAGCACGACACCCCTGATATCATTGGAACTCACTGTTGCTGGAAATGCGGTGCGCGTGTGACCTGGCCAGAACCCCTTTCTAGTCTCCGTTCTATGGTTGACCACTATTACCTCCCCTACGCGATACTCGTGTGGCTGATAATTCCTATCGCTACCGTTACCGCCTTCTTCTCTCTCACGGCGCTCTTCTATATACTCGCTGGAGCTACTGTGATAGCCGTCACGATCCGGTGCATACGATCGTAAGGGTGGGCGTTTTCAACATCGCTCCTGTGCGCCTGGCGGCAGTTCGGCTGGCCCTGCGCCTCTTCGAGCTGGAGAAGACAAAGGGGACAGAAGACAAAGGGGACAGGCTACTTTTCCCAAAACAAAGGCAAATAAGGGGGCAAATAAGGGGACATGCTACTTTTCCGGCCCCTTTCGCGGCCTTCCCCGTGGCCGAAGGGCGCTGCGAGGAAGGGTCTCCAGCTCTGCATCGGTCTAGCGCGGAGGGATGGGCTCGAGCCGGTCTTTTGTGCGCGGTTGCGGTCTTTGTGGTCTTGGCGATCGATGTGGTCCGCCTTTGTCTTAGAACGTGTATGAAAACGTGGCATGGGCGTCCCGCCCATGAGTCCCACGGGCGTCTCGCCCGTGGCGGCATAAGAAACGGCCGGATTCACGGCCAAGATGGCCGTGAGACTCACGGGCGAGACGCCCGTGCCACGATCGGAGCCGATTTTCATACACGTTCCTGGGGAAAAGGGCCTCATCCAAAGACCAGTGAGCCGAAATACTCCGGCCGGTGGAAATCGGCGAAGGGGTGCTTGACCGTGTCGATGGGCGACCAGCAGCCGTACTGCTGATCGGTCTTGCCGCCGCAGCGGTAGAAGTTGGCCCGCCAGGCCGTGCCGCAAGTCACCTGGACCGGCTGGCCGGACAGCTCGGCGATGACGTCGAAGGGCAGCCGCACGGCGATCCACCATCCGTTATCCGTGGGACTCTCCGCCTTGGGCGCCTTGGGCAGCGGGGAGATGACCTTGACCCGTGCGGCCAGGTCGGGGGAAATCCGCACCCCCTTGTCCCGGCTGCGATTGAAGCCCACCAGGAACGTGCCGCAGCAGTTCATCTCCAGGTTGAAGTAGTCCGTGGATTTCTCCGGGGCAATCGTGCCGAAGAATTCGACGCAACTGTCCTTCCACACCGGCCCGTTGAGCTCCGTGGCCTCGGCATAAATGTGCGTATCCTCGCAGATAAACTGCGCGTACACCGCCTGGTCATCGTACAGCAGGCGCACGGTCGTGGCCTGCTTGTCGCCGGACTTGTACCAGGAGAACTGGTCGATCTTCAGCATCCTGGCTTTCTTCCACGGCCCGGCTTTCGGGTCGCCGACAAGCGGGACTTGACCAGTAACCTTGGTGACGACATAACGTTTTTCGCTGGAACTCATGGGTGCCTCCGTGTTTGTGTAGCGGGTCATGATAGCGCCTGTGGCGGCGAAAGCAAGACCGGGGCCGAGTAGTCCGAGGTGCCACGGCTGCGTTGTTTGCAGCCGTGCGCCGGATACATCGACAAAGCCACAGGTCCTGAGGAAACCAGCGAACCATTCGTGAATTCGGCGGGCACAGCGCACGGCTGCAAACAACGCAGCCGTGGCACCTTTCCATTTGCTGTCGGTACCGGGTCCCGAAGCCTCCAGCCGGGGTTCCGTGGCTGCATCTTTCTGCAGCCAGGAGTCTGCGAGTGTTCTCGCCCATGCTTTCAGCTCATGCCAGTTGCCGCGTTTGACTCCGTGAATTCTGTTCCGATGACGCGTGGCTGCAAAAGGACGCAGCCACGGCACCCAGCCTCCCGCACAGACGCTTGCCAAACCAGCGGACCTCTTGTCATCTCGGCTGGCACAGCGCACGGCTGCAAACAGCGCAGCCGTGGCGCCATTCCCGCCGCTGCCGGTTGCCGGGTCCAAAGGCCTTCATTCTCCAGCCTTCTTTCCGCCTTGTCTGTTCGCCCCGGCGGCCCTATACTTCTGCCCTTTGCCAAGCAGAAAGGAACCTCCCATGCGTATCGCAGTCATTGGCGGCGACGGAACGGGCCCCGAAGTGGTGGCCGAGGGGCTCAAGGTGCTCAAGGCCGTGGCGAAGAAGACCGGCTTTGAGTACACGACGAAAGATTTCAATCTCAGCGGCGACCGCTACCTGGCGGCCGGCGGCGATCCCAATAAGCCGTCGATTCCCGTAATCCACGATGAGGAACTGGCCGAGCTGCGGAAATTCGACGCCATCTACCTGGGCGCCGTGGGGCACCCCAAGATCGCCCCGGGCATCCTGGAGAAGGGTTTGCTGCTGCGGACGCGCTTCGAGCTGGACCAGTACATCAACCTGCGGCCGGTGCGGCTGTACCCGGGCGTCTGGACGCCGCTGAAGGACAAGGAACCCAAGGATATTGATTTTGTGGTTGTGCGCGAGAACACCGAGGGCCTGTACACGGGCATGGGCGGCATCCAGTACAAGGGCATGCCGGCCGAGGTGTCCACACAGGTTAATTGCACCACGCGCTTCGGCGCCGAGCGGGCCATCCGCTACGCCTTCGAGCTGTGCCGCCGCCGCAAGAACCCCAAGATGATGCTCACGCTGGTGCACAAGACCAACGTGCTGACCTTCGCCGGCGACACGTGGT
>PMYD01000119.1:15597-29766 GCA_003171335.1 Phycisphaerales bacterium
TTCGGCGACATCATCACCGACCTGGCGGCCATGATCCAGGGCGGCTTGGGCGTCGCCGCCGGCGGGAACATCAACCCGCAGGGCGTGTCCATGTACGAGCCGATGGGCGGCTCGGCCCCCAAGTACACCGGCAAGAACGTGATCAACCCCATCGCCGCCATCGCGGCCCTCGGCATGCTGCTCAAGAACACCGGCGTGCAGAAGAAGGATGCCAAGCTGATGGATGCCGGCGACCGCGTGGAGAAGGCCGTCATGGCCACCACGCCTAAGATGAAGAGCCAGGCCGCCGGCAAGATGGGATTCACCACTACCGAGGTGGGCGACCTGGTCGCCCAGGCGGTGTAGCTGATCTGATTTAAATTGTCTTTGGTGATTGCCGATCGCCGATTGAGCGCTGGCGGGGCAGCAATTGTCCCGCGGCCTCGATGGGCGATCGGCAATCGTTTGTACGAGTTCGCGCGTGGCGGCCAAGGTCGGCTCTCCCCGGAATTCAGCCGGCAATTGGGCAATCGCAAATCGGTAAAGATCAATCCATTGACAGGTATCGCCGCTGGGGGTAGCGTGTCCGATAACGCGCGTAACCGCGTGCAAAACTACGCAAATTTCGACTGCCGCGACGGTGGCTCGCGCGAGGTCGCCCCCGGCAGAGTCCATTAGCCTGCGTTAGGAGTGCCAACCATGTTGACGGGTCTTCGATCCAGCCGGCAGTTCCTCTCGTTTGGAGCGTTGGTCCTGGTGTTTGTTGCCGCATGCGGGTTCTGCCAGGCGGCGGAGTGGTTTGTCGGACCCGAGGGCAAGATGCAAAACGCCGGCACGCAGCAGGCCCCCTGGGATATCACCTCGGCCCTCGCGGCCGAGCACAAGGAAGTGAAGCCGGGCGATACGATCTGGATCCTGGGCGGAACCTATGAGCCCGCCGGGCAACTGCATGTCCGCCTCCAGGGCGAGGAAAAGAAACCCATCATCGTGCGCAACTACAAGAATCAGCGCGTCACCGTGCACGCTCCGATCGATGTTGCGTCGAGGGAGATCATCCCCACGAAATACGTGTGGCTGTGGGGGCTGGAAGTCCAGACCAACGGCACGAAGAATACGGGTGACCCGTTCAATATCGGCAACTCCGACGCCAAGGACCCCGAGGGCAACAATCCGGGCATCAAGATCATCAACTGCGTGGCCCACGACGGCGGCGGCAGCGGCATGGGCTGCTGGGGTTCGGCCGAGGAGGAAGTGTACGGCTGCCTGGTGTACAACAATGGTTTCGACGGCGACCCCAATAAGCCTGAAGAGCGCGGCCACGGGCACGGCTTTTACATCCAGAGCAAGACGCACAAGGAATTCATCGACAATATCGTTTTTCGCCAGTGCTTCCTGGGCTTTCAGATCTACGGCACGCACAACGCCCGCATGAAGGACGTGACCATGAAGGGCAACACGTTTTTCAACAACGGCGAGATGTCGGTGATTCAGCGCCGCATCAAGAACTTCCCGGAGATGCATATCGGCGGCGGCAGCCCCATCGTCGACCCCAAGATCATTGAGAACTATGTGTACAGCCCCACGTGGGTGGATAAATCCACCTGCAACATCGGTGGCAGCGAGGGCGCCCTCATCCAAGGCAACTACATAGTCAGCCCCGGCCCCGACAAGCGCGTCGCCTGGGACGCCGAGACCCTGGGCAAGAACACCGACCTGAAGATGATGGACAACACCTTCATCGGCATGATCGTCGGCTTCAAGATCGACCAGTTCGGCACTGGCAACGTGCACATTCCCGACCGGCCCACCTCCGGCAAGAAGATCTTCGTGCGGCCCAACAAGTACGAACCCGGCCGCGCCAACATCACCATCTTCAACTGGGACAAGAGCCCCAAGGTGGAGGTGGACATCAAGAACGTTGGCCTGAAGAAGGGCGATGCCTATGAAGTTCGCGATGCCCAGAACTTCTACGGCAAACCTGCGGTGACCGGCAAGTACGACGGCAAGGACATCTCCATTCCCATGACCGGCCTGACGGTGGCCGCACCGATCGGCCGCGACCCCCAGAAGTATCCCAGGCCGCCGCACACGGCTCCGGAGTTCGGCGCGTTTGTGTTGATGAAGACCGCAGTGCAGTGATGTCCTGCGGTTTGCAGGAGTGGAGTCGTACATGGACCTGGATCTGACGGGTTTGCCCCGTGTCGTGCCGCGGCCGGTGGGCGAGGGCGTTATACCGCTGATCGCCGTGGAAGGCACCGCCTATGAGTGCGGCCGGCACTACGCCCAGATCGTGCAGGAGAAGTACCCGGGTTATCGGGGATTTTTGGAAGGCAACCGCGACTGGCTGAAGCTGACTCCCCAGACTCAGCGCGTCGTGGAGCAATACGCGCCGCATCTGCCGGAACTGTTCCGCGGCCTGATCGACGGCGCTGGCCCGCAGTCGGCGCCGCCGGCCCCGCCCCAAGAAGCCGGCTGCACATCGTTCGCCCTGCACCCGTCCGTGACGCTGGACGGCATTCCCATTTCCGGCCAGGTGAAGGACACGCCGCCGAATCGCATCCCCCTCTACATCATCCTGCGGATGCGGATCATCGGGGCCCCGACGATCATGGTGCTGGCGTATCCGGGCGAGCTGCTCGGCTACGGCATGTGGTCAACGGGCATGTGCCGCTGGCGGCACGATTTGTACGCCAAGAGCGGCAGCCGCATGCCGGTGCTCACGCCGGGCGTGCTGCCGCTGCTGACGCTGGCTTGCCACAATGTGCACCAGGCCGTGGAACTGATGGAAAAGTACTGCGGCAACTCCGCCGGCGGATGCATGTTGATGGATTCCAGCGGCCAGGCCGTCACCTGCGACAGCTCCATCAGCGGGCTGGGGCTGGTATGGATGAAGGATGGCATCCTGACCCGCTCGAATCATCCCGAATCGCCGCTGTGCCGGGGCGATGAGCAGTATCCCTACCCGGGCTTCGAGGCGGATTCCAAGTACCGCACCCACGGGCTGCGCAAGCTGTTTGAGGCTGAAAGCGGCCGCCTGACGGCGCAGAAGGCCGTGCAGATCATGGCCGACCACAGCGTCTATCCGCGCGGGCAATGCAAGCACTGGCACGACGATGGCACCGTGACCACCGCCTTGGTGCTCTGCGAGCCCAGCAAGGGGCTGATGCACGTGGTGCGCGGCCAGCCGTGCTGCAACTGGCCCGTGACCTATACGCTGTGACGACGGAAATTCACGCTTCATCCGTGGGCGATTGACACCGCAGGCGGCAGGGGCCATCATTGCCGATCATAATGTCCATCCGCGCGGCCTGCGCGGACAACCATGCGGCAATTGGCCGGTGACCTGCACGGGGTAAAGAACGCTGGAACTTACCGGACGAGCACGGAGGTGTTGCGATGCGTGGAACCAGACTCATGCTGGCGGCGGGCTGGGTGTTGCTGCTGGGAACGCTCTGCCAGGCTGGAGAAACGTTGTACAACGGCATTGTCCTGCCGGATGAATGGCCGCCCCAGGCCAAGTGGGAGGATATCCAGGCCGGCAAGGTGCCCGATGACCCTCCGTACCTGAAGCAGCCGCCGGCGGTCATTCCCATCGACGTCGGCCGCCAGCTTTTTGTGGATGACTTCCTGGTCGAATCCAGCACGCTGGAGAAACAGCATCATCGCCTGGAGTACTACCCGGGCAACCCGCTGATTCGCGGCATGGCCGGTTGCCTGTGGTACGTGCCTGGCGACAATGCCTTCAAGGCGATGATCCGCATTCCGTATCGAAGCGGCATCAAGTGGCTCTACTCCAAGGACGGCATCCACTTTGACCCCAACTCGCCCCAGGATGTGCGGAACGTCGTTCTGCCCAGCGATCCCAGCGACCCCGGCGGCGACACCATGTCCACCAACTGCCTGGTGGATCTCCAGGACGCCAACCCGGCCCATCGGTACAAGCTGGCCTACCCGTACCTGTATCGGCCGGCTGGCCGCTGCCAGTACTGGTTCCGGTTCTCGCCCGATGGCCTTCACTGGTCCAACGCGATTGAATCCAACGCCGACACCGGCGATGCCAGCCTGTCGTTTCTCAACCCCTTCCGCAAGGTGGTCGTCCTGAGCCAGCGGCACGGCTGGGGCAAGCCGCGGGCCCGGCGATACTGGGAAGTGCACGAGCTGGGTGTTGATCCGCTGTGGCACAAGCCGGAGACAAATGCCCCCTTCTGGCTCGGCGCCGACAAGCTCGATGAGCCGCGTGCCGACTACCAGTTGCCCGCCCAGCTCTACGACTTCGAGGCCATCGGCTACGAGAGCCTGATGGTCGGCTGGCTGGCCATCTGGCGCGGCGAGCCTTCCTGGCGCAGCAAGCCCGATGAGCTGTGCATCGGGTACAGCCGCGATGGCTGGCATTTCACGCGGCCCGATCGCAAGGCGTTCGCGCCGGTGATCGAGCAAGTGGGCAAGTGGAACTACATGAACGTGCGCTCCATCGCGGGCTCCACGGTCATCGTGGGCGATAAGCTCTATATCTATGTGACCGGCCGCGGCGATTCCACGCATACCGCCATGGGCACGATCCGCCGCGACGGGTTTGTCTCGGTGGGGGCCGGCGTGACGGGCGGCGAACTGGTGACGCGGCCGGTGAAGTTCTCCGGCAAAGGGCTGTTCGTGAACCTGGAGGCCCCACGGGGCGAGCTGCGCGTGGAAGTGCAGGATGAGCTTGGTAAGCCCATCCCCGGCTTCACCCGCGATGAATGCCAGCCGGTCCGGGGCGACAAAACGCTGCTCCCCATCACCTGGCGCAAGAACAAAGACCTGTCGAAGCTGGCGGGCAAGCCCGTGCGATTCCGTTTCTCGCTGGCCAACGGGCAGCTTTACGCCTTTTGGGTCTCGCGCGATCAATCCGGGCGCAGCGACGGCTACGTCGCGGCCGGCGGCTTGGGCTTCACCGGCCCGACCGATACGGTCGGACTGGCCGCGTACGCCGCCGCCGCGGCGCCTCCAGCGCCCAAGACGGCACCCGCACCGCAATTGTGGCCCGTCGACGGCAATTACGTGGGCAAGGTGAAGGTGAGTCTGGCCCTGCCCCTGTGCCGTGCGACCGATGGGGCGGTTATCCGCTACACGCTCAACGGCAGCGAGCCCGAATCCACCTCGACGGCCTACCTCGAACCCATCACGCTGACTTCCAGCGCCACACTCAAGGCTCGCACCTTCGCCAAGGGCCTGGCGCCCAGCGCGGTGGCGGCGGGAAACTTCACGGTCCAGGCGGATACCACCAGCCCGTTGGTGTATGCCGCCGCCCCCAACGACATCCTGCCGGAAGGCACGACCAAGGTGATCTTGCGCGTCCTGACGGACAAGGTGGCTGAGTGCCGCTGCGCCAAGCGGGACGGGCTGTCTTTCGACGAGATGCGCAATGTCCTGACCACCAGCGATGGCTGTGTGCACGAGACCGTCCTGACGAATGTGAAGCCGGGCGAACTGGCCCGGTATTACGTCCGGGCGCGTGATGAGTCCGGCAATGTCTCCAAGGACTGCTACGAAGTGTGGTACTACGTGGCCAAAGAAGGCGACAACTGGCCGCGCTACCGCATCACCGGCCGCGATCCAGAAAAGGCCGACCCCGTGTACGAGCACGCCGCGCCGTTCGAGGCGTGGAAACAGGAGCTGGAGGCGGAGTCGGCCGAGGTGGAAGCGCCCATGGCCGTAAAGGCCGATGAGAAGGCCTCCGGCGGGAAATACATCGCCTCCAGCGAAAAAGAACGCGGCGTCGCTCGGCTGACCTTCACGGTTCCGGCCGATGGAGAGTACATCATCTGGGAGCGTGTGATCGGCGATGCCGACAAGGACTCGGTCTTCGTGGCCGTTGATAACGGCGCCGAGGACGTCAACGATGTGGGGGGCGGTTCGGCGGTCAAGTCGTGGTCCTGGCACCCCATCTACGGCCGCGACAGCCGCGGCCCCGGCTGCCTGAACCCGCGGCGCTTCGCTCTGACCAAGGGCGAGCACACGCTGGTGATTCGCGGCCGGAAAGTCGGCGTGCAGATCGACAAGTTCATCATCACGAACGATCGCCTGTTTAAGCCGGAGTAGCTGACAGCCGTGACGCAGCGGGCGAAGATGGAAGATCGCCGTTGGGCATAAGGGCATTGATAATAATGCCTTGCGCTGAAACTCAATTCACTTCCGACTAAGTCGGAAGTGGTAACTTAGGGGCTTTGGCGCGGTTTAGATAAGGAAATTTACCGGTGGCCGTAACAGGTAATGGACATGGCATTAATGCCAGGTCCATTATCTGTAACGGTGGTGCAACGGTTTCAACGGTTTGGCTGGCCTCGACGCGAAAAGGAGATTCGAACGATGAGGATTCAACAAACACTGAGGGTCGCCCTCTGTGCGGCTGCGGTGGCGGCGCTAAGCGCTTGCGCCACCAGGACGAACCGGCTGGCGATTCCGGCCCAATGGAAGCCTGCCGAGCAGCCGGACCTGAAGGCCGAGCTGGATGGGGCGCCGCCGCTGAAGATTGAGAACCTTGGCAGCCCGGTCAAGGCGCTCGACCTGATCGAGGCCTGCTTGGTCCCCAACGGCCACGGCTGGGACTATCTCATCTGGTACCGCCAGGGCTACCGCCACAACACCCGCGTCTACATGGTGGACCTGGCCACCGGCAACATCAAGAAGCAGACCTTCCCCGCTGAAGAGGGCAAGATCCGCGTGGAGAATGGTTTCACCTGGTTCGGCGTCTTCGCGGATGATGGCAAGTTTTACGGCGTCAACCCGGACTGGTCGCGGCCGGCCCAGAACAAACCGGCCGCACTGGTGATCTACTGCTACGACCCCAACACGCGCGAGGTGAAGGCCGTCCGCCGCGTCGAGGGCCAGGGCGGCGAGCGCGACCCGGCGGTGATCTCGCCTAACGGCTGGATCTACGGCGCCGCCTCCTACGACGGCCCCAACGCCGCCGACAGGGGCAAGGCCGCCGCCTGGGGTTGGAACCCCGTCACCGGCGAGTTCAAGGATTTCGGCCCCGTCGGCAAGAACACCGGCAGGGGCTACGGTTACTGGGTGGCCGCGGATGACACGCATGTGTACGTCGATTGCGGCGCCAATCCCTGGTATCTCGTGGCCATCAATATCCAGACGGGCGAGCAGAAGATCCTCGAAACCGCGCCCGACGGCGGCTTTGACAAACGCATCTACCTCAACGCGGGCCGGCAAAATCTGCCCGGGTATTTCGGCGGTGCCATGGTGTACGTGCAGAAGGGCGATGAGGCCCCGCGCAAGTATTACTGGGTCTGGCATGGCGAGCTGATTCCTAAGAAAGAGCAGAATTTCAACCTGGACGACTCGTGCCCCTGGCCCAAGCGGCCCTCGCCCATGGAGAAGCTGGGCGGCGCGCGGCCGCAGGTTTATGAGGGCCAGCTCTACCCCGATGAGCACGACCAGGCCACGATCTGGTGGCGGCCGCAGGCCGACCAGGGCGAGTGGCGGAAAATCACCATCGACGGCGTGGAAAAGCACGCCATGGGCGTGCATCGCCTGGCGCTTTTGCCCGATGGGCGGCTGTTTGGCGTCAGCGGCGGTTACCAAGGACGGTTTATCATCGATCCCAAGACCGGCAAGTCCATCGAGGTCGGCGCCCAGGGCGGTGGCAGCATCTACGCCTTCCTGGAGCACCAGGGCAAGGTGTACTGGAGCGGCTATCCCAGCGGCCCCATCTACGTGTACGACCCGGCCAAGCCCTGGACGCTGCGCCAGCCCGGGCCCCCTGGCGGGCCCCAGCCCATCGCCCAGACTGCCGCCGGCAGCAATCCGCGCTGGTGCACCTGGGACGGCAAGGACGGCATCGTCAACCTGAAGACGCGCGTCAAGAAGATGCTCTGGGCCACGGCCGCCGGCGACGGCCGGCTGTACTTCGGCGGCAAGGGCGAGCGCGACTACAGCGGCGGCAGCCTGGCCTGGCTGGACCCCAAGACCGGGGAAATCGGCGGCATGTGGGAGCCGTTCGCCCAGGCGCAGATCGGCTGGCTGTCGACCGCATGCCAGGGCCGCTACGTCGTCATTGGCGCCCAGCAAGGCAAGGTCTTCCTGTATGACACGGCCCATCGCAAGCTGGCCGGCGACTTCACCCCGGTGGAAAAGGCCAGCCGCAGCGGCCCGCTGCTGGAAGTGGCCGAGGGGCTGATGCTGGGCATCACGCACGACCCGCAGGTCAAGGGCGGCGGCGTGCTGTACGCCGTCAAGGTGCCTTCGGGCGAGCGGGTGTTCCAGAAGAAACTTCCAGCCAGCGTCCCCTTTAACTGGATTGACGGCATCGACCGGTGGGACTTCCAGCTCGGCCCTGACGGCTTCATCTGGACCGTGCTGGGCAATACCCTGGTGCGCATCGACCCGCGCGATGCCAGCGTGCATCCGGTGGGCAAGGCCGAGTCGATCGGCCAGTTTGTGTTTGTCGGCCGCGACCTGTTCCTGTCCGGCGCCAGCACGCTGCGCGTGGTGCGAAACGTCGTGCCCGCCAAGGGGCCGAAGTAGAATCCGCCCCGATCTCTTTCCCGGCGGGCGGGGGCGTGGTACAAGACGCCCTCGCCCGCCGGCTGTTTTTGGGCGGCCGGCGGGGTTGCGTATCGCACGCGAACAGGAGAGGTACAGTGGCAAGGAAGATCAAGCTTACCCGGTCGGTGGAGGTGGCCGCCGAGGTGGATGTGCTGGTGGCCGGCGGCGGCATCGGCGGCTGTCCGGCGGCCGTGGCGGCCGCACGCGCGGGCGCCAAGACGATGCTCGTCGATCGGTTCGGCTACCTGGGCGGCAACATGGGCCCGGGCATGTTTTCCGGCGGCGTCCTGCACCTGGCCATCGAGCAGAAATTCGAGCAGCTCCAGCGGCTGTTCGGCATCTCCGGCGAGTTCGTCAGCCGCTGCGAGGCCCACACCGATCACCTGCTGGGGCGGGACTATTTCCGCGACTCCCAGGTCGTCGCCTATGTCTGGCAGCGGATGATGGAAGAGAGTGGCGTGGATCTGCTGCTCAATGCCTGCGCGACCGATCCCATCATGGAGGACGACACGATCGGCGGCCTGATCATCGAGACGCGCTCGGGGCCCGTGGCTGTTCGCGCGAAAGTGACCATCGACGCCACGGGCAACGCCGAGGTGGGCAAGCGCGCCGGTGCCGAGATGCTGGAGGGCGCGAGGTACGTCCACCCCGGCATGTACTTCGCCATCGCCAACGTCGATACCGCCAAGTACCTGGCCTGGCTCCCCACCGTGCAGGTGAGCGAAGAGGACGACAAGTGGGCCATGGACGTGCAGAAGACGCTTGGAAGCTGGGGCTCCGGCCACATGCGGAACCTGTTTCCGCTCATGCGCCAGGCCTGGCGCGTGGGGGAGTACCGGTTCATCAAACCCATCGGCACCATCGGCGCGGTGACGGTGGACCACGGCTTCTACAAGCCCGTTCGCGACATCATCGGCGGCCAGGTGGGCGTGGCCGACAGCAACCTCACCAGCGACACCACGCGGCAGATCGACGTGGGCAACCATCGCGTGATGCAGGAGCTGGAGCAGGGCTGCCGGCAGTACATCTTCGAGACCGCCCAGTTCATGCGGCGGTACGTGCCGGGTTTCGAAAACTCGCACCTGCACATGATCTCACCCTACTTCCACAACCGCGGCTGCCAGGGGATGATCTGCGAGTATCGGCTCACGAAAGAGGACGCCGCCAACGGCGCCAGGTTCGACGATGTGATCTTCCAGGATTACACCAACGAGCCGGGGCAGACATACGATTTTCCGTACCGCCAGCTCGTGCCCAAGGGCGTGAACGGACTCTTGGCGACGGGCAAGAGCGCCATCATCGACCCGCCCTCCAACCGCGCCCGCTGGAAGATGCTGATGCTGGGCGAGGTGACCGGCGCTGCCGCGGCCCTGGCTGTGCAGCAGGATGTGACCCCGGGCAAGATCGATGTCCATCGCCTCCAGGCCATCTTGCGAGAAAAACACCGCCATCCGTTGCGCGAGGTGTGAGAGAGGTTGATCGGTCAATCAGCTAGTCGGTCGAAGCTGACGTACTTCGGATAAGTGTTACAGTCTGTCCATTACGGACAGTTGGGAGCGGCGTCTTGATAAGTGTTACAGTCTGTGCGCCGCGCACAACTGGCAATGGCGTTCAAGTCGGGCCGAGCGAAGATGGATCTGCTTGTTGTGTTGGCGTAAGCCAATATGGATTAACGGCTTGAGAGGAATTCCGGTGATCCTCACAGGACTGATAGGAGCGGCGATGATGGCAACTTCGGTGATGGCGGCCGAGCCGGTCGTGTTGGAGAATGGCGATGTGCGGCTGGAGATCGACGCCGCGGCCGGCGGGGCGATCACGCGCATGGTGCATAAGAAGGCGACCACTGATCCATCCAAAGCCAAACCCGCCGAGCGGATTGCCGGCGTCGGCCGGTTTTTCGTGCCGGTCGTCCAGGTGGGCGAGAAGGTGCATGTGCTGGATGCGGTCAAATTCACCGTGTCGCGCGAGCAGACGGAGCAGGAATGGCGCGTGATCCTGCGGGCGCCGCTGGATGAGACGCTGCCGGGCCTGTCGCTGGAGCGAACGATCACGGTCTGGCCGGTGGAGGCCGGCATGCACGTCACCGACAAGTACCACCTGGCGGATGGCCGCCAGACCCTCCGCGTCGGCACGGCCAGCCATGCGGCCGGCGAAAAATGGATGCTCACGCAGCGAAGCTGGTTCGGCGATACCCAGCAGGATTGGGCGCGATTCGCCCCGGCGGCGGCTGACCAGGTCGATGCGCCGACCGTCCAGACGCCGGACCTGTACTGGCACACGATCAGCCAGTACGGCATCGGCATGCTGTACCGGGTGCACAGCCCGCAGGCGCCATGCGCGCTGTCGCACCGGCTGGGCAAGGCCAAGAGCGGCCCGTGCGATTTTCAGTGGCTCTCGGCGCCGGTGGAACTGGCGGCCGGCGGCGAGATCAAAGTCGCCAGCGCCAGCATGATCGATAAAGGCGGCCGGGAGGGCGCCACGCCGGCCCAGCGCGCGGTCGGCCACCGCTTCCTGCTCACGTTGGATGTTCCCAAAGAGGGCCGCACGGACAAGTCGGCCGACTGCTCCGCCACGTTCGTGGCGGTGATTCCGCGCAAGCTCACGCTCACCATTTCGGCTCGGCGCAAGAGCGTGGATTGGAAAGAGGGGCAGGATGAGCCGTTCGAGGTGCTTTCAAAAACGGACGAGTTGTCCATTGAGGCGGGATTGGCTGGCGTGCACCATTTCCAGGTATCGCCCCAGGGGCCGGGGCTGTATGTCATCAAGGTTGAGGCCTTCGAGCCCAACGGCAAGCCGCTGACCCAGCCGGTGGAATTCGAGATGGTTGTGGATGGGAAAACCAAGAGTTCTGACCCGGAGACGCGTAAGGCAACGTAGACTTAACTACTCGCCGCTGACGAACACCCGCCTGTCATAAAGCCTCGGCGCTGAGGCCGGCTGGGCGGGGTCCTGGAAATAGACTTCCAGCACGGCCTGCTTGCCCACGGGCAGGGGCTCGCGGAGGACCAGGGGGAATTTATAGGTCCGCGAGAGGCTGTCCCAGTACTGGAGGTTCTCCTTCGTGCCGGCCAGTTCGATGGCCCAGGCATCCAGCCGCTGGCCGCGCGGGTCGGCCTCGTGCGGGCGGAAGGCGTAGAGCATGAACAGGAAGTTGCCGAAGGCGTTGGTCGGCTCGCCCAGGTGGTTAATCACTTCGACGCGGGCCTCCACGCCGCGCAGGCCGCCGGCCGGGTCGAAGGTCCGCGTGCCGGTGAAGGGGTGCAGGCGGATCTCCCGCGGCAGAAGCTGGGTGGGCACGACGGCGCTGTTGTCGCCGCGCATCGGTGGACAGCCGGCCAGCAGGCACGAGCCCGCCACCAGCGCCAGCAGCCCCAGCGGCCGCCAGCGGGCTTGCCGCTTGGCCAGGAGCGATGCGGGATGAATTGTGCCTGATGAACGTGCCATCTTTACTCGTGTCCCTGCGACATCTTGAGCTTATCGCCGTGGCCCGCCCGCTGGACCAGTTGCTCAAAGCGGCGGCCGTACTCCACGTAATTATCGAACCGCGCCTGGGCCTCGGCGGCGGGCGTCTTCTCGTGGTAAACCACCGCCATGTGCGGCTCCATGGAGAACCCGCCATCATAGCCGCGGTCCAGCAGGTCCTTCACGATTCGCCGCACATCGCCCTGGCCTTCGCCGGGGAAGGTCCAGGTGACATCCTGCTTGGCCTCATTCCACACGCCATCCTTGATGTGAACATAGATGACGTGCTCGCGCACGTGCCGGTAGAACTCCCACGCGGACTGCCGCGGGCCCGGCGGCGGCACGGTGCGATCCTCGCTGGAGACGGGGTTACCCGTGTCGAAGACCAGCTTGAGGCCCGGCATGTTCTCCAGCAGGCGCAGCGTATACGTCCAGCCCATGCCGCCGTAGTTCATGCAGTTCTCGTGCACGGGCGTGAGCCCCTCGCCGGTGAACATCGCGTACAGCTCGCGCACCCGGCGGAACCGCTCTTCCTCCATCTGGTCCTTGGCGGCTCGGTCCTTGAGCACGGCGAAACTCATGATCCGCACCAGCTTGGCGCCCAGGCGTTTCATGCGCGGGATGGCGATGCGGGCCTCCTCGTATGACGAATCGGCCGGCTGATTGATCTGCTTGCTCCAGTTTCCGATCCGCGAGCCGAAGCAATTGACGCGAACCTTGGCCTTCTCGAGCGCGCGGCAGACGGTGTCGAACTCGCCCTCGTCCAGATCGGTGAAGGCCTTGCCGTTCACCTGGCGCATCTCGATGTTGGACCAGCCCAGCGCCTGGGTGGCGCGGATCTGATCGTCGACAGCAACGGCGGCCTCATCCGCAAAACCGGTGAGATACACTTCAACACTCCCGCTTCAAGCAGCCTGTTTCCAGCGAACGCAACCGGCGATATTGTAGAGAAACCGTCGCCGTTGCGATAGTGTACCGAACCTGCGCAGGAGGAGTTCAATGACTTGGCTCGCTTCCGATTCGCGTTATGAATCCATGTCGTACCGCCGGTGCGGCCGCAGCGGCTTAAAACTGCCGGCCGTGTCGTTGGGGCTGTGGATCAACTTCGGCGGGGTGGATGTGCTGGAGAACTGCCGCGCGATGCTGCACCGGGCGTTTGACCGGGGCATCACGCACTTTGACCTGGCCAATAACTACGGCCCGCCGCCGGGCTCGGCGGAGGAGAGTTTCGGGCGGATCTTCGCCCAGGATTTCCGGCAATATCGCGATGAGCTGATCCTCTCGACCAAGGCGGGCTACTACATGTGGCCGGGGCCCTACGGCGAGTGGGGCTCGCGCAAGTACCTGCTGGCCAGCCTGGACGCCAGCCTGAAGCGCATGCACCTGGAGTACGTGGATATCTTCTACCACCACCGGCCCGACCCCGACACACCACTGGAGGAGTCGATGTCAGCGCTGGACCACGCGGTGCGCAGCGGCAAGGCGCTGTACGCCGGCATCTCCTCTTACGAACCCGACCGGACGCGCCAGGCAGCGCGGATTCTGCGCGACCTGGGCACGCCCTGCCTGATCCACCAGCCGGTGTACAACATGCTCAACCGCTGGGTCGAGCCGGATCTGCTTAAGGTGCTCCAGGAGGAGGGCGTGGGCTGCATTCCCTTCTCGCCGCTGTGCAAGGGCCTGCTGACGGACCGCTATCTCAAGGGCATTCCCGCGGATGCCCGGGCCAGCAAGCCGCACGGCTTTGTCGGCGCCGAGCAGGTGGCCGATGTGCTGCCCAAGGTGCGCGCCCTGGCGCCCCTCGCCGCCGCCCGCGGCCAGAGCCTGGCCCAGATGGCCATCGCCTGGGTGCTGCGGCTGCCCCAGATCACCTCCGCCCTCGTCGGCGCCAGCCGCGTCGAGCAGATCGACGATGTGCTGGGGGCCCTCAAGAAGCTGGAGTTTTCCGCCGAGGAACTGGCAAAGATCGATGAGATCGTCGGGCTTTTCGATAAGAGTTAGCCACAGAGGACCCAGAGGCCAGCAGAGAGGCCACAGAGAAGAAAAAACAATGACAGAACGGACAAGATCTATTTTGGGTAAAGGGATGTCCTGCGACTTGAGAAGGACCATTTTTGAACCAGTCTTTGCCAGAATGAAGCACCGATGCGAGAGTTTAGAACATATCATACGCCGCGCAATAAGTTCATG
>PMYD01000024.1 GCA_003171335.1 Phycisphaerales bacterium
ATCGGCGGCGGCATGATCACGCAGATTCAACTGCTGCCGACGATATACCATCTCCAGCGCGAAGGCGTGCTGGGCGAGATTCACATCTGCGCGCTGAACAGCCCGCCGATCAAGGTGCTCCAGGATGACCCGGCCCTGAAGCGGGCGTTTCCCGGCCAGGGCTTCATCCCCCACCCCGACCCGGCCAAGGTGCCCCCTGACCAGACCTTCCCCGAGCAGTTCAAGGAAGTGTTTGCCTCGTCGGGTAAAGGCAACGTGGCGGTTGTCGCCGTGCCGGACCAGATGCATTACGGCGTGGTGATGGAGGCATTGAAGGCCGACCAGCACGTCTGCGTGGTCAAGCCGCTGGTGCTCAAGCNNCCGCGGCCGCGGGCTGGTGGTGGGCGTGGAATATCACAAGCGCTTCGACGTCCGAAACCTGATGGCCCGCCGCGCGTACCGCTCCGGCCGGCTGGGCGAGTTTCGCCTGGGCCAGGCGCACCTGCACGAGCCCTACTACTACCGCGACAGCAACTTCCAGAACTGGTGCACGTGCGAGAATTCCGACATGTTCACCTATGTCGGCTGCCACTACGTGGACCTGGTGGCCTTCATCACGGGCCTCAAACCCGTGGCGGTGAGCGTGTACGGCATCCGCGACAAGTACCCCAACGGCCGCGAAGGGTTTCTCTGGACCGACGGCCGCGTGATCTGGGAAAACGGCGCTGCCCTGAATGTGATGGACGCCATCGGCTACCCCAACGGCGCCGCCGGCGGCAACAGCCAGGCGATGGTCATGTGGTGCCAGGGCTCGAAGGATGCCACGCTATTGAACCATTCCGACCAGTTCCGCGGTGTGAAGGTGCACTTCGACCGCATCGATGGAGCGCCCGGCGAGACCCTGTACGCCGAGCCCAACCCGGACTATTTCCAGATGCTGGAGGTGGGCGGTGAGGGCCTTGTACCCACCGGCTACGGCCATCGCAGCGCGGAATTCATCCTCCGCGCCTGCGTCAAGGCCGGCGGCATGAAGGCGCTGCTCGAGCGGCAGAAGTACCTCGCCCAGCTCGATGCCGACGGCATCATGGCCACGCCGGCCAACAGCTCGTACAACGAGCTGGTGATCGAAGCGGGCAGAATGAGCATCTTGAATGGCGGACGCGAAGTTGAGATCTCTTATGGCGACAAGCCGGGTGTGATGTTCAAAAAGTGAAATCCCAAATTCCAAATCCCAAATCCCAAACAAATTCCAAGCACCAAATCCCAAACGGGGATTTGCGAATGGGGCGTTGTTTTGGAATTTGGAGCTTGGGATTTGGTGCTTGTTTGGAATTTGGGATTTGGGATTTGGAATTTTTGACCTCTGAAAGTGATTCTGATTGACCGAGAGGACCCCAAGACATGGCAACCAAAGAATTTCCCCTGATTCCTGAAACCGTCGAGCCGGTCAAGACCAAGTACCGGACGATCTGCACGAAGATTCCCGTTCCCGAGTCGGTGGCGGCCTTGAAGAAGCTGCGCGAGCTGGAGCCGCGGAGCATGGGCGGCCAGCCGCCGGTGCTGTGGCATCACGGCAAGGGCTTTACCATCAGCGATGCCTACGGCAACACGTGGCTCGACTTTTCCTCCGGCGTGCTGGTGACCGCCTGCGGCCACGGCCGCAAGGAGATCGTCAAGGCCATCGCCGACATGGCCAAGCAGGGCATGTACCACTCGTACTGCTTTGCCACCGATGCGCGGCTCAAGCTGGTGGAGGAGTTGACCACGCTGCTGCCGCCGCCCTTAAAGCGCATCTTCCTGCTGACCACCGGCGCCGAGGCCACCGAATGCTGCATCAAGCTGGCCCGCACCTGGGGCATGAAAGTCGGCGGGCCCGGCAAGAAGATCTTCGTGAGTTTTGAGAACGGCTTCCACGGCCGCACGCTCGGGGCGCAACTGGCCGGCGGGTCGGCGGGCCTCAAGGGCTGGATCGGCCAGCCCGACCCGGCGTTCGTGCAGGTGCCCTTCCCGGATGGCTTCCGCCAGCCGGACCAGTCGTTCGCCGTCTTCGAGAAGACGCTCGCCGCCAAGGGCGTCAAGGGGGCCGATGTGTGCGGCGTGATGGGCGAGACGTACCAGGGCTGCAACGCGTGCCTGATTCCCGCCGCGTACGCCCAGGCGCTGCGCAAGTGGTGCGACGCGAACAAGGCCCTGCTGATCTTCGACGAGGTGCAGGCGGGCTTCGGCCGCACGGGCAAGCCGTTTGGCTTCATGCACACCGGCATCGTGCCGGACCTGGCGGCCTGCGGCAAGGGCATCTCCGGCGGCATGCCGCTGTCGGCGGTGCTTGGCACGGATGAGCTGATGAACATGTACGGGCCCGGCGAGATGACCAGCACGCACTCGGCCAACCCGATCTGCTCGGCGGCGGCGCTGGCCAATCTGCAGGTGATTAAGAGGGACAAGCTGATCGAGAATACCGCCGCCCTGGCGCCGCTCATGGCCAAGGGCGCCGAAAAGATCGCCAAGGCCGCCGGCGGCCACATCGGCCGCTGGGACGCCACCGGCCTGGTCGGCTGCGTGCAGTGGACGCAAAAAGGCACGACCACCCCGCAGCCGGAACTCGCCTGGCAGATGGTCTGGCGGGCCATCAAGCGCGGCATCATGCTGTTTGCCCCCGTGGGCGTCGGCGGCTGCGCCATCAAACTCTGCCCGCCGCTGATGGTCACCAAGCCGGCCCTGAAGGAAGGCCTGGCCGTCATGGAAGAGATTGCCGCCGAGATCGCCGCCGAAGCGAACCAGCTTCTGGCCGTCGCGGCGGGCTGAGGTTCTGCCTAAAACTTTGTAACAAGTGAAACGAAGGATTGGGTGCCGTGGCTTGTGAAGCGCAGCGGAGCAACCACGACGAAGGCAGACCACGGCACCCATCACAGGATGTGTGACCGAACACGGGAGCTTCCGTTTGCGGTTGGCGGAACCCGCTTCTTCAGGCCAGGAGTTGATGCAATCGCTCCTCAAGCAGCATCTGTCCGGAAAGAAAACTGACCTCGATCGCCAACCAGTGGATGCGGCCGGCAAGTTGATCGGCGAGCCGCTCCAGCTTTACGGCGTCTTTGGCGGTCGTGAGCACCCACCCGGCGCCGACGGCATCGGCCTTTTCGAGGATTGTTCGCAGATCCCGCTGGGTATAGGCGTGGTGGTCATTGAAGGAGGTTTTCCCCGCCAGGCGGCCGCCCAACTTTTCAATCGTGCGGTAGAAGTTCTCCGGATTGGCCAGGCCGCAGAACGCCCAGCCGTTCGTGCCGGCCACGACATCAGCCGGCTGCGTTTCGCCGGCCAAGCTGATGATCCCCATCGGCCGCACGGCCGTCTCGGCCAAGATGGCTTTCGGGGCCAGTTGGCCCAGCCGCACACGGAGGCCGGCCAGCGCGGAGGGGTCCACCTGGTCACAACGCGTCAGAACCAGCGCGTCGGCGATGGCCAATGCGGCCGGCCGCTCGCGCAACAAACCCCGCGGCAGCAAGGCGCCGTAGCCGAAGGGGCAGGTCGCGTCGAGGGTGATAATCTCCAAATCCCGCCGCAGCCGCTGGTGCTGGAAGCCATCATCCATCACCAGCACGTCGGCCCCATCGACCGCGGCGGCGGCAGCGCCGGCTATACGATCGGGATTCACTACGATGGGCGAGCCGGTCAGGCGCGAGAGCAGTTGGGCCTCATCACTCTCGCCGGCGCGGCCCTTGTAGCCGCGAATAAGCACCGCCGGCCGGCGGCCGCGCTGCTTGAGGAAGTTCACCACCCAGGCCACCAGCGGCGTCTTGCCGGTGCCGCCAGTGGTGATATTGCCCACACTGATGACCGGCACGCCGGCCGCGTGCGATCGCTTCCAGCCGCGCCGGTATGCCGCCCGGCGCGCCATCACCACCAGGCCGTACGGCCAGCTTGCCGCGCGCAGCAGCGGACGGGCCAGGACCGCCGCCGCATCGGTCGCATGGCCCGAGATGATGTCCCGGAATCGAGCCTCATCCATGTATGGCTTCTACGCAAGACCGAGGAGCTTGTCGAACTTCTCCCATTTCTCTTTGTGCCTATCCACATGCGACGTTCGAAGGGACGTGCCAACCCAACCGTCTCGATACGTCGGAACGAGCTCGTCGCTCAATACCACTTCACCCCTCTCGACCATGCCCGACTTGATCATCTCAATTCGGATGAAGTTCCTCCAGTATGCTGGCGTGAGGATGTAGAAGTCGGGCCGCTCCCGAACTGTCTTCCGTTCAAAGTCCACCAGAACAAGGACTATCCCAGAGCCAAACACGCCTTTGACCGCAGGCCATTCCCGCCCCTGTTTTGCCTTGACTTGAACGCGCAACATCCTCCCGCAATCGACATCAAGCAGAAGGTCAGTTCTTTTCCTGTTCCCCAGGGTGAGTTGAGCGTAGATCCCCCGACGGCACAGCTCACTGGCGACTGCATATTCTGCAGAAAGCCCCAGTGTTTCTTTGAGATTCTTATCTGGCTTGTCCATTTGCCGCCTGTTTGTGCAGACCGCCATGCCCACTCGCCGAGACCGCCAGGGCGGCCTCGGCGTGAGGGCATGCCACCTTATTCTGTTTTCTCGCTATTTCACCGCCGCCTGGCAGGCGGTGATGGCGGAAATGAGCACGATGTCCTCGGCGCTGCAGCCGCGCGACAAATCGTTCACCGGTTTGGCCAGACCCTGGAGCAGCGGCCCCAGTGCCAAAGCCTTGCCGAATCGCTCGACGAGTTTGTAGGCGATATTTCCGCAGTTCAGGTCCGGGAAGACCAGCGTATTGGCCCTTCCCGCCACGGGCGAGCCCTTGGCCTTGCGCTGGCCGATGTCGGGAATGACCGCCGCATCGAGCTGGAGTTCGCCATCGAGTTTGAGCTGCGGCGCCCGCTGCTGCGCGAGTTTCGTGGCGGCGATCACCTTCTCCACGGCCGGGCTGGTCGCCGAGCCCTTGGTGGAGAAGCTCAGCATGGCCACGTACGGCTCGACCTCCAGCAGCGCCCGGCACGATTCCGCCGCCGCCAGGGCCGTGTCTGCCAGTTGCTCGACGGTCGGCTCGGGCAGCACGCCGGTGTCGGAGAAAATCACGGCGCCGTTGACGCCGATCTCCGGAATGATCGTGTCCATCAGGCTGCAGCCGCTGACGGTCTTGTTGCCGGGGCGCGTACCAATGGCGAAAATCGCCGCCCGGATCGTCACCGCCGTGGGGCTGGCCGAGCCGGTCACCATGCCGTCGGCCATGTCGTGGCGGACCATCATGCCGCCGAAATACGCCGGGTGCTCATCGAGCAGGGCCGCCGCCTGATCGCTCGTCATGCCCTTGTGCTTGCGCAGCTCGACGTAGCTGTCGATGAACTGCTCGCGCCGCGAGTCCTTGCGGTAATCGATGATCTCGACGCCGTCGACCTTCGCGTTGTTCTGTCGCGCGATGGCCGTTATCTGGCCGGGGTCGCCCAGGAGCACGATCTTGCCCAGTCCTTTCGACACGAAGGATGCCGCCGCCTGCACCACGCGCGGATCATCCGCCTCGGGCAGCACGATGGTCTTGCCCAGTTTCGCCGCCCGGCGCGTGATCCTTTCCGCCGCACGCTCTGCCATATCGTTTGCCTTTGCCTGTGCCACTCATTACGATGCTTGGCCAGCGCACCAGCACCGGCGTACGCCCGCCGGACGGGCTGGACAAGCGAGAATCGAAACAGCTTACTCTGAAGACTATTCTTCGGCAATGAGTCATCAACGCTGGCATACCCTGGAGAAAATTCAGGTGGAAGTGGCCGCGGCGGCCGCCCTGGCCGCGATGTATTTCCTGCTCTGGCCGCAGCTCCAGCCGCCGGATGTGGACCGCGTGGCGGTGTTCCTTCCGTTGGGCGCATCCAGTCACCTGCTCACGCTGGCGGTGACGACGTGGATGCTGGCCGCACTGGTATCGCTGCTGACCACGGCCGCTCGGCCGCAGGGCGCGCTTCTGGCCACGCTGGTGGGCGTGGGCGGCATCTCGCTCCACAGCCTGCCGATGCGGCTGCTGCTGATGCGATTCGTCCCCACCTCGACCCTGATGACCCCCCTGGTGACCGAGCAGATCTGCATGGCGGGCATTCTGGCGGGTGCGACGGTGGTGATCTTTCTGGTCCGACTGGCCGTGTCGCGGCTGGCGCCGGCCTGGGTGCGCCCCGAACTGGAGACGCCGGAGGGCTACCACGCCCCGGTCCCGCCGGATCGCAAGCGACTGCCGCGCTGGTTCAACCCGATTTTGTGGCTGGGGACGGGATATATTGTTGTTCACCTCTCCAACATTCGGATGCTGCCGGGCTTTGGCCGCAAGGCCCGCTCTTCCGCCCGCGATGTGATTTTGTGCAGTTTGGCGACCCTGGGCCTGACGTTGCTGATCGGTCTGATGATGATGAACATCTTCATTTTCGAGGGGGCTGCGCGCGGGCAGTTGCTGTTCGGTTTGGCGGCCTCATTCTTCCTGGCGGCCGGGGTCGCCACGTACTTCTTCCCGTTGAACTTCAGCGGGCCGTGCTGGTTGGTGCCGTTGCTGCTGGGCATCTTCTTCTATTTCCGCGCCGGCCTGACGGGCGATACGGGCGTACTCACCTGGATGCACGTAGACCGCATGGCGAACATCCTGCCGGTGGACTGGCTCAGCGCCGGCGGCGGCGGCGCCGTGGGCGGCTATTGGCTGGCCTGCCGGATTCACGACTGGAGAATCTTCAGCGCCACGACCACCGCCAAGCCGGCCGAGGCCGCGGCGGCCAAGGCGTGAGGCGCGAATCCGGCTTCGCGCCGGAGCAAGGGCGTGTTATGCTTGCGTGTATGAATCAGACCGGACTTCGCCATTGCGGCCATCGCGGAGGGCTCCTGCCCCGGCGACTCGCGTTCGCCGGGCGCATCTGGCGCTAGCCGTTCCCTCTCCGGCCGGTTCCCTTGCTCTTTTTCCAAGATGGTTCGGCGCGCCAACGGGCTGTTCTTGCCCGGCCGCCCGCGAGGAATAAACATGACAACCCAGCTTCAATCGCCAGGCCGCGAAGGCTATTTCGGTCCGTTCGGCGGCCAGTTCGTGCCCGAGACGTTGCGGGCCGCCCTCGATCAGTTGACCCAGGAATATCACGCCGCCCAGGCGGATCCGGCCTTCGCCAAGGAGTTCGATCGCTGCCTGCGGGAAATCGCCGGCCGGCCCAGCATGCTGTACTACGCCGGACGGCTCAGCGAGCAGGTCGGCGGCGCCAGGATCTACCTCAAGCGCGAAGACCTCAACCACACCGGCGCGCACAAGATCAACAACACGCTGGGCCAGGTGCTGCTGTGCCGGCGCATGGGAAAGAAGCGCGTCATCGCCGAGACCGGCGCCGGCCAGCACGGCGTGGCGACGGCCACGGCGGCCGCCGTGTTCGGGCTCACCTGCGATGTGTACATGGGCGCTGAGGACATGCGCCGCCAGGCGCTCAACGTGTTTCGCATGGAGCTGATGGGCGCCCGCGTGGTGCGGGTGGATTCCGGCCAGCGCACGCTCAAGGATGCCACCAACGAGGCCATGCGCGACTGGATGGGCAGCGTGGCCCATACGCATTACATCATCGGCTCGGTGGTCGGCCCCCATCCGTTCCCCACCATCGTCCGCGATTTCCAAAGCTGCATCGGCCGCGAGGCCCGCAGCCAGATGCTCCAGACGGCCGGCCGGCTGCCCGATGTGGTGGTGGCCTGCGTCGGCGGCGGCTCCAATGCGGCCGGCATGTTCAGCCCGTTCATCGCGGACAAAGAGGTTGAACTCCTGGGCGTGGAGGCCGGCGGCACGGGCCTGTCCTTCGGCAGGCACGCCGCCAGCATCTCGTGCGGCCGGCCGGGCATTTTGCACGGGTCGCTCAGCTTCGTCCTTCAGGATGAGGATGGGCAAACCGCACCCGTGCACAGCATCTCGGCGGGGCTGGATTACCCCGGCGTCGGGCCCGAGCACGCCTGGTGGCACCAGATGCACCGCGTCCGCTACACCACCTGCGATGATGCGGCGGCGCTCCAGGCCGTCTGCACGCTCAGCCGGGCCGAGGGCATTATCCCGGCACTGGAATCGGCGCACGCCGTCTCGGCGGCGATCCAGCGGGCGGCGGAACTTTCCAGCGACAAGATCGTGCTGATTTGCCTGTCCGGCCGCGGCGACAAGGACTGCAACGAGATTGCCGACCTCCTGGCCAAGGTCGCCAAGCCGGCCGGGGCCACCGCGAAGGAGGGACGCTGAAATGGGACTTGAGAACAACCGCATCGTGAAGAAATTCGCCGCGCTCCGCGCTGCCGGAAAGCAAACGCTGCTGCCGTTCATCACGGCCGGCTATCCGAACCTGGAGACGACGGCCGCGGTGCTGCGCGAGCTGGATGGGGCTGGCGTCGGCGTGTGCGAGTTGGGCATTCCCTTCACGGACCCCGTGGCCGATGGCCCGGTCATTCAGGCCAGTTTCACGGCCGCCCTGGCGGCGGGCGTGACGACCCGCGGCATCTTCGACGTGGTGCGCCAGTTTCGCCGCGCCGGCGGCGAGCTGCCCTTGGCGGCCATGGTGAGCTACAGCATTATCTTTCGCCACGGCGTCGAAACGTTCGTCAACGAGGCGGCCGAGGCGGGCTTGGATGGGCTGATCGTGCCCGACTTGCCGCTAGATGAGTCGGCCGAACTGGAGCGGTTTGCCGCCGGGGGCGGTCTGGCCCTGGTGCTGCTGATCGCCCCCACCACGCCGGCCGAGCGCCGGCTGGAGATCGCCCGCCACAGCCGCGGGTTCATCTATTACATCAGCGTGGCCGGCATCACGGGGGAACGCACGGCGTTGCCCGAGCAGACGCTGGCGGCCGTCGCCGAGCTTCGCCGGCACACCGACACGCCCGTGTGCGTGGGTTTTGGCATCTCCAACGCCACGACGGTGCGCGAGGTGTGGCGCGCTGCCGACGGCGCGATCGTCGGCTCGGCGATCGTCAAACGCATGGAAGAGCATGCCGGGGCGACGCCGCAGGAGATTGCAGGCGTCGTGGGGAAGTTTGTTCGGGAATTGATGGCCTGAACGCAAGGCAAAGAAAAGGCGAATACCGAACAAGGAATAATGAATGTCGACGTTAAGAACCTTGCGCAACTTTGCCCAGCTTACCACTTCCAACTTAGTTGGAAGTGAATCCGGCGTGCGCTAGGTCGCCGCCAGGTTCTTCACTTCGTTATTCGATATTCCTCGTTCGATATTCGCTATTTCGTTCTGGGCCACCTTCACCGGTCTTACGCGATTAGAACGTGTATGAAAACCGCGTTCCGATCGTAGCACGGGCGTCTCGCCCGTGAGTAGCACGGCCATCAGTGTTCCCCATGTCGCCACGGGCGAGACGCCCGTGGGACTCATGGGCGAGACGCCCATGCTACGTTTTCATACACGTTCTTAGCTTAGGGCCTGTAGTAGCCGTATCCGTATCCATACGGATAAGCGTAGTAGCGCGGGTAGCGATAGTAAGGACGGTACGGTCCATGGTAGTAGTACGGGCCGTAACCGTACGTGTAGCCCGGACCCGGAACGTAGGCGTACCCGCCGCCCCAGCCAGGCCCCCATCCAAAGCCAAAATCAAACCCGTGGCGATCAAACCAGTGGTGATGATGGCCGTGATGCCAGTGGCCGTGATCAACCGGTATTACGACGGCACCCGTAGTGGGGGCCAGAGCCTGAGCGGAAGCGGCCGCCAGCCCCAAGACGGCGAACGCCGTCAGAACGATTCCAAGTAACATCCCATGCCTGGACATACTTCTCACTCCCTGGGCATGCAGTGCCCATTAATTGCCAGACCCCATTGTTCGCTTGGTCAGGCCGGTATGTCATTCTTCTGATTTCGGCTCTACGACCTCCGGTTGGCGCCCGGACCTTCCGGATGCCTCGCGAAGATGGCGTGGGGCGAGCCTGCCTTCGTTATTGACAACCCCGACCCGATTTCTTTAAAGTGTTTCGTTGTCATCCGAACCCCGAGGCCTTTGACGAGATTTGCCTGCCCGATGGAGGGGCGACTCTCGCCAGCGGCTTCCCAACTTGAGGTCCCTGTGGAAGACGCTGCAATTTCTAGCTGCCAGTCGATCCTGGGCTACACCTTTGAAGACCCCACCCTTCTGCACAAGGCGCTGACGCATTCGTCGGTGGCCACCACGCGCCTGGAATCCAACGAGCGGCTGGAATTCCTGGGCGACGCCGTGCTGGGGCTGGTGATCTGCGAGCGGCTGTATCGCACCCAGGCGCGGGCCACGGAGGGCCAGCTTACGCAGGTCAAGTCGGTGGTGGTCTCGCGCGCCACCTGTGCGGCTGTGGCCGACGAGACCGGCCTGACCGAGGCCATGCGGCTGGGCCGCGGCTTTGCCCTGTCGGATGTGCCGCCCAGCATGGCCGCCGGCCTGCTGGAAAGCGTCATCGGCGCCATTTACCTCGACGGCGGCCTGGAACCGGCCCGCGCGTTCATCCTCAAGACCATGGAACGGCACATGGATGCCGTGCTGGCCAATCAATACAGCCTCAACTACAAGAGCATCCTTCAGCAGTACGCCCAGCGGGAATGGAACTGCACGCCGGAATACGAGATGCTGGATGAAAAAGGCCCCGACCACGCCAAGGCCTTCGAAATTGGCGTCTTCTGCAACGGCCGGCGGTATCCCAGCGCCTGGGGTTCCAACAAGAAACAGGCCGAGCAATTGGCCGCCCGGGCGGCGCTGCTGGAAGTGGGCGCGGTGGATCCGGAGAAGGAAGAGGATGCGCGGGGGTAAGGAGGGGGAATTGCAGATTCCCTCTAAACTCCTCTCCCTTGACGGGAGAGGTGGGCCTTCAGGCCCGGTGAGGGTGTCGCGCATGCGACATGTCACCCATTTTCGCGGAACCCTCACCCGGCCCTTCGGGCCATCCGGCTTCGCTGAAGCTACGCCGGACAGGCCCTCTCCCGTAAAAGGGAGAGGGGTTCAAACGACTTTTGGACGGCACCCGGCCGAGGCCCTGACCCCTACCGATGCTTGTACGTCCCCATCAACGTGGCCTCGGCGATGATTCGCCCGGCCATGGCTCGCATGAGCACCTCTTTGCTTACCTTTGGCGGCAACGTGACGGGCATATCCAGGGCGTACAGGTGAAAGTAATAGCGATGCTCGCCGCTGGGCGGCTTGGGGCCGCGATAGCCGACGTTGTCGGAGGGCCAGGAATTGACGCCCTGGACGGCGCCGGCGGGCTGATCGAGCTTCTCGCGCTGTGGCACGCCTTCGGGAAGGCCCGTGGTGTCGGGTGAAATCTTGTAGATCACCCAATGCACCCACGGCTCGGTGGTCGGGGCGTCGGGGTCATCGCAGATCAGCGCCAATTCTTGGGCATCGGCAGGCACGCCGGTCCACTTCAGCGGCGGGGAGACATCGGTGCCGTCGCCGGTGTACTTGATGGGAATGGGCTGGCCGTTTTCGAAGGCTGAACTGGTCAACTTCAAATCCATGGTTTTCTCCCCGGCACCCGCCGTGTTTTGTCCGGATGCATTCTGGACTGCGCCTGCGGCGGCCGCCGCAGGCCGACCCTCGCGCGGCGCATTGGAACTCTTGCTGCACCCGGCCAGGATAATGACAGCCGCTGCCCAGGCGCACAAGGCCTGTCGAAGCCGGTCATGCCCGCGCCTGTCAATCATGCCCGTACCCTTTTTCCGGCCCGCTCCATCAAGACATTCTACAGCGGTGCGCTTTGGTCTTCCACCGCGTGCCGCTCCTGCTCACTGGCCCATGCCCACCCGCCTAGGCCGCCGCAGCGGCCTTCGGCCTGAGGGCATGCCACCAGCTTACGCGCGTTGGGAATGGCCCGGGTGCCTTCTAGAATGATGGATGTATCGGGGGCCCGGAAGGCCGCATCGGCGGCCGCCCGTCGCCAACGGAGCGATTCGTTCAGGGGTTTTTCCGTACGCTCATATACGCACCCGCCTGCGCGGTCGCGCAGGAAGCTGCCGGGCCCCGCGCAGGCATGGAGAAACAGGATGCCGGTACGCAAAGGGGGACATAGGAGAGGTAGAGGCCCGCTGGCGGAAATGCTGGAGGATCGGCTGCTGCTGTCGACGACGTGGTTCGTCGACAACTCCCTCGCCCGCAGCGGTGATGGCACGACGTTGGCCAAGGCCTTCAGCACCATTTCCCGCGGCATCAGCGCGGCGCACGATGGCGACATCGTCGTCGTCGAGCCGGGCAGCTACCACGACAACCTCCGCATTAACAAGCCCATCCGGCTGGTCGGCAGCGGCGCCGGCTGCACCACGCTGACCGCCGCCAGCGGCGGTGCGGCGGCTGTTTCCATTGGTTTTCACCATTCCGACACGGGCATCATCACCACGCCCATCCCGCAGGTGATCCTTGACAGCCTGACCATCGTTGAGGGCTCCTCCAGCGCGGGCTGCCCGGTGGAGATCCGGGATGGCGCAAACAATGTGACGATCGGCCATTGCGTGCTCGACGCGAGCAGTTCGGCCGACGCCGCCATTGCCGTGGACGGCCACGCCGATAACCTGACCTTCTTCAGCGATGTCTTTCGTTACGGCCGCACGGGCATTGCCATGCCCGGCAGCAGCGCGGAGAACAGCCGGCAGATCACCATCAGCGAGAACGAGTTTTGCCCCACGTGTGCGAGCGGCGGCGAGGTGGTCGGCGTCAAGATCACGCACGCGGCTGATGTGATCATTGCCGAGAACACCTGGCACGTCCCCGTGCACTCCCCCACTGACAGCATCGCCGTCTGCGCAGCGCGGGTGACCGATGTGACCGACCTGAGCTTCTGCCAGAACGTCATCTGCGGCATCGATGCCAATACGAACTGCACCGGGCTGGACCTGCACGGCTGCAAAGGCACGGCGGTCCTCACCTGCAACGAATTCCGCTCGCTGCTCTGCGGCGCCACCATCGCCGACATCGATCAAGGCCCACCCTGCGCCATGGTCATTTGCGGCCGGCCGAACGAGGGCAACTACTTCTTTGCCAACGGCACGGGCCTGTGCATTCCCACGGGCGACACGGCGGAAATTGATTCGCTCTGCATCGCCGGCAACACGTTCCGCCAGAACACCACCGCCCTGGAGATCGGCAGCGCCGCGACGGCGGCCGGCACCGACACCAAGGTGGGCTTGATCTGGGTGCACGATAACGATTTTGACCGCACCAACGGTGCGGCCATCCGCAGCTTTGAGAGCGATGCGACGACCGACCGCATCGCCCCGCAAAGCAACTGGTTCGGCGCAACCAGCGGCGCCACGCACCCCAGCAATCCCGCCGGGACGGGCGCGGTCGTGAAAGGGCAATTCAAGCTGGCCGGCGCCGCCACGACCACCGCCGCACCGCGGTGCGACCTGGCCGCACACCTGGATGAAACCGCCTGCACGCTACCCAGCATCTCCGTGCCCGGCGACTGCGGGCAGATTCCGGTGGATATCTGCAACCTGGGCGATCTTCGTGCGGCCGGCAGCGTGCAGGTGCAGGTATTTCTGTCGACCGACTCGCTGCTGGATGCCAGCGACATCCTGGTCGCCAGCCGCACCGTTCGCATCCGTCTCTCGCCCGGCTGCCAGTGCGCGGTGCCGATGGCGATGCACATAAGGGAAATTCCCGCCGGCTCCTATTTCATGATCTGCCGCATCGTGCCGGGGCCGGAGTGCGGGGTCGAGTCCTCGCTGGACAATAATGTGGCCGTCGCCACGCTGCCCACGTGCATCCAGTGGAGCTGCGGCGCCATTCCCGGCCGGCGGGCCAGGGTCCTGCTCACGGTGACCAACCCGGCCACGGGCAACCCGGTGACCTTCCGCCTGGCGGGCCCCGGCATGGCCACGGTGGACAGCAGCCTGAACGTCACGGTCGACAACTCGGCCAGCAACACCAGCCTGTTCGTGCAGACCACCCACGCAGACCGGGTCAACCTGGGGAATGTCACCTTTAACGGCGCGGTTGGCGCCTTCATCGCCCCGCGGGCCGAGCTGACCGGCAGCCTTTCCGTCACCGCCGGGCCGGCCGGGCTGATCCTGCTGGACACGATCAGCGGCCCCCGCGTCGACATCTTCGGCGCCGTGGGCCTGCTCGAAGCCGCGCAAATCACCGGCGGGGCCATCACGGTCGATACGATCAGCGCGCTGGAGGTGACCGGCCGGCGCGGAAGCTCGCCGCTGGCGGGCAATTTCTCCGACAGCCTGACGGCCAACAATTTCGCCCAGCGGCGCGTGGGCGTGGGCCTGGCGTATATCGCAGGCGATGCGACCAACGGCTCGATCAGCGTTCAATCCGGCGCCCTGGGCACGGCGCTCATCAACGGCTGGATGCAGAACTTCGGCATCTTCGCCGCCGGCGATGTTTGCGCGGTCTATGCCGGGGCCATGGTGAACTCGGCCATCCTGGCCGGCAGCAACGCCGACCACACCGGCCTGGCCGCCAGCACCATGGCGCATCTCCACCTGGCCTGCGTGACCGGCCAGGTCAATACCACCGGCGTTTCCTTCGCCAACACGGTGCTCGGGGCGGCGGTGGTGGACCGGGCGCGGCTGGCGAACGTTTCGCCGAACAATGCCGCCAGCACGCCGCCGAAGGGTGTGGACTTCACGCCGGCTATCCCCAACGACTTCGGCGTGTTCGTCACGGCAAGCGTGGGCGTGGTCGAGGCCAATCTGCCGGGGGCCAGAGCGGTGGTGGTCCGCACGCTGTCGGATACGCCGGTATTCGCACCGGACTTTTTCGTCCGCCTGATTCCGGGTGGCACAGGCTTTCAGCCTGTGGTCCACCTGTGAGCGACACAGGCTGAAAGCCTGTGCCACCTCAGGGCCCGGGCGTGAAGGCAAGCGTATGAAACGATCAGGAGACCGGCCGGGGGGCTGAGCAGGAGAACGATTCGAGAGCACCGCACAACGAATTCCGCGTGGTTACACCGAGTTTTAGCGAACCCGGCGTCGTCCCTGTTTCCGACCGCGGGTCGGACAGGCGCCGCCCCAGTCTGGAGAGTCTGCACATGTCTAGAAGCAAAGGACAACGTCGTGGCAGCCCGGGGGCCAACCTCGAGCTGCAAACCCTGGAGCCGCGGCTGTTGCTGTCAACTGCCGCCAGCCCGGACCTCGCGGTCAACGTGCTGGAAACGGGCATGACCTTTCCCAAATCGCCGGTCCCCGGCGATCGCGGCGCCGTGGCCGTCGTGGTCGCCAACGACGGCGCCGCGGCGGCCATCGGCACGGTCAAGGTGAGTGCCTTCCTGTCCCCCCATCACTCGCTCTCGACGGACGGCACGCTGATCGGCAGCCGGCAGTTGGCCGTCTCGCTGGCCCCCGGAAAGCAGGTGACGGTCATGGTGCCCGTCACCATCGCGGACATGTCCAGTGGAACCAAGTGGGTGATCGGCCAGGTCACGGCCATCCGCATGGATCCGGAGTCGAACACCAGCAACAATGTCGACACCGCGGCCACGAACGTGAACCTCCAGCGGTCCTTCGGCGCGGTGCCCGGCCGCCAAGGCTCCACGATGCTGACGCTGACCAACCCGGCCACCGGCCACCCGGTGACGTTCTCGTTGACCGGCCCGGGCACGGCCACCGTCAGCAGCGATTTCCACATCGCCGTCACCGGCTCGACCAGCGCCACCATCATCTCCATTCGGCCGCAGGGCAACGAACTGCTGCGCGTGCGCGATGTCGCCGTCGTCGGCGGCCTGGGCGATTTTCTCGCGCCCAATGTGGACCTGGCCGGCGATTTCTCCGTGCACACCGGCTCGGTGCAATTCATCTCCCTGGACACGATGACCGGCGGCACGCTGTCCGTGCCCCGCAACCTGATCCGGCTCGATGCCGCCCAGCTCACCGGGGGCGCCGCCATCAAGGCCGACACGATACAGATGGTCAACGTCATCGGCCGGAGTAATCAGACCACCGTGCCGGCCAAATTCGACGCCAGCCTGCTGGCCCACGATACCCAGGGCTTCTCCACGGCCATCACCCAGGTGCGCGTGCTGGGCAATGCCTCGGGCAGCATCATTACCGAGCATGGGGGCATCCGGCAGGTCATCGTCACGGGCAGCATGCAGAACCTGGCCATCTTTTCCGCCAGCGACATCGGCACGGTTCAGGCCGGCGCCATGCAAGGCTCGGCGGTCGTGGCCGGCTCCAGCCGCTATCACGAGACGGTAGCGCCGGGCTCAACGGCGAAAATCAATTCCATCGTAGTCACGGGCGCGGCGGCCCAGCACGGCGTGGGCTTTGGCAACAGCGTGATCGGCGCTGGGACGGTGGTCATGGCCAAGATCATCGGCGTCAACCCGAACAACTCCGCCGGCGGCGGGGCCATGAAGACCAACATGCTGCCCAACGTGCTGCACGAGGAAGGCATCTTCGTGCGACAGCGCGTGGGCGTGGTAGTCGTGAGCGAAGCGGGTGGACCGCTCAAGACGTTCACCCAGACCTCGGTGGATCCGGTCATTTTGCCGAATTTCTTCATTCGCATGCTGTAGACGCGGTTGGCGCACGGAGAAACGTGGCATGGGCATCCTGCCCATGAGTCCCACGGACATCTCGCCCGTGGCGGCGCAAGAAACGGCCGGATTCACGGCCAAGATGGCCGTGAGACTCACGGGCGAGACGCCCGTGCCACGACAAAATGAGAGGCGCTTCATGGCCGCCAACGCCAACGAGCCGCCCCTGGCCGGCGGGGCGCCGCCAAAAGCATCGGCCCCGTACAGCCAGGAGGCCGCCTCCTTGCTCCTGGTGGGCATCGCCCTGGCCCTGGCCTTTTGCGTGCTCTGGGTCCTGTGCGCCGTGCGCATTTACTGCCCATTCTGACGCCCGGCCGCCTGACTCGGCAAAACGAGGCGCCCGGTTTACCAGCCACAGACCCAACATGTCGGTGCCACGGCTGCGTTGTTTGCAGCCGTGCGATGGGGCAGGGCGAAGAGGAGAGGTTCGGTGGGACCGGCGGCGGCTTCGATTGACCTGGCGGCGACTATTGCCTGTTTCCATGGCGACGTTGCCTTTTGTCGCTGGCTTGCGGCGCACGGCTGCAAACAACGCAGCCGTGGCACCGAGGCGCGCCTCTCGCGCATAAAAAAAGCCCCGGTCGGCATGATATAAGCCGAGTTCTGTGCCCGCGCGGCGCCGGGGCGTGCGGCCGCGAAGGCGAAGGCCATTTATCTGGACCGCCCGTTGCCGGGCGGCTCTTCCCCAAAACGGGGAAAGCGGCCTACCCGCGGTATGGGTCCAGGCCATACCGTAAACCGCTGCTTGGCCTTGCACCCGGTGGGGTTTGCCCTGCCAGCCGGCTCACGCCGGCCGCGGTGCGCTCTTACCGCACCTTTTCACCCTTACCTGGCGCCCCAAAGGGCGCCGGGCGGTGTATTTTCTGTGGCACTTTCCCGTACCCGGCGGTCAAGCCGCCGGGCAGGTGGACGTTATCCACCACCGTGGCCTGGAGGTGCTCGGACTTTCCTCCCCCTGTCGGGGGCGGCCTTCCTCATGCCAACCGAAGATCATTATACCGCCGCGAACAAACAAACGGGGCGGCCTGCGCCACAGGCCGCCCCGCGAAAAACGTGGCTACAAGGTCTTACATGCAGTCATTGCACGGCTCGGCCCAGACGATGATGCTGTCCTTCTTGTTGTAGGCCGAACTCCAGGGGTCGTTGTTCTGGGCGTTGGGCTGGTTTGCTTTCTCGGCGCCGGTCATCAGGCGGCCGTTGTACTGGGCGCCCGTGGGCATCAGGTCGCGGCGATACAGCTCGTTCTTGTCGGCGCCGCCCTTGTTGTTGTCATCCTTGACAAACTTGCACGAGACGCCGGCGGTCAGGGCGCTTTCACCCTCGCGGCTGTGGTTGATGCTCTTGTAGGTCAGGTACCAGCGAGCAGTACCCGTCTCAGGATCGAGGTTCAACGGATCGGTCATGTTGGCTGCGGCGATGCCGGCATTGTCATGGCGCTGGCCGCGGTCGGCCATGATGACCACGCCATCATCCGTCGCATCCGTGAGGTAAGCGGCATTGCCATTGGTGACCGCCCCTGCCGGGCCGCTCATGCCGGGAACCGAGGTCTGACCATCTGTGGTGGTGATCAGTTTGGTCGGAAGCTGAACGCCATAGCTCACGTTGGTGCGCCTGGCAAAGCCATAGGTGCGGGGGCTGGTGAGGTCGTTCGGGTCATTTCGGTTGGTCACCGGGCCATCACCCGAGGCGGACGGGCAGACGAACAGCGCCTCGGAAGTGAAGTGGCTGGAAACCAGCAGGAAGTAATGCGACAGGGGCGAATACCCCCACCACTTCCAGGAATTGGGCACCTGGCCCGTCCCCTGGGCGCCGGCCAGGATCTCGAACGGGGTGTTGACATCGGTGCGATACGGGCCGGGGTTGGCCGTGGTCTGCGCGTAGGCGGCCACGGGCTGCATCAAGGTCGGCATGGAAGGAGGCAATACGCCGTTGCTGTACATCGGGTACTGCATCTTGTTGTTGTTCTTGTACATCGCGATGGCGTTGCCAAGGCTTCTCAGGTTCGACATGCAAATCGACTGCCGCGCGAGTTCACGCGCGCGACCGAGGCTGGGCAGCAGGATCGACACCAGCAGCGCGATGATGGCGACTACCACCAACAGCTCGATCAGGGTAAAGCCTCTTGATCGCTTCATGGGCGACCTCCTTGTAAATGCTCCCGAATGTGCACGCCGCGCCTTGGCGAAACCGTATGGATGTTATAGGGATCAATCCGGTTACATCGTGGGGCGCGCCTTGCTCCTCGGGATGGACCAAACGCCGGTCCACGCGGACCGGCCGCTCTTGTCGGGCCAAAGTGGCACAGGCTTTGGGCCTGTGTCGGCTCCATGGTGGCACAGGCTTTTAGCCTGTGTCTTGCACAACTTGCACCCAGAGCACGTCGTAGGGCAGCCGGCGGGGTTCTTCACAAAGCCTCACAGGCTAAAAGCCTGTGCCACCTGGCTGCATTTGGCAGGGCCAAGCAGGCGGGTAATACAGCCATATTTATGATAGCGGGTTATGATTCAACCGCTCGCCTGACCACTACCGAATAGTATTCCACTTTTTCGTCATTGTCAAGTCTTCTTCAGCATCGAAACCGGCATTTTTGAATGCTCTATCGGCCTGGAATGACGCACCCAAAGCGGAGCTGCCATAACCAACGACGGATACAGGGATAACAACAAGTGTCGAGAAGACCTTTCCCCCTCTTTTCCACACGCTATCCACAGGAGCGAAAGTTTCGCTCCTGAGACACCCCAAACACTTCGCCAGAGCGCGCTGCAAGCCCGGAAGGAGCCAAAGTTTCGCCCCAGAGGCGAGCATGGTGGCTTTTTTGGACAGGACTTTGCCTGTCGGGCCACAGGCTGATGGTCATCAACAATTTGAATGGACAAAACTGCATGGGTGCATTCCTAATCCAAGCCATTCAAGCTCCGAAGGAGCGAAAGGGCATAGCCGGGGGCGTGAGCCCCCGGAAAAGGGCACGCCGTGAATCCCGAGCCCCAGCGGGGCGACAGGCGGTGCGGGCGCGCCGGGGCGATCTGTCGCCCCGCTGGGGCTTGGCAGAGAATCGTCCCGATTCCGGGGGCTGACGCCCCCGGCTAAGGTCTGCCGCTCCTTCGGAGCTCCTGCCACCTTGGCGGAGGTGGGCTGCGGCATGATGGCGTCTATCTGATTTGTTGATGACCATAAAGCCTGTGCCACCTACGCGCCGTTGATGTGAGCCCGCAAGTACTGGCCCGTGTACGAGCGCTCGCAGGAAACGATCTCCTCGGGCCGGCCTTCCGCAATGACTTCGCCGCCGCGCTCGCCACCTTCGGGCCCGAGGTCGATGATCCAGTCGGCGGATTTGATGACATCCAGGTTGTGCTCGATGACGATGATCGTGTTGCCCATGTCCGCCAGGCGGTTGAGCACGTTGAGCAGGTTGTGGATATCGGCGAAATGCAGGCCGGTGGTCGGCTCATCCAGCACGTACATCGTGTGGCCGGTGGCGCTCTTACCCAGCTCGGAGGCCAGCTTGACGCGCTGGGCCTCGCCGCCGGACAGCGTGGTCGAGCTTTGGCCCAGCTCGACGTACATCAGCCCCACATCGGCTAAGGCCCGCAGGAGCTGGCGGATCTTGGGGAAGTTCTCGAAGAAGCTCAGCGCATCTTCCACCTTCATCGACAGCACATCGGCGATGTTCTTGCCGCGGTAGCGGATCTCCAACGTCTCGCGGTTGTAGCGCGCGCCCTTGCACTCCTGGCAGGTGACGTACACATCGGGCAGGAAGTGCATCTCGATTTTCTTGGTGCCCTGGCCCTGGCAGGCCTCGCAGCGGCCGCCCTTGACGTTGAAGCTGAAGCGTCCCGATTTATAGCCGCGGATCTTCGCCTCGCGCGTCTTGGCGTAAAGCTGGCGGATCAGGTCGAACACGCCGGTGTACGTGGCCGGGTTGGAGCGCGGCGTGCGGCCGATGGGCGATTGGTCGATCTCGATCACCTTGTCGATCTTGCCCACGCCCAGCAGCTTGGAGTGCAGGCCGGGCTTTTCGCGGCTGCCGGTGAGCCGGCGCTTCAAACCGCGCAGCAGGATCTGGTTCACCAGCGTGCTCTTGCCGCTGCCCGAGACGCCGGTGATGCACACGATGCCCCCGAGCGGGAATCGCACATCGATATTCTTGAGGTTGTGCTCGCGCGCGCCCTTCACCTCCACCGCCGTCCGCGGGCTCACCCTGCGCCGCTGCTGCGGGGTCTCGATGACCAGCCGGCCGCACAGGTACTTGCCGGTGATGGACTCCTCCGACCGGCAGATGTCTTCGATCGTGCCCTGCGCCACGACGCGTCCGCCGTGCCGGCCGGCCGCCGGGCCCATGTCGATGATGTGGTCGGCCGAGCGGATGGTTTCCTCGTCGTGCTCGACGACCACCACGGTGTTGCCCAGGTCGCGCAGCCGCTGCAGCGTGCGGATGAGCCGGGCGTTGTCGCGCTGGTGCAGGCCGATGGTCGGCTCATCCAGCACGTAGCACACGCCCACCAGGCCGCTGCCCACCTGCGTGGCCAGGCGGATGCGCTGCATCTCGCCCCCCGAAAGCGTGGCCGACGTGCGGTCCAGCGTGATGTAGCCGATGCCCACATCGGCCATGAAGTGCAGGCGGTGGTGAATCTCGCGCAGGATCTGCTCGGCGATGGCCGCCTCTTCGGTGTTCAGTTCCAGGTTGCTGAACGTGACCAGGGCGGCGTCGATGCTCATGCGCACGACATCGTGGATGTTCAGGCGGCCGATGCGCACGGCCAGGCTGGCCGCCTTGAGGCGGGCGCCGTGGCAGGTCGTGCACGGCTGCTCGCTGAGGAAGGCGTGCAGGTGCTCCTTCACCCATTCGCTGTCGGTGTTCTTCCAGCGCCGGGTGAGGTTGGGAATGACGCCTTCAAAGCGGCCATTGCCGTACAGCAGCTTTTTCACGGCGGCGGCGGGCAGGTCCTTGAAGGGCATGTCCGGCGAGATGCCGGTCTCGCGGCAAAAGAGCCGCACCTGGCGGTTGTAGAAGATGTTCATCCGCCGGCCGCCGTGGCGCCAGGCGTCGATGGCGCCCTGCGAGAGCGAGAGCGTCTTGTCGGGGATGATCAGCTCCGGGTCGAACTCCAGGATGGTGCCCAGGCCATCGCACGCCTCACAGGCGCCATACGGGCTGTTGAAGCTGAACATGCGCGGCGCCAGTTCCGGCAGGTTCACCTGCGGATGCTCCGGGCAGGCGTACGTGGCGCTGTAGATCGAATCGCGCCACACGGGCGAGCTGGCGGCGGTGTCCTCGTGGCAGATAATCGCCAGCCCATCCGACAGCCGCAGCGCCGCCTCCAGCGAATCGTTCAGCCGCGGCCGCACGGCCTCGCGCAGGATCAGCCGGTCCACCACGACCTCGATAGTGTGCTTGGTGTTCTTGTTCAGCTCGGGCACCGACTTGATGTCGTGGATCTCGCCATCCACGCGCACGCGCACAAAGCCCTCGCGCTGCACCTGGCGGAAGATGTCCTCGTGCTGGCCCTTCTGGCCGCGGATCAGCGGCGCCAGGATCATGAAGCGCGTGCCCTCGGGCAGCTTGAGCACGTTATCCACCATGCTGGTGACGGTCTGGCTGGAGATCGGCCGCCCGCAGACCCAGCAGTGCGGCCGGCCGATGCGGGCGAAGAGCAGGCGCAGGTAGTCGTAGATTTCCGTGGTCGTGGCCACGGTGGAACGCGGGTTGGAGCCGCCGCCGCGCTGAGCGATGGCGATGGTGGGCGGCAACCCCTCGATATGCTCCACATCGGGCTTCTGGAGCTGCGCCAGGAATTGCCGGGCGTACGCCGAGAGACTCTCGACGTATTTGCGCTGGCCCTCGGCGTAGATCGTGTCGAAGGCGAGCGAGCTTTTCCCGCTGCCCGACAGGCCGGTGATGATGACCAGCTTGTCGCGCGGGATGCGGATATCGATGTTCTGGAGGTTGTGCTCCTTGGCCCCCAGAATGATGATTTCCTTCGCCTCGGCCGTCCGGCCAGGCGTGGCACGTTCGCTCATGCGGCTTCCGCTATGTAATGCTGTCCCGAGAGGCATACGGCAAAGCTACAAGTATAACCACGGCCGAAGGGCAAAGGGTAGGAAATGCGAATTGGATTCAACAACGGCGTAGCGGCGCTTTGCCCCCAAACAGAAACCGACCGTACTTTAAACGGTTTAAAGTAGAGAGGCCGGTCGGGAGCAGGTGGTCAAGTTGACCACCTGCCACCATAAGTGTATGGCATATCACATACACTTAAACCATTCCTGCCGAGATGTCGCCTTCTTAAGTGTTACACTCTTCATGCTAATGCTGAAGAGTGTAACACTTACCTGAGATCGAACCGGCTTCGACAATGCCGGAGCCTGGAAGCTTTGGATCTTCAGCCCTGAAAGGGCGAGATTATAAAGCCCAGGGCAACGCCCTGGGAGAAGAAGAGCACCCTCTCGCTGAGCCCTGAAGGGGCGCAATACTTCGAGGTTCACGCCCATAACGGTGAGTATTTCGCCCTTTCAGGGCTTTGATGCTGGGGAGCTTCTCCCCCCAGGGCGGCGCTTCGCTCTGCCCTGGGCTTTAATACGGCGCCCTTTCAGGGCTCAGGAATCAAACGGTAGGGACTGCGACAACGTCGGAGTCGACTGAGGAATTTCCTCAGTTGGTCCGCCATGCCGCCAGGGGCGAAAGTTTCGCCCCTGTTGGCGCAAGTTCTGTCTTGACCTGCCGCAGCCCTACAGGTACAAGTGACTCTCTTGTCCCAGCCGGGGAGGTTATGCGCCCGCTGGGGCGGCGAAGCTATGTCGGAACCGACACCGCAAATTGATGAATTGAAAGGCCTTCGGGCCGAAATCGACCGCATCGACGAGCAGCTCATCGAGCTGCTCAACCGGCGGGCCGAGGTGGTCGTGCGCGTGGGCAAGGCCAAGCAGCAAAGCGGCGCCGCCGTGTACGCCCCCGACCGCGAGCATGAGGTGCTTTCCCGCATCCGCCAGATGAACCCCGGGCCGCTGCCGGACAAGACCCTGGCGGCTATCTGGCGCGAGATGATGAGCGGCTCCTTTGCCCTGGAAAAGCCGCTGCGGGTGGCGTACCTCGGGCCTGAAGGCAGTTTCAGCCACCTGGCGGCGATGCGGAAGTTCGGCGCCTCGGTGGAATACCTGCCGGTGACGGATATCCGCGCGGTCTTCGATGAGGTTCGCCGCGGCCATGTGGACCTGGGCATGGTGCCCATCGAGAACAGCATCGGCGGCGGCGTGGTGGACACGCTGGATGCCTTCACCGGCGCCGACGTGTTCGTCGTGGCCGAGGTGATGGTCGAGGTGCATCACAACCTGCTGGCGAATTGCGCCCCGGATGAGATCACCATGATCGCCTCCAAGCCGGAGGTCTTCCCCCAGTGCCGCAACTGGCTGTCGAGCCAGTTCCACAAGGTGGACCTGATTCCCGTGGCCTCCAGCTCCAAGGCGGCCGACATGGCCGCCAAACAGCACGGCTTGGCGGCGATCGGCTCGACATTGGCGGCGGAGCTATACGGCCTCAAGGTGGTTTTCGCCAACATCGAGGACAACCCGGGCAACACCACGCGGTTTTTCGTCATCGGCGAGAAGCCCACCCGCCCCACCGGGCAGGACAAGACGGCCATCATGTTCAACACCGCCCACAAGCCCGGCGCGCTGGTGGAAGTGCTGCAGGTGCTCCAGAAGTACGGCATCAACATGACCAATATCGATACCCGGCCCTCCAAAGGCGCCAAGTGGGAATACACGTTCTTCGTCGACTGCGAAGGCCACTGCCAGGATGCCAATTTCGTCGCCGCCATGGGCGAGGCGAAGGAGCACTGTTTGGCATTTACCGTGCTCGGCAGTTTTCCGAAGGCGAAGGAAACCGTCTGATGCGATTGCAAATTGCAAATTGCAAATTGCAAATTGAAGAACGGCCGGATACGGCCGGAGCCGCATCCGCGCGCGCGTGGACCTCTTTTTCCCATAATTTGCAATTTGCAATTCGCAATTCGCAATCCGTTAGAGGCGAACGTTCATGATCGTAGTAATGGAACAAGGTGCTTCTAGCGCGCAGATCGATCACGTGATCGAGCGGATCAAATCCCTGGGCCTGGCGGTGCATTTGAGCAAGGGCGAGTACCGCACGGTCATCGGCGCCATCGGCGACAAGCGGCCGGAGCACCAGAGCATCCTGGAGGCCATCGACGGCGTCGAGCAGGTCGTGCCGATCATGAAGCCGTTCAAGCTGGCCAGCCGCGAATTCCACCGGGGCGATTCGGTGGTGGATGTGGGCGGCGTGAAGCTGGGCGGCGGGCCGGTGGCCCTGATCGCCGGGCCCTGCGCCATCGAGAGCCGCCAGTTCCTGCGCACGGTGGCCGGCCAGGTTCGTGCGGCCGGCGCGGCGGTGCTGCGCGGCGGCGCGTTCAAGCCGCGCACCAGCCCGTACAGTTTTCAGGGCCTGGGCGAGGATGGGCTCAAGCTGCTGCGCGAGGTGGGCGATGAGTTCAAGCTGCCCGTGGTCACCGAGGTGCTCGCGGTGAGCGAGGTGCCCATCGTCGAACGCTATGCCGACATGCTGCAGATTGGCGCCAGAAACGTGCAGAACTTCCACCTGCTGTCGGAAGTGGGCAAGACGCGTAAGCCGGTCTTTCTGAAGCGCGGCTTTGCCACCACGGTGCGCGAGTACCTGATGAGCGCGGAATACATCCTCAGCCAGGGCAACCAGCAGGTGGTGCTGTGCGAGCGCGGCATCAAAACGTTTGAGACGGAGCTGCGTTTCACCTTCGACGTCTCCGCCGTGCCGGTGCTCAAGCAGAACACGCACCTGCCGGTTTTCGTCGATCCCTCGCACGCCTCGGGGCACCGGCAGTTCGTGCTGCCCTTGGCGCTGGCCGGCGTGGCCGCCGGGGCCGATGGCGTCATGGTCGAGGTGCATCATTGCCCCGAAGAGGCCATGTGCGATGGGCCGCAGGCGCTGCTGCCGGACATGTTTGTGGAGTTGTCGAAGCAGGTGGCGGCCGTGGCGGCGGCGCTGGGACGATCGATGGTCAAGCCGCTTTGAGCCAGGCAGCAGAGGAATGTAAGGAGTACCCATGCCACGACGATTGTTTATCGCCGGCAACTGGAAGATGAACACCAACGCCGCCGAGGCCGTCAAGCTGGCCAAAGCGGTGGTGGAGAAACTCGGCAAGGTCCAGGAGATGGATATCGCCGTGTGCCCGCCGTTCGTGTACCTGGCGCAGGTGGCGGCGGCGGTAGCCGGCTCGCGAATCGCCGTGGGCGCGCAAAACTGCTTTTACGAAAACAACGGCGCCTTCACCGGCGAAATCTCGGCGGCCATGCTCAAGGATGTGGGCTGCCGATACGTCATCCTCGGCCACAGCGAGCGGCGGCACGTGATCGGCGAGATGGACGAGCTGATCAACCGCAAGGTGCTCAAGGCGCTGTCGGACGGCCTGGACGTGATTTTGGCCGTAGGCGAGCTACTGGCCGAGCGCGATGCGGGCACCACGCTGGAGGTGGTCAGCCGCCAGGTGAAACGCGGCACAGAGGGCGTAGGCAAGGCGGAGATGGCCCGCGTGACCATTGCCTATGAGCCCGTCTGGGCCATCGGCACCGGCCGCACGGCCACGCCGCAACAGGCGCAGGAAGTGCACGCGATGATTAGAAGCCTGCTGGCTGCGCTATACGGCAACGAGCTGGCCCAGCAGATCCGCATTCAGTACGGCGGCTCGGTCAAGGCCTCCAATGCGAAAGAGTTATTGGCCTGTCCGGATATCGATGGCGCCCTGGTCGGCGGGGCGAGTCTCAAGGCTGAGGAATTTGCCGGCATCGTGGCCGGCGGGATGAAGTAGGCTTTCCACCGGCGGCGCGTGTCGCGGCCGACAAGAGCGAGAACGACATGGAAACGATTCTGTTTGTGCTGTTCGTGCTGGTTTGCATCTGCCTGATCGGCGTGATCCTGCTCCAAAAGGGTCGCGGCGGCGGCCTGTCCGGCGCCTTCGGCGGGGCCGGCGGCCACACGGCCTTCGGCACGCGAACCGGCGACATGTTCACCTGGGTCACCGTGGTGCTGATGGGCTTGTTCATCCTCTTCGCCTCGCTGGCGGTGCTGCGCTACCGCCCGGCCGGGATGGTTGCCAACCAGCAGGCCGCGCCGGCCATGCCGGCGGTCCCGCAGCCCGAGCCCACGACCGCCAGTGCACCGGCGACGGGCTCGATGCCGGCCGACGAGGCCGCGGTGGCGGTGCCCCCGGCGCCGATGGCGGCGCCGGCGACACTGCCGGTCCCACAATAGGAGCGCCACGCTTAGGATGAAATCCCAAATTCCAAATTCCAAATCCCAAACAAATTCCAAGCACCAAATTCCAAACGCTTGGACGGGAGCCCCGGCGCATGCCGGAGCATCCGCGCGCGCAGTTTGGAATTTGGAGCTTTGGGATTTGGTGCCCTTCGGCGGTGAGCCGCTCAGGGCGGTCGAACCGCTTGTTTGGAATTTGGGATTTGGAATTTGGGATTTCACGACCGGCGGCCAGCGAACGTCTCCCTCCTCAAAGGACACTACACCATGCGCTCGATGACCGGCTTTGGGGCCGCACAAGCCCGCGCCGATGCAATCGACTACGGCGTCGAGATCCGCAGCGTGAACGGGCGCTATTTCAAGGCCTCCTGCCGCCTGCCGGAGCTGTGGTCCAGCCTCGAAATCGACGTGGAGAAGCTGCTGCGCGACCGGCTGGGCCGCGGCACGATCACGCTGACGTTGCGCATGCGCATGGCCGAGGATGCGGCGGCCTACACCGTAAACACGGCGGCCCTGCGGCGGTACATCGAGCAGGCCCGCGCTGCCGTCGGCGAGGATGCCCGCCTGGATATCGGCGCGCTCTTAGCGCTGCCGGGCGTGTGCGAGCCGCCCACCAGCGAGGACCTGTGCGAGCGCCACCGGCCCTGCGTGATGGCAGCCATTGTGCAGGCGATCGACGCCCTGCTCGAGATGCGCCGGCGCGAAGGCGCCGCCCTGCTGGCCGACCTGGCCACCCACACGCACGCCGTGCGCGAGAGTCTGGAGAAAATCGAGGCCCGCAAGCAGCGCGTGGTCGAGAACTACCAGCAGCGGCTGCTGGCGCGGGTGCAGGAACTGACGCGCTCGGCGGAGCTGTCGCTGGGGGCGACCGACCTGATGCGCGAGGTGGCCCTGTTCGCCGAGCGCAGCGACATCAGCGAGGAGGTGGCCCGCCTGAAAAGCCACCTGGACCAGTTCGCCCGCGCCTGCCAGCAGGAAGACCAGGCCGGGCGGAAGCTGGATTTCATCTCCCAGGAGATGCACCGCGAGGCCAGCACCATCGGCGCCAAGGCCAACGATGTTGAAATCAGCCAGGCCATCGTGGAGATCAAGAGCAGCATCGACCGGATCAAGGAACAGGTGCAGAACGTGGAGTGAAGAAGGCTATAGGCTGGCTTGCCCTGCGTAGCTTTAGCGAAGCAGGGAGGCTATAGGGATTCTATTGGAAAGGCCTTTTGAAGATCGGGCCAACGCCTGAGCCGGAAAGCTGGAGTTCGTATTTGCCAAAAGAGCGGTCAAATTCGCCCCTCCAGCCTCCCGGCTTCGCTAAAGCTACGCCGGGCAAGCCAGCCCTGAGCTCGTCGAAGGGCCTCCAGCCTGGCCGGCTGTTCGTGATCAGCGGCCCATCCGGCGTGGGCAAGAGCACCATCAGCCAGGCCGTGGCGGCTCAGACGGATGCGATGCTGAGCATCTCGGCGACCACGCGGCCGCCGCGCGGCGATGAGCGGGATGGACGCGATTATTATTTTGTGGATGTGCCGGCGTTCCGGCGAATGATCGAGCAGGGCAAGCTGCTGGAATGGGCCGAGGTGTTCGGAAATTATTACGGAACGCCCGCCGACGCGGTAGAATCAGCATTGGCCGCCGGGCGGACGGTATTCCTGACGATTGATGTTCAAGGCGGCATCCAGGTGGCCGCCAGGCGGCCGGCGGCCGTGGGAATTCTGATTGTGCCGCCCTCGCAGGCCGAACTGCGGCGGCGGCTGGCGGGACGGGCCACCGAGGGGGCCGAGGTCCTGGAAAAGCGGCTGGCCAAAGCGAACCAGGAATTGACCCTGGCCCGCGAAAGCGGCGCGTATTGCTATCAGGTGATCAACGACAATCTCGACGCCGCCGTCCAGCGTGTGGCGGTGATCGTCGAAGAGGAGAAACAACGGCATGATCGAAGCGCTCAAACATGAGACGATCGTCAACAAGATCGGCGGGCGGTTCCGCCTGACGGCCCTGATCCAGAAGCGGCTGGTCGAACTGCTCGAAGGCTCGCGCCCGCTGGTGGAACGCAAGCCGGGCATGACCAATATCGAAGTGGTCATCGACGAAATCCTCCAGGACAAGGTCTCCATCGACACGGAGAAGACCGAGACCTTCCCGATGCGCGGCAGGTCGCGCCGCTTGCACGAGGACGATGACTAAGAAGTTGCGTGAGAACGTAGCATGGGCGTCTCGCCCATGAGTCCCACGGGCGTTCGCCCGTGGCGTGCAGCAAGAAACGGCCGGAGCACGGCCACGATGGCCGTGCGACTCACGGGCGAGACGCCCGTGCCACGCGGCCGGGTGATGGGGAGATTTCATGGGCGAGCAGAAACTGGCAAACTACGAAGTGCTCGTCTGCCTGACCGGCGGGATCGCCTGCTACAAGGTGGCCACGCTGGTCAGCCGGCTGGTGCAGGCGGGAGCCGGCGTGTCGGCGGCCATGAGCGCCGGCGCCCAGCGGTTCATCACTCCCTTAACCTTTCAAAGCCTCACCGGCCGTCGGGTTTTTACCGACCTGTGGGACAGCACGGAGCAGTACGATCCCCAGCACATCGCCCTGACGGACCGGGCGGACCTGATGATCATCGCCCCGGCGACGGCCAACATCATCGGCAAGATTGCCTCCGGCATCGCCGATGAGCTGGTCAGCGCCCTGGCCATGACGGCCGGCGGCGCCTGCCCCATCCTGCTGGCGCCCTCCATGAACACGCGGATGTGGGAAAGCCCCGCCGTGGCAGCGAACCTGGAAACGCTGAAGAAACGGGGACTCCACACCGTCGGCCCCGGCGAAGGCTGGCTCGCCTGCCGCACCGTCGGCAAGGGCCGCATGGCCGAGCCGGAAGAGATTTTAGCGGCCGCCGTGGAACTGATGAAGCAGCGGCCGGCCAAGGCGCAGGCGTAATCCCATGAAAGGCTGCC
>PMYD01000154.1 GCA_003171335.1 Phycisphaerales bacterium
TATTCTTCAACGGGCTGCTAGCGTTTTGAATCGTCTGCATTGCAGACAGTCAGCCCATTATCCGGGCTGGGGACACATATGTGGAAGACGTAATCGAGCCATTCCGGCTTTGCTGCGATACATGCCAGCAGGCGATGAGGATTCCTGCGAATCTGACCTTGGAGAGCATGGCATTCAGAACCCAGGAAGAGGTGCTCCTTGCATGTGAGGAATCGCTGCGTACTGACAAGGTCATACGTTGCACTAATCCTCGTTGCGTGGCCCCGCGGCGAGCAGTCGTGATACCCGTCAATAAAGAAGCTCAGCTTATTGGGGCCCTGCAATCATGGCTGCCTGTAGCAACATTCCCTCTCACCGAGCTAGTGCTCTGTCAGCCGTTAAGTGATGAATAATTGCGGGTCTCTTTGCCGATGGGATAAGCATAACCCAGGCAAGGAGGCCTGCCATGAAGAAGAAGTATATCGTGACATTGACGCCAGAGGAACGGCCGATGCTGCGGGTGATGCTTTCGCGAGGCAAGGCGGCGGCGCGGAAGTTGATGCATGCCCGGATCCTCCTGAAGGCCGACGTGAGCGCTGGCCGACCGGCGTTGAGCGACGAGGCCATCGCCGAAGAAGTTGAGGCTGGGCGGGCGACGGTCGAGCGGGTGCGAAGGCAGTTTGTGGAAGGGGGTCTTGAGGCGGCGTTGGAGCGGCGCAAGCCTCGGCGTGAGTACTGTCGTAAGCTGGACGGCGACGGCGAGGCGCATCTGATCGCATTGGCTTGCAGTCAGGCTCCCGAGGGCCGCCGCCGTTGGACCTTGCGGTTGCTGGCGGATCGAATGGTCGCCTTGGAACAGGTCGATCATCTGTCGCATGAGACCGTGCGAGCGGTCCTTAAAAAAACGAACTCAAGCCTTGGCTGAGCAAGCAGTGGTGCATTCCGTCCAAGGCCGGCGTCAATCGCTGACCGCCAAGGGCGCTACCGCGCTCTACGTCCGCGTCGTGACGGCCAGGGTGTGCCGCATATTCGACGGCTGCGGATTTCGGTCCTGGAATGACATCGACCCCAGCAAGGTCATGGCCTTCTTGAGCGGCATGCAGGCTGGCAAGAAGCACGTCGGGGCCGCGACGTTCAATGCCTACCTGGTCGCGCTGAAGACGTTTTGCACATGGATGGTCAACGAAGGCCGGGCCACGCGCTCGCCTGTTGAGCACCTTGAAGGCCCCAACGTACGCGTTGACCCACGCCACGCGCGGCGGGCGCTGTCGGTAGAGGAACTGCGGCGACTGCTCCAGGCGGCACGCCAAGGCCCTGAGGTGCTGGGTATGTCAGGCCATGCGCGTGCGTTGCTGTACCGTTTGGCGGTGGAGACGGGCCTGCGGGCCAGCGAGCTGGCCAGCCTGACCGCCGCGAGCTTCGACCTATGCAGTCAATCGCCCACGGTGGCGGTAGCCGCTGCACATAGCAAGCGCCGACGCCAGGACGTGCTTCCCCTGCGGCCCGATACCGCCGTCGTGCTGGGCGAGTTCATCCAGGCCTTGCCCGCAGGAGACAAGCTGTTCTCCGTACCGACTGGACGCCTGGCGCGGATGATGCGGGTGGATCTGGCAGCGGCTGGGCTGCCATACAAGGACGCGGCCGGCAAATACGCCGACTTCCACAGCCTCAGGCACTCGTGCGGCAGTCTCCTGGCGGCCGCCGGCACGCACCCCAAGGTCGCCCAGACGCTCCTGAGGCATAGCGACATCAACATGACGCTGTCCAGGTACTCCCACGTCTTTGCCGATCAAGCAGCCGCAGCGGTAGCGGGATTGCCGAGTTTGTGACCACCGACCAACTGCTGGTTACTTCGGAAAACGAGGAGGCTGTAGGACTGCCTGTAGCTGGTCCATCGCTCCTTCGTTTTCTGATGACCAGTCTGGCGGCAAGTGTATCAGAATGTCTGTCAGCCTTTCCGCCTCGCGCCGTTCGTGTTCTGTGAATTCGCGAAGATGCTGCTCTGTCTCTATGGCTACGTGGTCGGTGAGCTTGCCATCCATGCGGTCGATGATTTCTTTGAAGTAGCGGAAGTCTCCCTTCAGTGCGCGCTGGCAGGCCACGTTGACCATGGCCCTCAGCATCTCGCCATCATTCTTCTCCAACGCCTGGCGGATCTTGTCTGTGAACTTCTTGGTGGAGGGCCTGCCGTTGGGGTTACCGGATTGGCCGGGCTTAAAGAGATGCTCCCCTGCGGCATGATTGCCGGGCAAGAACTTCCCGTCGGGCCCGCGCTCCGCCGGAACGGATCCGGCAGCTTGGGGCAGATTCTGCTGGGCACCTTCATCTGGATTCTGCGGGTTTTCCTCGTCAGTTGTCATAAGTCTTTATCTCCTCAAAGCATACGCGACGCAGATTCTTGCCACTTTTCAGCGGAATTGCCTTGGCGGGGGGCGAACCCGACGCCCTCATGTGTCGCGTAAGACAGCGACGAATGGACGCCAAAGACCTTCTCGATGCCGTACGCGAGCAACTCAGCCCGCACGCGGTTGCCGCCATCGCCTGGCGGTGCAAGTTCAACAGCTCCAGCTTCACCAACAACGACAACGTGGACCGGCAGGTCCGCTGGTTTACCGAGCAGATCACGGCGCTGCTCGGCGGCGAAGACCAGCGCGACCGGCTGGCAAAGGAACTCGGTCTCTAACCCGCCCCATTGGGGCAAAGACAGAAGGAGAGCACCATGAAGAAGGACGAAATCCAGATTGGGCAGACGTACATTGCAGAGGTCCGCATCACCGGCGAGAACCCGCACGGCGGCTGGCGCGGCGTGAATGTGGCGACCAACCGCGCCGTCAGCATCAAGAGCGCCCAGCGCATCCGCAGCTTGGTGAGCCGGCCGGCCAGGCGGCAGGTGGCCAAGACCCTCGACGAGGCCGAAACCGCCAACGGGGCGCCCGCCAAGCGGGTGATGACCAAGGCCGAGTACGAGGCCCAGGTGGCCGCCCCGGTTAGCGACGTTGGCCCAGGTGCCGCGACCACGACGGAGGCGGCCGACGGAGCCCAAGGGCAAAACCAAACGCGCCACGGGCGAACCTCGCGCCAAGCGACCCAGCGGTCTGGACGCCGCGGCGGCAGTACTGGCCGAGGTGGGAACGCCGCTGAACACCAAGGAGATGGTGGAGCGTATGCTCGCGACGGGCATGTGGCAGACCGGCGGCAAGACCCCGGCCGCGACCATCTACGCCGCAATTATTCGGGAGGTAACATTTCACCCGTCT
>PMYD01000161.1 GCA_003171335.1 Phycisphaerales bacterium
CGGGCCATGCCCGGCACACCGCACAGAAGCGGGCGGGACCCCGGAAGGCCCGCCCGCGAGATCGCCAAGGATGTGCCGATGGGCTACCTGCGCCGCCTCGCCAGCAGCGCCGAACCGGCCAGGGCCAGCAGGCCCAGCGTGGCGGGCTCGGGCGTCGGAATCTGCTCGGTGCAGTAAGCGATGGAGCCGTTAAAGTGAACGATCAGACCAAAATCGCCGGAAGCGCCCTGAACAATGGGGCTGCCCGACCCAACGCTGTAATCGACATCGCCGACATAGCCGGCCGTGCCATCGGGGCCCGTGCCCGCCGCCGGGGCTGTGATGTTCCACGTCCAGTTATCCGGTGCAATGACGCCGGTGATCGTGAACGCCTGGGTCATGCCGATCGTGATGTGGTAATCGGTCCAGTCGAACGTGGTGTCGTTTTGGATCGTCTGGGCGATCCAGACGGTCGGATCAGTGCCGTCGGTAACGAAATTTCCGGCGGCAAGCCCGGGACACCCGTACTGGCTGCAGCCGGCTGCCATTACGAATTCGTCCGGAACGGTCTGCGTCAACTGCGACGAGCTGACCGCAAACGTTCCTTCGCCGGCCGGGGCAAAGTCCCATTGGATAATGTCGGCCGAGGCCGCCCCCGCCGCCAGCGCCAGAACCATCAGAAATGCCAATCTCCCCACGTCCGCCTCTCCTTTCATGCCCTCCTGGGCACACTCGATGCACAAGACACTTTCCACCGCCGCGCGGTGAAAACACGTTCTTGATCCAGCGTCGTTTCATGCACGACCGCTGGGCAAAAGATGTATCTACCGGGAACTTGGCCGTGCGGCCTGAGGCAGGAAGGTACGGGTGAGCGAGACTCGCCCTGCCCAATCGTCAGCTCCGCCGCTCCCAAAGCGTGCTAGAGCGAAGATCAGGATACCACAAATGGGTGACGCCACAAGCCGCGAATCATGATGTCATCATCTGCGAGGGCGTCGTCATGCTGCGCCGCCCGAGCAGCGGTCGCAGGCGCCGGCTTTGGCGGACAGGCGGGTCAAGTTCAGTTGACTTCTTGCCAACGGTTACCCGTGGTAATGCGACTGCCAGATCAGGAAGTCCACACCATCGACCTTGCCGTCGCCGTTGGCATCGCCGCCGTCGGGCGTGCCGCCGCTGGACCTGGGGTAATGGCTTTGCCATATCAGAAAGTCCACGCCATCGACCCTACCGTCGCCGTTGAAGTCGCCGGGACCCAGGGCAGTCACCGTCACGTTGCTCGTGCCCACAAGCACAGAATCGCTGGCTGTCAACTGGAGCACATACGTGCCGGCCGTCGAGAAAGTGGCCGTCGTGCTGGCAGAAGCCGGGTTCGCGAAGGTGACCGTGCCGGGGCCGGAGACCTTGCTCCAGGCGGCCGTACATGTGCCTGGCGGGTTAGGACGGCCATCATCGCTGATCGAGCCTGCCAGCGAAAGGGCGTTGGGCATCATCACCGTGCTATCCGGCCCGGCGTTGGCCGTGGGAGCCACATTGACCGGCCCCGTAAAGATCGCCAGCACATCCGAGCTGGTCAGCGCCTGGTTGTAGATCCGTACATCGTCGATCTTGCCGCCGAAGAAGCGGTCGCTGTTGAGGTCGTTTCGGCCGCCGATGGTGATGTTGCCCGTTGGCGCGATCGAGCTACCGCCGACCGTGGCATCGGTGACCCTGGGCTGGCCGTCGAGGTAGACCGTCAGGCCCGCGCCGTTGGCTACCGTGGCGCAGTAGTGGTGCCACTGGCCGTCGGCGACAGTGGCGTCTTTGATGTCGTCGTAGTCCTCGCGCATCGGCCCGTTAAGATCCTCGATGTCGGTTCTCAGCCAGGCCGAGGACACGCCGCTCGATTCGTAGATCCAGACGTTGATGCTGTTGAAGGTGGCGACGGTTCCCCAACTGAACATGTAACGGAACGTGGGGTCGTCGACGCTCTTGTCGACGAACCAGAAGGCCAGGGTGAACTCGTTGTTGAGGGCAAAGCCCGGCACGGACACGTAGTCATTGACCTCGTCAAAATGGACGGCGTTGCCGACCTTGCCGGCGATCCAGGCTGGACCATTGGTTAGCGTGCCGTTGCGCCCGTTGCTGGAGGTGTCATACGCCGTGGTGCCCGTGCCTTCGTCGAAGGGCAGGTGCAGGGCCATGAGCAGGGTGCTTTGCGGCTGGACCGTCACCTGGCAGTCGTCCGAACCGCTCAGGGCCGTGTCGCTGGCCGTCAGCCGCAGCACGTACGTGCCAAGCGTCGGGAACGTGGCCGTGGTGCGCAAGGCGTTGGCATCGGCGAAGACGACGCCCAGCGGGCCTGAAACCTGGCTCCAGTTGCAGGCAAGCGTTGACCCGACGGGCAGGCCGTCATCGCTGAGGGTGCCGGCCAGGGCGACGGAACTGACGGGCAGCCGGATCGACTGGTCCGGCCCGGCGCTGGCCGTCGGGGCGCGGTTGCTGTTGGCGTCCACCAGCACATCGTAGAACGCCAGGGCATACGACTGCCCGTATTGCCAGTAGCGTTCGATGGGCTGGTTGGCCAGGAAGCCGAACTCGACGGTGCCGGAGTATCGAGCCGACAGGCCCTCAGGCTGCTTGGCCCAGGTCTGGGCGTAGCCGAGGTCCCAGTTGTACTCAAAGACCAGGATGGTCGGGTCGCGCCTGGCCAGGGCTGCCGCGTAGGCCGAGTTGAACATGTCAGTCTCGGCGTCCAGCTCCGATTGGTCCGGTTGCACCTCGGAGTGGAAATCCAGGAAATAATCGACGCCCATCCCGGTGTCGGCCCGCTCAGCGGCCTCGACGATCTCGATCTCCACCAGGCCGTTGGGGTCCCACCAGGCGCGGTTGTGGTTGACGTCCGGCTGTGCGGGCGTGCTGCGGTAAAAACCCACGTACCGGCCCTCCGGGTCGACCTGCGGGTACACGTAGAACTCGGCCGCCCGCCGAAGCTGCGCGGCCCGCGGGTCATCGCCGATAAGGAAGTTAACCATGCCCTCCAGGGCGTAACACGTGGTCGTCTCCCCGGAGTGATTGCCCGCCTGCATGGCGATCTTCAGCTTGTGGCCGCCGGTGTTCGGGTCGGTAATGCAAAAGCCGTACAGATTTTGCGCTGGCACAGAGCGGCCAAGGTCGTCGAGGTACCCGCCGGCCGCCGTGCCGAGTGTCCGGCCGATCACCAGGTTCGCGTCGGCGCTGGCCGTCGGGTGGATGAACGGGCTGGAGCGGACCGAGGCGACGAACGCTTCGGTCCGGCTCAGCGGGTAGGGAATGCCCACGGCGATGTACACCGTGTCCTGCGTGAATGGCGTGCTGAGAGAGAAATGGAGTTGGCCCCCGCTGATCGTGGTGTTGTCCAGGAAGGCCCAGTTCACCTGGTCGTAGCTGTAGACGTAGCGCTGGCGGGTGTTCATCCAGTACAAGGCCTCATGGTGGAATTGCGGCGTCGTGCCCTGGACGCCCGAGACGCCGAAGTACATCCACCACCACTCGTTGGTGCCCTTCCAGGTTCTCCTGGGTTCCAGGACGATCTGCGGGGCCGAGGGATTGGTCGTGTCGATGCTGCTGCGGGCCACGTCCAGGCAGCCGCTGTCGAAGTCCTGACTCAAGACGACCGCCGCGCAGGCCGTTGGCGGGGCATACTGCAGCCAAGTTAGCACCAGGGACAAGCCCACGAGGGTCGCAGACCGGAACATGGTCTCCTCCTTGCGTAATGCCATTGCCATCACCCAGAAAAGGCCCGTCACGGGCGGGCCCATCATCAGCGGGTTGTGATGCCCGGCGGCCGCCACGGTGAGGGCGCGCTTGGCGGCCGCCTGTCCGAGCACATCGCCAGAATCATTCTCATGGCGTGAAGCACGATCGCTCCGTTCTGGCGTGGTTGCAGACGGCGCAACCGCGGCACCCGGCTTCTACCCGTGGTAATTCGCCTGCCAGATCAGGAAGTCCACACCGTCGACCTTGCCATCGCCGTTGAAGTCGCCGGCGCCCAGGACCGTCACGGTCACATTGGACGTAGCCGCGAAAGCCGAATCGTTTGCGGTCAGCCGCAGCACGTATGTGCCGGCCGCCGCGAAGGTCGCCTTGGTCGTGGCGGCGGTGGGGGGGGCAAAGGTGACCGCGCCGGGACCGGAAACCACGCTCCAGGCGGCGGTGCACACGCCCGGCGGGTTGGGCAGGCCGTCATCGCTGATCGAGCCGGCCAACGTCAGTGCGTTGGGCATCATCACCTTGGCGTCGGGGCCGGCGCTGGCAGTGGGGGCCAGCCCCTGGGCCCCCAGGGCATCATAGAAGGCCAGGCCGAAATTGGCCCCGCGCTGGTGCTGGAAGTCCTCGGTGTTGTTGTAGATCTGCCCGAACTCCGGCGTGCTGGCGTACACGGCGGCCAGGCCGCCCTGGGCGGTGGGAAGCTGGGCCCAGCTCTGGGCGTAGCCTTCCGTCATCGGATTCATCGGGTAGTCGGAGCTGCAGTAGGCCGGGTCGCGCAGCTTCAGGGCCTGGTAAAAGGGGGACGCCAGCATGGCGTCCGTGGCGTACATCATGGAATCGTTCCAGTCCACGTGCATGTCCAGGAAGTACGTCACGGCCCCGCCCGTGTCGGTGCGCATCGAGTTTTCGAGGATCGTGAGCTCCGGGTTCAGCGACGTGTCAAACCACACGCGATTGTGATTGCCGTTGGGGTTACAGGGCGAGCTGACGTAATAGCCCGAGTACCGGCCTTCGGGGTCGCTGGAGGGGTAGACGTAGACATCGGCGATCCGGCGCAGGGCCGCGGCCTCAGGCGATGGGCCGATCAGCCAGTTCACGATGCCTTCCAGGACGTACTGCGACAGCGACTCGCTGGAGTGGTTGCCCGACTCCAGCACGATCTTGGTCTTGGCGCCGGTGATGGAACGGTCGGTGACCTCAAAGCCATAGATCGGCAGCGACGGGACCGGGCGCCCCATGTCGTCGATGTAGCCGCCGCCGGCCGTGCCCAGGGTGTGGCCGAGCACCAGGTTCGCATCGCCCGTGGCCGTCGGGAACACGTAAGGGCTACTCTTGACCGAGGCCACGAAGGAGGTCGTCTTGCTCACCGGGTAGGGCAGCATGATGGCCACGTACACCCGGTTTTGCGTGAAGACGGCGTTGTTGGAGAAGTAGTAAACCGAGCCGCTGATGGACCCGTTGTCGAAATACTGCCAGTTCGCGTTGTCGTAGCTGTAGACCAGCCGGTGCCCCGGTTTCAACCCGGCCAGGGGAGAGGGAATGTTGAAGGCGGGTTTGACGCCCTGCACGCCATCGGCCTGGAAGTACAGCGCCCACCACCAGTTGGGCCCGTACGTGCCGGGGCTGGTCTTGCGCGGATCCAGCGTGACCGTGGCGCCCGTGACCGGACTGAGGGGCACGTTGAGGGACCCGCCGTCAAACTCTTCCGAAAGCGTGATCGCGGCGGCGGCCGGCCGGCAAGACAGAGCGGCCACAATCGCCGCGGCGGCGAGAAGGCGGGAAACGACGCATCGGGGCCGGGCGTAACGCAGCACGGCTAACCTCCTCCAAGGCGCTGAGAAATCTGCAACATTTGTATTCTACGGGAGATACGGCTTTTCGTCAAGGTGAATTGCCGGCCCAGCGCCTTTGGTGCGCTAGAAAGGTAGCATGAGGTGGCATGCCCTCACGCCGATGCCCGCGCTACTGGGCAGCGGCGGGTGGGCATGTCTTCCGCGCGGGACCGTCCCCTCGATTGCGCATGCCCACCCGTCCGGGGCTTC
>PMYD01000086.1 GCA_003171335.1 Phycisphaerales bacterium
CAGAAGAATTTGTCACACCCGGAAGACGATGATAGGCAGCACCCGCAAAGGAAATCGCAGGGGCGACTTGAGCCACCCGTAGCAGGCCACGGTTGCGGCCGCCGTTGAAAACGGCAAACCGATCAAGCTCATATGGCCGCAACCGCAGACGTCCAGCGAGGCAACCATAATCAGCAGCATCGCCAGGAGCGACGGCGCCCACGGGTTCTTGGCTGGGGTTGCCGGGGCATAATTCAAGACAGGCGGCGCTTCGGTGTTTCTTAGACCCCCTTCGACTTCCTTTGGAGCATCAGGCATTTGCACCATAGTCCGGCCTCCCTCAACGGTACGACCATCCGCTCGGTGTCGCCCGTATTACCCTCTCCTGCCTTTTCTTCCTTTGTGCCCTTCGTGATCTTTGTGCTCTTTGTGCTCTTTGTGTGCAGCCGTTCTCTTCTGGCGAGCCTGCCCCGGGCACGACTGCCGGTTGATCATCGCCGCGATATACCCCCCCGCAAAGCCGTTGTCGATATTGACCACGCTGACGCCACTGGCGCAGCTATTGAGCATGGTCAGCAGGGCGGCCAGGCCGCCGAAGCTGGCGCCGTAGCCCACGCTGGTGGGCACGGCGATGACCGGTGCGGCAACCAGCCCCCCCACCACGGAGGCCAGGGCCCCTTCCATGCCGGCCACGGCGACGACCGCGTTGGCCTGGGCCAACTCCGCCGTGTGCGCCAGCAGGCGGTGCAGGCCGGCCACGCCGACGTCGTAATGGGTCGTCACGCGTGCGCCGAGCGTTTCGGCGGTGACGCGGGCCTCCTCGGCCACGGGCAGATCGCTCGTGCCGGCGGCCACGATGGCCACGTGACCCACCGCCGGCGGGGCATCCGGCCGCCGCAGGACGACCGTTCGGGCGGTCGGGTCGTACAGGGCCTGGGGATAATCCTCGCGCACGGCCGCCGCCTGCTCGGGGGTGGCTCGCGTGGCCAGCACGCTTGCGCCCGCCGCGGCCAGGCGGCCGAAGATCGTCCGCACCTGCTCGACGCTCTTGGAGGGGCAGAACACCACCTCCGGAAAGCCGCAGCGCAGCGAGCGGTGATGATCCAGCGTGGCGAACCCCAGCTTTTCGAAAGGCAGGTGCCGCAGGCGGGACAGGGCCTCGTCGGTTGAGACTTCGCCCGCGCGGACGGACTCGAGCAGAGAACGGATGATGTCAGGTTCCATGGTAACTCCGTTAATCGGTTAACCGGTTAATTGGAAAAGGCGAAGAACCACATCCTCCCTTTTCCGGTTAACCGATCAGCCGATCAACATCTTTTCGGACACCTTCACCGCGTCGGAGCCGCCGCCTTGGGCTTGAACTGCACATCCAGGTGTCCCTTAATGGTGCTGATGATCAGCCGCGGGTAGGGCGGAATATCGACCGGCTGGCCGTTGGCTTCCTTGAAGAACACGCTGGCGGGGTAGAGATCAGAGCCATCCAGGCTGCCGTCCATCTCGAGCTGGTTCACCTCGCCGACATAGATCAGGTGCGAGCCGTAAGCTTCCAGCGTGGTATCGGAGGTATTCTTGAAGAGCACGCCGTGATAGGCGTCGAACCGGTCGATGGTCAGCCCCAGGTCCTCCAGGCCGCCGCCGGTGGCGGCGGGTGCGGCCGCCTTGTTCGGGTTGCTCTGGAAGCGGGCCACAAGATAGCCGCAGTCCAGCTCGGTCAGGTGGCCGGGCGGGATGGGCGCATCGCGGCGGATGTGCAGGCGGTCCAGCTCGGCCATGCGCTTGCCGCTGGCCCAGCGGACGGTGACGGCGCCGATGCCCAGGTGCGGGTCGTTCGGGTCCATCTCGGCCACCCACACCTGGCCGTCGGGCCGACTCAGGTGCATCTGGCGGCTCCAGTGGAAGACCACCTGGCTGGGCCGCTCGGACTGCTGGGGCATCATCGGATCGCGCTGAACCTGGGCCGCCTGGCGCAGCGGCGAGGGCGGCGGCGCGGGCCGGTAATCCTCCACGATCATGTCGCCTTTGCCCTGGGCCAGCAGATCGCCCGTGCGGCGGAGCAGCCGGATATCCTGGCTGCGCACGGTCAGCCGGCGCAGCAGGTAGCCCTCGCCATCATCCAGTTGCGTGGCCAGCCGCACGCCCGTCGTGGCGTGGACGAACTGCGCGGAGCGGCGGCCAAAGGGCATGGCCGGGCTGGCGCTGGAGGTCGTGGCGGCCGCGCCGCCCGGTCCGGCGGCTGTCATGGCGGCCGGCCTGACCGCGGCTACCGCCGCCGGCGGCGGGATGGCACCGGGGATGGGACCAGGGGTGAAGGTCAGCTTCAACTGCTGGCAACGGAGATGATCGCCGGGCCCGGTGTCGGCGGGCAACTGGCCGGCGGCCAGGGGCCAAGTGAGCCCATCGATGCTGTCAAAGGCCACATCGCCGGTCAGGGTGATCCGATCCTGGATGGGGTCATCCTCGTTGGTGGGTAGCGCGCCGGGGCCGGCGGCCAGCACGCTGGCGCGCTCGGCGGGCAGGAAGACCATCTTCTGGCCCCAGCGAACCAGCGCCGGCCGCGGGGCCGGCAGGGCCCGCCCGTTCAAGTCTTCGGTGACCTTCATGAAGGCCATGCCCGGGCACGGCGCATCCACGCGCAGAAGCTGCCCATTGGGATCCGTATTCAAGACCAGCTTGTCGGCGATCATGTGCGAGCTGCCCTGCATGATGGACGCCGGCACGCCGGGTGCCCCCATCAAGTCGTGCCGCCCCGCCTCCAGGTCGCTGATCAATTCGTCGCCCTCGGCCCGCAGATCATCCTCGGGATTGGCGGATGACTGGGTCAGCGTGATGCGGCTCTTGGCCGTCACCATCGTGGGCATGTAGGGCGTGTGGCGGAGCTTCCGCTCGGCCGCATCCGCCGGCCGCAGATAGATGTCGATCTTGCCGCCGGTCAGCTCGCCCTGCCCTCCTGGGGCCCCCTGGCGCTGCGGGAACGATTGCGCCAGGTTGCCCGTCAGGCGGGCGTTCTCGGTGGCCTCGACCGGCTGGCGCGTGGAGAGATGGAGCTTGCCCGGCCCGCCGGTCGCGTCAAAGGGCACGCGAATGTGGTCGGCGGACATGGCGCCCTCGCGGGCGCGAAAGATGGCGTTGCCATCCACCACCGCCACCGCCGGCAGGCGATGCTTGCGGCCGCTCGGGTCGGTTTGGACCTGGTAGTCCACGACCAGGCGATCGTCCCAGGTGATGGTGGGCGATTCGGCGTTCTCATCCGCCGGCGCGCTGGCCGGTGCGGCGGCCGGCGAGGCGGCCACGGCGGCCAGCGGTTGGCCCGCGCGAAGGGTTCCCTTGCCGTCGATCCACGCCTTGCCGGCTGTCTCGGGTCCTTGGCCGGCGGCATCGTTGAACTGCAAATCGCGGCCGACAATTGTCAGCCCATCGCCGGTAACCACTTCCACCGGCGCTTGGCCCACGGCCGACAGGTGCGCTGCATCGCCCTGCGCCTCAAAGCGGTCGCAGCGCGCCGACATTTCCACCGCCGGGGCAACCGCCTGACCATCGCTCGGGGCCGGCTCGCGGGCGGCTTCTTTCAGTGTGCCGAGGCTCATTCGGCCGCCGGCCGCGGCCTGGGCCACGACCCGGGCTTCTCTCAGGGTGGATATGGCGCGGTTTGGGTCCGCCGGGGCCATTTCAAGCGCACCGGCCCACTGGATTACCGTCACATCGGGCCCGGTCGGCATGGTAGCCGGCGCGAGCGGCGCGGAGGCGGCGCTGGTGGTCGTACCGCCGGATGCGGCGCCGCCGGCGGTATTACCGGCGGCCATGTCGCGCGGGGGTCGGTACGAGAACCACGCCTCCAGCGATTCGGCATCCTTCAGCCAGCCGCGCGGACCGGTGATCTGCAACTGGTCGTGCAGCACCAGGTCGTAAAACGGTTCGGCGGCCCCCGTCGTGACGGCGGAGGCAGAGGAACGCGAGGTCGGGCCCGCGGCGCGGTCGCGCGCGGGTTTCAGCGCGGATGAGTTCAGGAAGATCTGGCCGCCGCCGGACAGCCGCAGCCGGCGCAGCGCCCAGGGCGTGGGCCCTTCGATCAGATTCCACGAGATGGTCAAGTCGTTGCTCTTGATCGCCATGCCGGAGCCGTAGATGGCCACTGGCCCCGGCGCATCCATCTCCTGCCGCTGAAGGTCCAGCTCCAGGCCCTCCAGCTCCGCGCGGACGAAGCTCTCCGTATCCTGCCGGCCGTCCGCATCGGGGGGCCGCATCAGGGCGACGCGAACCGTTCCTTCCATGGAGGCCCGGCGCGGCACGAACTTTCCGCCCGTCAGGTCGGCCAGCAGCTTGGCCTTCTCCGCGGTGATGAGCACGGTCTGGCCGCTCTCGGGCAGCAGCTCGATTCGCGGGTTGGTGAGGAACATCTCATCGCCCACCTGCCGGGCGGACAAGGCGCGGTACACCGCCTTGCGCCGCCCCGTTTGCGGGTCGACGGAGTACCAGATGGGGTTCTCGATCACCCCGACGTTCACGCCGCCGATCTTGCCTGAATCCGCGGTGGCCATGGCGCGCGGGCTGGCGGTGCCCGCCGCGGGGGCGGCATTGCTCGGCGGGGAGGCCGCGTACTGGCGATACACCAGCACGCCGGCAATGAGCGCGGCCGCCGTCAACGTTGCCAGGGCAAGTTTTCTGAACATTTACTCGTATCGCTCCAGGATGGCGGCCCATTGGCCGGCGGCCTTGAGCAGCCGCTCGATGGCCCAGCGCACGGCGCCGCAGCCGCCGGCGTGCGGGGCGACCCAGTCGCTGATGGCTTTGACCTCGTCCACGGCGTCGGCCACGGCGATGGCCAGGCCGCATTCGCGCATGGGCGGGATATCCGGCAGGTCGTCGCCCACGTAGGCCGTCTTCTCCGGCGGCACGCCCAGTTGGGCCAGGATCTCGTGAAACACCGGCAATTTCACCAGCGCGCCTTGGCGCACCGCGTGCACGCCCAGCTCGGCGCCGCGGCGGTCGACGATCGGGCTTTGCCGGCCGGTCAAGAGCACGGTGCGCTTGCCCGCGCGATGCCAGTATTTCAGGCCGGCGCCGTCCTTGGCGCTGAAGGCCTTGATCTCGCGATCAGCGTCGTCGTAGATGATCCGGCCATCCGTGAGCACGCCGTCCACATCCAGGATCAACAGCTCGATGGTTGCCGCATCGCCTCTAGACATGAGCGATCCCCATGCCCACCAGGTCCTTCAGGTCGATCAGGCCGATGGGCCGGCCGTCATCATCCAGCACGGGCAACTCGGCGATACGGAACTTCGTCATGATCTCCAGGGCCTCGCTGGCCAGGTCGGCCGCACGGATCGTGTGCGGGTTGCGGACCATGATCTGGCACACCGGGCGGTCGAGGAACCCGGCATCCTTTTCGCTGCTGAGCCGGCGGCGCAGGTCGGAATCGGCCAAGACGCCCGTCAGCCGGCCTCCCTCATCCACCAGCACCAGCAGGGCCGCCCGGCGGAAGATTACCTCGCCCTGGACCAGCGCCTCGCGCACCGTCAGCGACTCCTTCGCCAGCGCCAGGCGCTGGCCACGCTTGAAACTCATCACGCGCTCGACGCGCAGGAAGGTCAGTCCCAGCGAACCGGCGGGATGCAGCACCGCGTAGTCGGCGCTGCTGAACTGTTTCATTCGCATCACGGTCAGCGCCAGGGCATCGCCCAGGGCCAGCATGCAGGTGGTCGAGGCCGAGGGCGCCAGCTCCAGCGGGCAGGCCTCGCGGACCGCGCCGTAGACGATGGCCACGTCCGCATCGACCGCCAGGGGCGAACCCGCCTCGCTGGTCATGGCGATGACGGGCACGGCGGCACGCTTGAGGTGGTCCAGCAGCACCAGCACTTCGCGCGTCGCCCCCGAGTGCGACAGCGCCAGCACCACATCGGCCGGCCGCACGCGGCCCAGGTCGCCGTGCACGGCCTCGGTGGGATGCAGAAAAATGCTGGGCGTGCCGGTGGAGGCCATCGTGGCCGAGAGTTTCGCGCCGATCAGGCCGGCTTTGCCCACGCCGGTGATGACGATCTGGCCGCGGCAGTCGTGGAGCATGGAGACGGCGCGGGCGAAGGTGTCGTCCACGCAGCCTTCCAGCCTGGCGACGGCCTGGGCCTCGCCCGCCAGCACGCCGCGGGCGAACGCCAAATCCTGTTGGGAGGGAAGCATCGGGGCATTATGCTTGTCTGAGCGAAAACGGTCAAGTACAACCGGAGCCCCAATGTCGTCGGAAACTCTGTACGGTATCGCGTTGACGATGGTGCCGATCCTGCTGAGCCTGGTCGTGCACGAGTTTGCCCACGCGCGCACGGCCTTGGCCTTCGGCGATGGGACCGCCAAGGCGTACGGCCGCTGCACGCTGAACCCCCTGGCGCACCTCGACCCGCTGGGCACGGTGATGATGGTGCTGGTGGGTTTCGGCTGGGCCAAGCCGGTGCCGATAAACCCGGCCAATATGCAGCCGCCCCGGCTGGGGCAAATCTGCGTCAGCATCGCCGGGCCGGCCAGCAATGTGGGCCTGGCCATCCTGTGCGCGCTGGGCATTCGGCTGCTGGTGGCCGCCGGAGCGACGGTCGATGCCGCAGGCCCGGTCAAGCCGGCGGAGCTGGCGCTGTTCCTGCTGGCGTTCGGCGTCATCATCAACCTGAACCTGGCCGTGTTCAACCTGATCCCGCTCTTTCCGCTGGATGGGCACCACATCGGCCGGGAAACCCTGCCGGCCGGCAGCCGCCAAGGCTACATGCGCTGGCAGATGCAGTACGGCCGGTATGTCTTTCTGGCGCTGTGGATCGGCCCGGTCCTGCTGCGGCAGGTGGCCAACGTGCACGTTGATCCGATCGGCTGGTATCTCTCCCACGTGACCGTGCCGACGGTGAACGTGCTGCTGGGAAAGACGGCCGTCTGGCCGGCCTTTGACGCCTTCAGCAAGTTCCAGCACTACTTGTTCTGGCGGCATTGAGCCTCTTGTTGAATCGAGATTTCTGAATCCCATGGACAACTTCGCCAAGACCAAGCGCGTCCTCTCCGGCATCCAGCCCTCGGGCCGGCTGCACCTGGGCAATTACCTGGGCGCCATCCGCCAGTACCTGCAATTGCAGGAGCAGGGCCACCAGTGCTTCTACTTCATCGCCAACTACCACGCGATGACCTCGCTCCAGGACAAGGCCGAACTGGAGGAGGCCACGATGCACGTGGCCATGGCGTACCTGGCGCTGGGCATCGACCCGGAACGGAGCGTCTTTTTCGTCCAGTCCGACGTGCCGGAAGTGACCGAACTATGCTGGATTTTAAACACCGTCTGCCCCGTCAGCCTGATGCAGAAGGCCACCAGCTATAAGGACAAGGTGGCCCGGGGCCTGTCGGCGAATATGGGCTTGTTCGACTACCCCGTGCTCCAGGCCGCCGACATCGTCATTTACGATTCCCACCTGGTGCCCGTGGGCCAGGACCAGAAGCAGCATATCGAGATCACCCGCGATGTGGCTGGCCGGTTTAACCAGACCTACGGCCGCGAGGTGCTGGTTCTGCCCGAGCCGTACATCGTGCCGGAAGTGGCCATCGTGCCGGGCATCGATGGGCAAAAGATGTCCAAGAGCTACGACAACACCATCGAGATTTTCGCCACGCCCAAGCAAACCGCCAAACGCTGCGCCCAGATCGTTACCGACTCGACGCCGCTGGAAGCGCCCAAGAACCCCGAGCGATGCAATGTCTTCGCACTGCTGAAGCTATTGGCCGGCCCCACGGAAATCGAGGAAATCGCCGCCAAGTACCGCGCCGGCGGCTACGGCTACGGCCATGCCAAGGGCCGACTGGCCGAGCTGATCAACGAGCTGTTCGCCCCGGCCCGCCAACGCTACGCCGAACTGGAAAAGGACCCCGACAACGTCCGCCAGATCATCGCCCAGGGCGGCAAAAAGGCTCGGCTCGTCGCCCAGGCGACCATGCAGCGCATCCGCGATGCGGCGGGGATTCTTGTGCATCATTAAGCCAGTCCGCACGGGGCAAAATTCCGGACGTGTTACGGATGAAGGACATGACAACGGTTGCCATGTCCTTCATCCGTTATGGCGTTCGCCAAGTTTCAATGATAAGTGTTACATTCGTCACCAAATGGTGGAGACTGTAACACTTACGCCAGTTTAGTCTGCATTGGCAATGTACAGCTCCGGAAATTCCGGGTGTGAATCTGCCAAGTGTAAACGTCTATAGTTGGCCAAGGTGAACGGAGATCCCCAAGTCGGCCCCAGTTCGTATCGAAGCATGACCGGCCGGTCGGCTGCCCGTTTTGCGTGTATAGTATTCTTTGGACGTTTGCTCCAGGGGGTGGAGAGAACACTATGCAATTTCCTGATGTGTCTGGAGGTCTCTTGCCGCTGCCGACGGTAACTGCCGCCCACGGGTTTCGGGTGAACGTGGTTACCAGCCGCGAGGAAATGGCCCAATATGCCGGGCAGTGGAACGAGTTGTTGGCCGACTGCCGTGCGAACAGCGTTTTTCTGACCTGGCAGTGGGTCGAGGCTTGGCTGGACGTGGTCTACCCGCAGGCGCCGCTGCTGACGGTGGTCGTCAGTGACGGCGACGGCCGGCTGGTGGGTATTGCGCCGTTGTATTTCTCGGAATTATCCCTGCTCGGCCATGTGCCGCTGGGCTGCCTGCGGATCCTGGGCGACCGCCATACCGGCGGGGAGTACCCCGACTTCATCCTGCGCCGCGGCTTTGAGGCGCGGGCGCTGCATGCGATCCTGCGCACGCTCCTGGCCCAGAGAACCCCCTGGCATTGCATCTGGCTTTCCAAGATGGCCGGCTGGACCGGCACGTACGAGTTCCTGCGCGATGCCTGTGGCCAGTTGCGAATGCCCCTGCGCGACCGGCCGAGCGAATTCGCCATCGTGGACCTGCCCACCAGCTATGATTCCTGGCTGAAAAGCCTCTCGCACCACCGCCGCAGCAATCTGTGCCGAATGACCCGGCAGCTCTTTGAAAAACACAAGGTCCGCCACATCCGTCCGAAGGATGCGGATGATCTGAACTGGCTGCTGGAGGCCCTTTTTGACCTGCACCAGAAGCATTGGAACTCCGTGGGCCTGACCAGTTCGTTCGACCGGACGCCATACAAGAAACCGTTCTACCAGCGCGTCGCCATCCAGGCCCTCCAGCAGGGTTGGCTGCAACTGGACGGTCTGGAAGTCGATGGGCAGCTTAAGGCCGTGCAGTACGGGTATGTCTACAACGGCACGCTGTCCTCCGTGCAGGAGGGTTATGACCCGGAGAGCTTCAACGGAATCGGCAACGTGCTTCGGCACCTGGTCATTCAGCGCGCCATCGCCGATGGCGTTCGCAAATACGACTTCCTGGCCGGGTACACCGAGCACAAGCAGCGCTGGGGAGGGCAGCGCCGATTGGGCCAGGATGTGCTGATCGGCCGCACCGGCCTGCGCGCCAGGCTTCTTCTGGCCGGCTCTTTCTGGCCCACAGGAAGATTCATCAAACAGGGAATGCCGGTGTAGGCGGGGAAACTGTTGCGCGCCGGGTCTCAATCTCGACAAGAAATTCCAAATCCCAAATTCCAAATCCCAAACAAACACCAAGCACCAAATCCCAACGAGGAACGAAGGAACATAAGCCACTGAGTTGCCCACAAACGATGGCGAGCTTGCCCACGAAGGTGCGATAGAGTGCTTTGTCTGGAATTTGGAGCTTGGGATTTCTTTGGAATTTGGAATTTGGAATTTGGGATTTGCCTTTTCTAGAATCACCGCATGGACCTTCCCCGCATTTCCCGTCGGCCGACGCGACAGGTACGGGTGGGCGAACTGACGCTCGGCGGCAGCGCGCCTATCCGCATCCAGAGCATGACCAATACGCCCACGAGCGACGTCGACGCCACGATGGCCCAGGTCAGCCGCCTGGCCCGCGCCGGCTGTGACCTGGTGCGCGTGGCCGTGCCCACCGCCGCCGATGCCGCCGCCCTGGGTGAAATCGTGCGGCAGTCGCCCGTGCCCATCATCGCCGATGTGCATTACAGCGCCCAACTGGCCCTGGCCGCCGTGGCCGCCGGGGCGCACAAAATCCGCCTCAATCCCGGCAACCTCACCGATCCGCGCCGGGTACGCCAGATCATCGCCGCCTGCCGCGAGCGGCATGTGCCCATCCGCGTCGGCGTCAACGAAGGCAGCATTGTGCAGCGCGCCCAGGGCGACCAGCGCCGGCGCGAACAGGCCACGCCCCTGGTCGACCTGATGGCCACGAAGCTGGCCGAATACGTTGCCATTTTCGAGGCGGAGCACTTTGAGGACCTGGTCCTGGCGGCCAAGAGCGCCGACGCCGTGACCTGCATCGCCGTCAATCGCCTCCTGGCCCAGCGCTGGGACTACCCGCTGCACCTGGGTGTCACCCACGCCGGCGACGTGCACACTGGCGCCGTGCGTTCGGCCGCCGCCCTGGGCGCCCTGCTGGCCAATGGAATAGGGGACACGCTGCGAATCTCCCTGACCGGTGACCCGCTGGAGGAGGTGCTGCTGGCCAAGGAACTGCTGTGCAGCCTGCATCTGCGGCCGCGCGATGAGGCGGAGATCATTTCCTGCCCCACCTGCGGGCGGGTGAGCGTGGACCTGGCGGCCCTGGTCCGCGAGGTGCGGCAGGCGTTGACGGGCGTCGGAGCCGGGCTGAAAGTGGCCGTCATGGGCTGCGTGGTCAACGGGCCGGGCGAGGCCGAGGGCGCGCACGTCGCCGCCTGTGCCGGGGCGACCAAGGCCACGATCTATGTGGACGGCCGGCCTGTGGAGACGGTTCCCAATGATCGAATTGCCGAAGCCCTGGTCGAGCGCGTGCGGAGATACGAGGCAGGCTTGTCCGGGTAACTTTACCGCGGATCACGTTTGAATAAACCCCCTCGCCCTTGACGGGAGTTGCTCCCAATTCGCTCTTTGCCCATCTTATCACTTCCGACTTAGTACTGTATGGCCTAAATACGATGACGTATTA
>PMYD01000020.1 GCA_003171335.1 Phycisphaerales bacterium
GCGGACCCACACGATCTATGAACGGCGGCGAGGCGGCAGCGCAAATTTGCGCAGCGGCACACGCGTCAGGATTGGTTGACCCCATCCGGGGAAGTGATTGCCTGGAGGGCAATGGCCAAGGGACCAAAAGACGAGGTCCCTCTATATATACAGGCGGTTTTTTGCGGCAGCCGCACAGCGAAAAAATCGGATCCTTGCGGCGTAAGGAGTTACGATTCAGGAAGGAAGAGTATTGAAATGGATAAAATTGGCATGCAATCATTGCCTTCTGGTTGCAACCCACGGCCGCACAGGAGGCAAAAAATTTTTGCGTGATTTCCCGGATTTCTTTATTGGTGACATGTAAAAACGGTTATCGGACGTTCGAGGCATGATTCTTGCGCACCTACTTATTTTCTAAGCACTTATGTTGCGAAACACATGATTATTCGCGTTTTCCTGGCCGATAGCCCTTGAGGCCAAGCCATGATTGCACGGCAGGCGGATTTTTTGGGTTGCCGGCTCCTTTCTGCGGACGCGTGGCTGCAAAAAAAACGCAGCCACGGCACCCAACTCACTTGCCGACGGCACAGCCGGGGGGCGGCTGTGCCACACCGGCTCTACCATTTCGGGTCCAACTTCGCTAGAGGTGGTCGCGGACGGCCGTATTTGAGAGGCGAATTTCCCGGCGGAAGCCTTTTCCCGGAAAGACTTATGCATTTTGCCGCGGGCATCCGATACTGTACTGACAGCATGGATGCGCGCGCGCCGGAGGATCCGGCCGCCCAGAGGGAGACAAACCGTGGCCGATGTGCTTGAACAAAAAGAGGTTGACGCGTTGCTGGCGGCCGTGGAGGCCGGCCATCTGGCCGCCGGCCGTGCCGATGGAGCGGCGGGGCGCAAGCGGGAAAACAAGGTCGCCGATTACGATTTTCAGCGGCCCGAGCGCGTCAGCAAGGAGCAGATGCGCAGCCTCTCGTCGCTGCACGAGACCTTCGCCCGCAGCTTCGGCGCCGCCATGAGCGGCTTTCTGCGGACGATCGTCGAGATCCGCGTCTCCAATATCGAGCAGCTCACGTACGGCGACTTCATCCAGAGCCTGCCCAACCCGACGTGCTTCAACCTCATCTCGCCCCACCCGCTGGAAGGGCAGATGTGTTTGGAACTGAGCCCGATGATCATCTACCCGATCATCGACCGGCTGCTGGGCGGCTCGTCGGCGGAGATGTTCATTCCCCAGCGGCCGCTGACGGCGATCGAAATGCGGCTGATCCGGCGGATCCTGGACTTGGCGCTGGCCTCCATGCGCGAGTCGTGGACGAACATCCAGGAGCTGGATTTCACGCTGGAAGATACCGAAAGCAACCCGCAACTCGTGCAGATCGTGCCGCCCAACGAGGTGGTGGTGGTCGTGGGCTTTGAAATCAAGATCGGCGGGCGCGCGGGCACCATGTCGCTGTGCATTCCGTTCAACGTGGTGGAGCCCTTAGCGCCCAAGCTGAGCAACCAGAGCTGGCTGAACTACCGCAAGCGGGCCTCCGCGGGCGACTCGGCCACGCTGGTCAACCGCCGCGTCACCAAGGCGGCGGTGGGGATGCGAGCGTTTCTGGCGTACACGCGGATTACCGTCAAGGAGCTGGCCGACCTGGCGCCCGGGGACATCCTGACGACAGAGCGGCCGGCGAATTCCGAGATGATCGTGCAGGTGGAAGGCATCAACAAGTTCGCCGCCCGGCTGGGACAGCACAAAGGCAAGAAGGCCCTGAAGATTACCCGCCGGCTGGAGCCCGGCCAGCGGATTTGATGGACATGGCGTGAGGATCGCCCTTGCCCAACGGTTTGGACATAAGCAAGTACATCGATGCGACCAACCTGGCGCTGCTGGTGCCCATGCTCATGCTGTGGTGGGGCCTGGCGACGTGCCTGTTGGGCTACCTGATCATCCGGGTGAACCTGGTGATCGTGGGCGTATTGCTGGGCGCCTGGGCCGGGGCCATGCTGGCCCTGTGGCGGGCGCAGGCCCGCGGGCTGGCGCTGCCCTCGGGGGCGGACCTGTTTGTGCTGTGCGGCAGCCTGTCGGTCATCAGCGCGGTGGCCGCGTGGTACGCCTGGCGCGTGGTTTTGAGCATCGCCACGGCCGCGGCCGTGTGCATGGTGATCGTATACATCCGCATTGGCTTCGCGACCGCGCCGCCGCCGCACGAGTGGCTGGTGGGCGTGGTGCCGGGAATTATCGTCGGCCTGGCGGTGTTGATCTGGTCGCGCCGGCTGACGGTCGTGCTATCGGCGCTGGCCGGGGCGGCGGTGGCCGTGGGCTCGGCGGCCCTGGTGCTGACGGAAGGCCAGGAAGGGCTAAAAAACTGGCTGGGGGGGGCGAAACTGGACGCGGTGCCCATTGCCGTGCTGGCCGGCGCGATTGTGGCCCTGGCCGCCGGCGGCATGCGGCTGCAGTTCCGGCTGCCCACGCTGGCCTCCAAGTGGTTCAAGCCGCCGGAGAAGAAGGAAAAAGGCGAAAAGCCCGTCGCCAAGCCGGCACCGGCGGCGTAGGACCGCGGGGGCGCATTCCCAGAGCAACGAAGAGTGAGTTGCTCAAGTGTTCGGTCACACATCATGTGATGGGTGCCGTGGTTTGCGCAGGTCGCTACAGCGATCGAAGCAACCACGCTGGCTGTTGTTTGCCATCGGCGTGGTTGCTACGCTGCGCTTCGCAAGCCACGGCACCCAATCCATCGTTTCATATGGGACAAAGCTCTAGTTTTCGGAGCGAACGATCAGTCGCGGCGGGGCCATCAGGCCGCAGGGCACCAGTTGGTAGTTGTCGGTCCACTGGTCGGCCTGGCTGATGAACTGCTCGGGGCCGGTCCAGTGCGGCCACTTCACAAAGTAGTGCAGGGGCCCGTGGCTGTTGCGGCGGTGGCCGAGCACTTCGATGGCCAGCGTGGACGGCTGGCCGGATTTCACCAGGCCCGTCACCTCCAGCTCGTTGGGCGGCCAGGCGATCAGGCCGGCATCCTGCCCGTCAATCCAAATGCGCACGGCCGCGCCGCGATACTCGGGAATTTGCACGAACAGCCGCTGGCGTGCGGCCAGCCGTGGCCGGACCGTCTGCACGTAGCTCACGGAGCCGCCGTAAAAGGCCAAGCCCTGTTTCACCCAGTCGCCCAGGCGCAGCGAGGTCGGCGGCCGGGTCAGCGCGACCGCCGCACCGGCGGCCTGCGTGCCGAAATTGCCCAGCAGGTAGACGATTTCCAGGCCTGAGAAATTCTCGTCATACCGGCACGTGAGGGTCAGTTGGTTCGTCCCGAGGCGTAGGGCCGAGGCCTCCAGCGGCAGCAGCCGCAGGGAGCGGTCCACCCACCAGCCGCACTCGCTGTCGGTGCTGACGGTTCGGCCGTTGAGGGCGACGGTGAATCGGCCTGGATCTTCCAGGGCCAGCTTCAATTCGCCGGCCGGCAGGGCGTGGATGTCGAAGGGATAAACCAGCTCCGCGATGGCGGCAGGCGGATTGGCCCGCCGCACCTGCGCCCACGGCTGCACCATGTACGCCCCTCGCGGCCGCAGGTGCAGGGCCTGGCGCACCGCCACATCCACGCGGAGGATTTCCTGGGCCGCCTGCCAGGGGCCGCCATTGATGCGGTACCGTGGGCGGTCCAGGACCAGCGCGTTGGGCTCCCAAAGCGAGATGGGCCACCGGGCCGGGCGCAGCACCTGCGTGCGCACATCCTTGAGCTTCGGCCGCCGAGCCGCCTTCAGCGCGCCGGCCCGCTTGGGAAGGATAAACACGCGGCTGCCCAGGGCCGGCAGGCTGGTGCGGATCTGCCAGCCGGCGGCGGTGCGCCGGGCCTCGGCCGCGAGCAATTCGCCCGTTTGCGGGTCGAGTTCCACCGGCTCACCGCGGCACTCGCCCAAGCCGGTCACGCGCACCTCGTCGAAGCGGAGCAGCCGGTCGCGCGACAGCGGCGCCTGGCGCGGGTAGCGGCCGGCGGTGAAATCGTAGCCCGTGTTGCAGATGAACAGGTAGAACGCCCGCGCATCTTCGCGCAGCAAATGCAGGGCCGGGACAATCTGCCGGCCGGCGCCATCGGCAATGGACACGCGGCGGCAGAGATCGTCCACCGCCGCCGCCACCTGGGGGCCGCGCGCCGGCGCTGCCGGGCAGCGGCGGGCAAAATCGCGCACGGCCGGCGAAGGTGAGCCGTCGACATACCGCGCCGGCTGGCCGGCGAAAACCACGCGGCCGCCAGCGGCGGCGAATTTCTCCAGCAGCGCCAGCGTGCTGGCCCGCATGGTGATCATCGGTGGTACGAGCACGGCCTTGTACGTGGCCCGCGCCACGCGCAGCACGGGCGTGCGGCCGCCGCGGATGCGCCCGTGGCGGGCGAGAATATCCTCATCGCCGTAATCGAAGTCGATATTCTGCCCCAGCAGCGAATTGCGCAGCCGCTGGAACATGAGGTCGTAATCCTGCACGCGCTGGTCGCGCCGCCAGCCCAGGCGGCACATCGCCCACATGCTTTCCACGGGGTGAACGACCAGCAGGTCGCGGACCTCCTGCCCGCGTGTCATCGCCACGTGCACGCGGGCGAAATAATCCTCCACCTTGGGGTACAGCGGCCACCAGGGCGACTGGTAGAAGATGCTGGCGGGATAATCGCGCTTGGCCTCGCCGGCCATCGTGTACCACGACAGGTGCGGGCAGCGGAAGTTGATGCCCATCGCCACCTGCCAGTCGCCCAGGGCCTTGTGGCCCAGGAAGGGGAAATCCCAGCCGGTGCAGCCGTACGTTTCGGTCAGCCGCCAGCGCTTGGAGAACTGCCGGGCGGCGGAGGAGACCTGCTTGGCGGTGTCGAATTCCGCCCGCCGCTCGGTCAGCAGGTCCATGCCGGGGGCCTGCATGTGTTCGTAGAAGCGCATGGCGCTGCCCACCATGTTGGTCTGGCTCGACAGCGTGTCCTCTTCCAGCACGTGGCCGGTGTGCAGCAGGCCGTGCTTGCCGCACCATTGGCCGATCTGCCGGCTGAAGGCCTCCACGAACAGGTGCGTCACGCAGTCGTGGTAGTGCAGGCGGGCCGGGGTGACGGCCGCCCCGTCCACATCGAAAAACAGCTCCACGAGATGGTCCAGCAGGTCGTAGCCGTACCGGCGGCGGAAGCTGGCCGGCAGCCGGCCCGTCCACGGCGCGCCGACGGAGGTCTGGGCCATCATGGCCTGGAACTTGCCGCCGTGGTTGGGCTCATCGGTGAAAATGCCAGGGATGGTGCGGCCGAAGTGGCGGCCGAAGCGCCGGCGGTACGCCTCGTGCGTGACCTTGAGGAATTCGGCGATGGCCTTGTCGTTCAGCGTGTCGACGTAGGTGTACCCGTTGTAATAATCGCTGAGCTGGTCCATCTCGACGGCGAACGCCAGGATCGACTCGCCCCTGGCCAGCCTGGCCGGCCGGCGGCCCGTGGCGATCCGCCGCACATCCCGCGCTGCCCTGCCCTCCACGCGCGCCATGAACGCGGCCGCCAGTTCCTTGCCCCAGCGCAGCTCGGCGGGCTTCTTCAGCACGCGCAGGACGAGGGCTCGCTTGCGGTAGGCCTCGTGCCGGGTCACCAGCCCGCCGGCAAAGCCGGAGGGCCAGCGGTCCTCATCGTACAGCCAGGCCTGCATGCCCAGCTTGGCGGCCTCATCGACGCAGGCGTCGATGCAGGCCATCCACTCCTCGGCGAGGTAGGGCGTCTGGAGCCCCACGCGCGAATGCATGAAGAACCCGCCCAGGCCCATGCGGTGCATCAGCCGGATCTGCCGGCGCAGCTCGGCGGGCTCCAGGTTGCCATTCCACGCCCAGAACGGCATGCCGCGATATTCGCTGGTGGGGCGAGCCAGGCGGGCGAGAAATGTCTTATCCACTGTGGCATCTCCGGCAACGTCGGGGCACGGAAGAAGAAAACGGCGGACACAAAGATCACAAAGATCACAAAGGTCACCAAGAATCAAAGGGTAAGAGTCAAAGAGGAGAAGGCAACAGGAAAAGCAGGGGGGCCGGCCTATCGGCGTTCGGCCGGCGGGGCTTTAGCGAGGGAATGAAAAACAGACTGTCAGCGGCGCTGGAAAGTCCCTCTTCAGGTGATGCGTCGCCCGGCGGATTTAGAAGAAGAGAGGCAAAGGGCCCAGCGCCGGAATAGCCCGCTGCCATTGGGTCAAACGCTTCGCCCGCGCTCTTTTCCCGCTGCCTGCTTTCCACTTTCTGCGCCCTGGCGCGCTGGCACCTTAGGGCCGTCCGCGGCCGGCTAAGGTGCTAACCTTATGCAGGTTTCCTCTTAGGGTCGCCGACCTATACCCACGCACGCGGCTGCGTGTGCGGCCGATGCCGTGCCAACGACAATGCCTGCCCACAGGAGATGAGCGGACACGACGGATTGCACCGGGCGGTGGGGCGAAAACCCGCGGCCCCCCAGAGTGCGGAATGGAGTTCCGGCTCGAACGTCACTTGCAACCTGGCAGCGCCGTACGCCGAAGAGCGGATGCATGTGGAGCGTGACCGATCTTCACCGCTGCCCCGATCCGACTGACCCCGTTCTTGACAAGCAGCGCTTCGTTCGCGGTTGGAGCTAAGCCCTCTAGCCGCACCCGGTCCAGCCGACGGTTCGGTTGGCCGGCCCATGTCGGCCGCACGGATGCGGTCGACGAAACCGACAGTTTCTCCCGGTCACCGGGACGTGATGAACAATCACGGAGGATCTGACAATGCCGATGATCAACACCAACGTGGCGTCCTTGCAGGCGATTAACAACTTAAATGCCTCCAGCGCGGACATGAACCTGCACCTGTCCCGGCTCTCCAGCGGCCTGCGCATCAACTCCGCCAAGGATGACCCGGCGGGCCTGATTGCCAGCGAGACCTTGCGCAGCGAGATTGCCGGCGTAAATCAGGCCATCTCCAACTCGCAGCGCGCCGGCTCGGTCATCGGCACGGCCGAAGGCGCGCTGAACGAGGTCAGCTCGATGCTGCTCGACCTGAAGGGCCTGATCAACAACTCCGCCAACACCGGCGCCATCAGCCCCGAGGAAATCGCGGCCAACCAGGCGCAAATCGACTCGACCATCAACTCCGTCGACCGCATCGCCAACACCACGACGTTTGAGGGCGTCAAGCTGCTCAACGGGCAGCTCGACTTCACCACCAGCGGCGTGAACAATGCCAATGTGGCCAGCCTGCGCGTCGATGAAGTGCGGTTTGGCGCCGCCTCCAACGTGGGCGTGACGCTCAACCAGGTCTCCTCGGCGCAGCGCGGCCAGTTGTTCTGGTCTGCCGCCGCCTTCGGGGCCAGTGTCTTGACGGTGAACGTTGCCGGCACCAAAGGCAATGAAACCTTCTCCTTCGTCAGCGGGGCCACATGGTCCAACGTCGCCCACGCCATCAATGATGCCACCGCCACGACCGGCGTCTCCGCGGTGGGCACCTCTGCCGGCGTGCTGCTCCAGAGCACCGACTACGGCTCCAAGCAGTTCGTCAAGGTGAATGCCATCAAAGGCAACTTCAACACCGTCAGCGGCGTCGGCAGCGCGACCACGCTCAAGAACAGCGACGGCAAGGATCTCAAGGTCTCCGTCAACGGCATCGTGGCCGTGGGCGACGGTCTGGAAATCAAGACCAACGGGCCGGCAGTCTCCATGGACATCAAGATGGCCCAGGCCTTCAACACCGCCGGTGGAAGCACGTCCTTTAATGTCACCGGCGGCGGCGCCCAGTTCCAGATCGGCCCGCAGGTCAACGCCCAGCAGATGAACATCCTGGGCATCCAGTCGATCAACACCTTCAACCTGGGCGACACGGGCGTGGGCAGCCTGCGCGACATCATGACCAATGGCACGTACGATGTCAGCAAGGGCTCCGACAACTGCTCCAGCGCCTCCGATATCGTTGACGCCGCCATTCAGCAGGTGGCCCAGCTGCGCAGCCGCATGGGCGCCTTCCAGAAGAACACCCTGGACACCAATATCAACAGCCTCAACGTGTCGCTGGAAAACGTCACCTCCAGCGAGTCCGCCATTCGCGATGCCGACTTCGCTCAGGAGACGGCGGCCATGACGCGCTCGCAGATCCTGGTCCAGGCCGGCACCAAGGTGTTGGCCCTGGCCAACTCCGCTCCACAAAGCGTGCTGACGCTGCTGGGTTAGTCCGGGGAGGTTCGTCCGCCGGACGGACCGCTTCGGGTGCTGCCAGCTTCTGAATAGGCCACGGGCTTGGTTAGGAGCCCGTGGCCGATTTTTTTGGAAAGGCTGGCCTGCTACGCCAGAGGCTACGCAGGCCTTATTGGCTTGCCCTGCGAAGCCCCTTGTGGGCGAAGCAGGGAGGCTGGAGCAACGGCGCAAGAAGAGAGTGATCCATCATCGCACCATTACCGTCGAACCCGCCGCCGCCGGCCAGCGGCTGGATCGCTTCATCGCCGGCCAGACCGGCAGCCCGCGGGCTTTCGTGCTCGAGGCGATCGCGGCGGGACACATCCGGCTCAACAACCGGCGGGCCAACAAGGGCGATAAGCTCGCCCCCGGCGACACGGTGCAGATTGAGGAGCTGGCCGAGCCGGCGGATCTCCGCGTCCTGCCCGATGCCCGCGTGGCGCTGACGGTCGTGCACGAGGATGCGGATTTCCTGGTCCTCGACAAGCCCGCCGGCATGCCCGTGCATCCCCTGAAAATGGGGGAAACCGGCACGCTGGCCAACGGCCTGGTGGCCCGGTATCCCGAGCTGGCCGACGTGGGCGACCGGCCGCTCATGGCCGGCCTGGTGCACCGCATCGACACCGCCACCTCCGGCCTGGTCCTGGCCGCCCGCTCGGCCGCCGCCTTCGAAACCCTCCGCGGCCAGTTCCGCCGCCACGAGGTCCGCAAGACCTACCTGGCCCTGGTCCACGGGCAGGTTCAATCGGCGGGGGAGATTCGCTCCTACCTGGTGCACGACCCGGCCGACCGCGGCCGCATGGTCGTTCTGCCGGAGGAAATATCCGCCCGCCGGCGGCTGGAGCGCGAAAAGCCGCTCCTGGCGGTCACGGCCTACCAATCCGTGCGGCAGTTCCCCTCATCGCGCGCCGCTACTAAGCCCTGCAGCCTGCTCGAAATCACCATCTTCACCGGCGTAACCCACCAGATCCGCTGCCAGCTCGCCGCCCTGGGCCACCCCATTGTCGGCGACCGCACGTACGGTCTGGGCACCCCATTTGATGCCGCGCTCGCCCGCCATGTCCTCCACGCCGCCGGCATCGCCTTCGCCCACCCGCGCACGGCGGAGCCGGTTCGGTTTGAGTCCGGGCTCCCCAAGGAATTGGAGTTGCTGCTGGAAAAGCTAGCCGCGCCCACAAGGCCAGTCCCGTAGGGACGGCTTAGGGTAGCCCAGCACGCCAGTGCTGGGTATTCGACGCGCGAAGACCGGAGTCCCGTAGGGACGACGGAACCGTTGACAAGCTGACAGACCTGTCGACAATAGCGTGCAGCCATTCCATGGGAGACCGCACATGCCCCACACGTTCTTCGTCCTGCACATGCACGTCGTGTTCAGCACCAAGCATCGCCGCCCGCTGATTGGTCCGGATTTGCAGGTCCGCCTGTGGCCGTACCTGGGGTCCTTGGCCCGCGACAAGAAGCTGACACCGCTGATCATCGGGGGAACCGACAACCATATTCACATGCTGATGGGCTTGCCGGCGCTGACCCTGCTGCCGCACGCGATGCGGAAGATAAAGGCGTGTTCATCGAAGTGGGTCAACGACACCTTCGGCCGGCGAACCGGTTTTGCCTGGCAGGAAGGGTACGGTGCGTTTGCCATCGCCGCCTCGCAGGTGGACCGGACGATCCGTTACATTCGGGGTCAGGCGGCGCACCACCGGCGGGTCACGTTCGAGGAGGAATACATCGCGTTCCTCAAGCGGAACAACGTCGATTACGATCCCGCGTTTGTGTTCGGGTGATTCCGCCGTCCCTACGGGACTGGCGGTCACGGGGTGGCGAGGTCCCAGCACTGGCGTGCTGGGCTACCTTAAGCCGTCCCTGCGGGACTGGAGTCACCTGGAGAATGATGCATGTGATGCAGCAATGGGTACGGCCGGTGGCGTGGGCGCGCGGCAAGCACTGACGGGCTGGCAAGGGCGGAGTGGCAATTCATTGCCGCCATGTCCATTTGACTTCATGTGACTTCATCTGCGTTCATTGTATTTCATGCGTGTTCATGCGCGCTCATATCTCATTAGTTCTTCTCCTATGTTTGCATTTCTCTTCACGTGGTGTACGCCGCGCTACATTGTGCTCGCTACGCTCCCCACTGTTGTGATTGACCCGCGGCCGTCGCGGGCGACGCATCACTTTAGAAAGTGAGGAGTATATGGAAATGGTTATCTGCCGTCATTGCGGCCAGCCCGTCGCACCCTATTACGTGTCGCAGGGACTGTGTGACGATTGCAAGTGGGATACGTGGATTCCGGAGGGGTATGAGAAGAAGGAGCGGTATCTATACGACCCGGCCGCCGGGCATTGCAATCGTACTGTTCGCCCTCTCTTGGGCGTGCCCTTCCTGGATGCTGGCCTGCGCCAAGTGAATCTGGACCTGGTCGCCCGGCTGGCTGAGGGTCGTAAGCGATTGGCAGTGCGGCTGTTAGGATCTGGGCTGCCGGAAATTGAGGTGGCCCGACAGATGGGTGTGCACCAAGGGACGGTCTCCCGATGGCGAAAAAAAATTAAGAAAATCTGAAGTGCGCGCATATTCCGAGGGCATTTCGTGTGCGTCCTTAATAAGGAGGGACTCTGTTTATGAACTTTCCACCGGGCACAGATCATTTCACGTTCAAGCGTATTCCATGGCGACACCGGGCTGACGCGGTGCAGGAGGCCTGGGTGGCCCACTTGACCGGAATGGACCCGGCACGAAAAGGCCATGCGTACCGCATGGCTGAACTACGGTACGAGCGCGGCCGGATACTGGATGAGAAGCTCAGTCTTCTCCTAGATGGAGAGGAAGACCCAACCCCGGCTTTTGGGGAGGCCTAGGATGAGCGAAGAGAAGATCCGCCAAAAGCCGCCAGCGCCGATCAGACCTTCCACCGATACGCGCCAGAGTATTCCCGAAGTCTTCGAACTCATCATCCGCTGCGACTCCGAGCAACACCAGCGCACCCTATATCACCGTCTCACCGCCGAGGGGCTCCGATGCCGGCTGTCGATACTGTAGTAGAGTGCGAGGTGGCGCCGAGCTTCCGCGTGCGGCAGATCGAGGGCATGTTCGATGTGCCCGTGGCGCAGCGGGCGGCGAGGCGGTTCGTGGCCGAGGTGCCCGATGCGCGGGAGAACTGGCGGATCGGCGCGATCGTCGGCCCCTCCGGCAGCGGCAAGAGCACCGTGGCGCGGGCCGCGTTCGGGCCCGCACTGGCGGTGCGGCAGCCGTGGCCGAAAAAGCGGGCTGTAATCGACGCCTTCGGCGAGCTGCCGATCAAAACCATCACCCGCACGCTGACGGCCGTGGGCTTTTCCAGTCCGCCGGCGTGGTTGCGGCCGTACCGCACGCTTTCTAATGGCGAGCGTTTCCGCTGCGACCTGGCGCGGGCGCTGCTGGCCGGCGGGGGCCGCGTGGTTTTCGACGAATTCACCAGCGTGGTCGATCGCACCGTGGCCCAAATCGCCTCGGCGGCCGTGGCCAAGGCGGTGCGCGGCGGGCACGTGGCCTGCCGCCAGTTCGTGGCCATCTCGTGCCATTACGACATTCTCGACTGGCTGGGTCCCGACTGGGTGCTCGACATGGCCAGCGGGCGTTTGGCCCGGGGGTCGCTTCAACGACCCCTGTTCAGGCGGCCGGCCATCGAGCTGGAACTCTTTCGCTGCGGCCGGCAGGCGTGGCCGCTGTTTGCACCGCATCACTATTTAAGCGGCGAGTTGCACACCGCCGCCCAGTGCTACCTGGCCACGTGGCAGGGGCGGCCGGCGGCGTTCGCGGCGCTGCTGCACAGCGTCGGCCACCGCTCCTGGCTGCGGGTCTCGCGGCTGGTCACGCGGCCGGACTTCCAGGGCGTGGGCATCGGCTCGGCCGTGCTCGACGCCGTGTGCCGCCTGGCTAGCGAAAGTGGGAAACGCGTCGCCATTACCACCGGCCACCCGGCCATGATCCGCCACCTCACCGCCAGTCCGCTGTGGCGGCGGCGGCGGATCCGCCGGGCGGGGGCCGGCAAAAACACCCACCGGGCGTACGCCGCCAGCCAAGCCGCGGCCCGGGCAGTTGCGAGTTTTGAATATGACCCAGACAGAAAAAACGCTCGAACCGGAATGGTTGGTCAACATGCGTAAGCTGGTGCCGCCCGCGGCCACGCCCGCTACTTCCAGCCCCACGTCCACGCCGCGCCCTGCGCGCGAGCCCCAGCCGCTGGATGAGGCCCGCCGCCTGGCCGGCCAGGGGGCCGCCATCGCCATCTACACGCTGCTGGACCTGATGCTGAACGACCCCTCGGCCGCCGAGCGCGGCGATGTCGGCCACGAGACCCGCCGCAAGGCCGCCGAGGTCATGCTGAAATTCGCCGGCGGCGAGGCGCTCGGCGTCGTCGAACGCCCGCAAGACATGTGGCCCGGCGATGACACGTCGTATCACGGCGAGGATGAGGGACCCGACAACTAATAAACGGGCATATATTCACACCCCACTCAAGAGCGACACACGGACAAGAGCGACACACGGATATGACAGGGAACCAGGCCCGGAGGGCCGAAAGTCCCTTAGCCGGGGGCGTAAGCCCCCGGAAACGAATGGTCTGTTGAAGAGCCCTGGAAGGGCGAAAGATGCGGCTCGAAGCATACGCGGGCATTACCGAGTTGCTTTCGCCCCTCCGGGGCTCTTGATCGGGCCGGCTCCCTCTCCGGGGGCTTACGCCCCCGGCTACGCCCTTTCGACCCTTCGGGTCTCTTCAAGCCGAGCCGGCGCCTGAAGCCGGCAGACGAAAATATCCGCCGAACATTGCTCTCGGTAGTAAAGTCCCTGCCGTACCGGTTCCCCTGTTTGTCCCATGGGCGAGACGCCCATGCTACTTCCCATCCCAGGCGCACTATGTTTGAAGACACAATCAAAACCAACAAGCAACTGTGGAACTTCATTGCCAAGGAATTCGGCATTAAGCTTCCCTACACGAAGGTCGCGCCGGACCACTCCACGCCCTTCGAGTTCATCTCCGACGCCTACTTCCACCGCAACCGGGACGTGGCCGCATGGGCCAACCGGCGCGGCGGCAAGACCATCGCCGCCTCCATCATCGCGGCCCTCGATTTCTACCAGCGCCGCGGGCCCATTCGCGGGCGGGTGCTGTCCGGCAGCGAGGACCAGGCACGGACGCTCTACGAATATTGGACGAAATGGTGCGACCGCCTGCTTTACGATCAGGTCCTCGGCGCGCCCACCAAGCTGGTTACGCGGCTGAGCAACGGCGATTTCGAAATCCTCGCCTCCAGCTCGCGGGCCGTGCGCGGGCCGGCCATTCAGCGCCTGTTCTGGGATGAGGTGGACGAGATCGATCAGCAGGTGATGGACGCCTCCGTCGGCACGCTCAACACGCTGGCCCACGTGCACAGCCGCACCGTCGCCACCTCCACCTGGCACCGCACGCACGGGCCCATGGGCCGATACGTGGCCCGGGCCAAAGACAGCGGCATACGAGTTCACAAGTGGAACATCTGGGAAATCATCGAGCCCTGCCCGCTGGAGCGGCACCGGCACGGCCGCGGCTGCAAGCGCTGCCCGCTGGAAGACGTCTGCATGGGCGCCGCGCTGAACGTGAACCCCATGACGAAGGTGGGCATTGCGGCCACGCGCCGGTGCGGCCTGTTCGCTATTGACGACGCCATCCGCCAGTACCGCAGTTGGTCGGCCGATCAGTGGAACGCCGAAGCCGAGTGCCAGCGGCCGGTGACGGCCGGGCTGGTGTACCCGCGCTTCAACCCCGTGCGGCACGTGGATAGCGGCCTGGATTTCCAGGACGATCTGCCGATCTACCGGACCATTGACTGGGGGCTGAACGATTTCGTGTGCCTGTGGATTCAGAAGGACAAGCGCGGCACCGTGTACGTGGTGGATGAGCATTGGACCCGCCAGGCCACCGTGCCCACAGTGGCCAAGGAGATTCGCGAAAAGGATAAACACCTGCGAATCGAGGAAACCTACTGCGACCCCGCCGGCCGCAATCGCAACGACCAGACGGGCTGGTCGGATGTGGACATGTTCAAGCGGCACGGCATTCACTGCGACTACAACCGCCAGCCGTGGGCCCGCGACGTGGTCACCGGTATCAACAAGGTGCGCACCGCCCTGGCCCCGGCCTTCGGGCCGCCGCGCCTGAAAATCGCCGGCCGCTGCCGAAATCTCATCAAGGCCTTCGACAACTACCGCCTGCGCGAGGTGAACGGGCTCTATATCGACGAGCCCATCAAGCCGCAGGAGTGCGACCACTTCATGGACGCCTTGCGGTACTTCTTCGTGAACAGTGAAGCGCAGCACGATGAGCAGCGCCAATTAGGGTGGGCGCATTAGCGCAGTGCCGGGTCGTTTGCCAACGGGCCAATTAGTCAATTGGTCAATTAGTCAATTACTCAAAGTGACTGTTGTGTCTCAGGCCCGCAGGGCCGGAAGGTCTTCGTAGCCGGGGGCGTAAGCCCCCGGAAACCTGGCAAGAACGAACCAAGCCCTGAAAGGGCGAAAGTGGTTTCTCATTGGGGGAGGCGATGCGCTCTTTCGCCCCTCCGGGGCTTGGGAAGATAAGAGCCCCTTTTCCGGGGGCTTACGCCCCCGGCTAGAGATACGTGTCGACCCTTCGGGTCTAAGAAAGCGGTCAGTTTGAGTCAATTAGTCAATTGGTCAATTCGATGCTTGTAGGGAGCCCAACTTGCAACGTATCTGTTTAGCGGGTTACGGGCTGGCTGGTAGGTAGGCTAGGCGGACAGGTCGCCCGCACAGCAGGTCGGCCAGGAAGTGGCGAAGGTCGCGATGCTGCTGGCGGGCGGTGCGAACGACGC
>PMYD01000100.1 GCA_003171335.1 Phycisphaerales bacterium
CGCTAGCAGCCCGTTGAAGAATAGGCTCTTTTCACTTGTCGGTCATGCCACAAGCATGGCCGCCGGATAACAGGTTCGAACCCGTCGGCAGCGATGCCAACCGCGCCACAGCCGCTCCAAGGCCATCACCAGCGCCCTCAGCGCCGAAACAAGGGCCAAAAGGATGCCCGAAAGGCCCTGCAAAGTCCGCGGCTTGCCCAGGCCGAACAGCTTGCGCATCAGCAGACCCAGGTTGAACCCCGCCACGTGCACCAGCAGTCGTTTGAGGATGTTCCCATGACCACGCAGATGTGTTCGCCGCATCCCGCCGGTGTCGTAGCAGTGCGCAAAGGGACGTTCCAGCAACTCCCCCCGTCGACGCAGCAGCCGCTTACCGCGCCGGCCACGGATGCGCCGCCGATTGGCGTACACCGCCGCCTGCTCCTCAGACCTGTCCTGCCAGTCGCGCCGGCCGCGCTCCGGCTCGCTGCAATACGTGCGAATCCCGACCCGCCGTTGGCCCGTCAACGCCTCGTTGCTGTGGTAGCCCTTATCCGTCACCGTTTCGGCCAGCACCTCGTCGGCCAACTGATCGGCGGCCGCCGGATCGGTCGCCACCGCCGCCAACGTCTCCATCGTCACGCTGAGCGTGTCGTCGAGGCTCTCGGGATCGCCCCGGTCCGCCGGCTGAAGCGTCACCGCCACGATCGCCTGCGTCTGCAGGTCCACCGCGTGCTCGGCCTTGTGCGCCAGGTGCGTGCGGCCATCCTTCATCTTCGCGATCTTCGCATCCGGGTCGTGCGGATGTTCCCAATCCTGGTTAGAGGCCTTATTCTTGCGGCCCTTGTCGATCTTGGCCAAATCCTCCCGCGTCGGCGTGGCGATGCCGCTGGCGGCCGCCAGGCCCGTGAGAAAGGAGGTGTAACTCTCCTTCGTGTCCCGCCGCACGATGCTGCGCATGGCCGCGTTGGCCTCCAGCGTCGTCGCATCAATACCCAGCGTCTTGCCCTTGAGCAGCCCGCCGCGGGCCAGCGCCTGAAGTACCCACGTGAAGACCGCCTCGTGCGTCTCCAGGTCCATCCGCTGACGAATCCGCGTGAGACTGGAGTGGTCGGGAGTCGCCTCGGTCAGGTCGTAGCCCAGGAACTGCCGTAGCGTCAGGCTGTCGGCGCACCGCCAGGCGATACCGCGCTCCGAGTCGATGCCCTCGAAGTAGCCGATCAGCAGCAGCCGGAAGTACACGCCCGGCGGAATGCCCGGCCGGCCCAACTCCTCATGGTAGAACTTCTGGCAAAGTCCCTCGACGAACGGGTCGAAACCGTTCTGGGCCAGCAGGCCATTGAGCCGCCGGTAGAACGGATGCCCCGGCGGCTCGGCCACCGCCGTCGTCGCTACCCACAGCTCCACCTGCCGTTCACTGTTCCGCTTGCCCATCGCCATCGGCGCGTCCTCCATGACTACTCGCCGTTCCTTATACCATGCCTGTCAAGACCCCTTTTTCAACGGGCTGCTATGGCCGGCCCGCGCCGCCCCGCTTATCGCGCCGGCGGTTCTTGGCACGCTGGTCGATCCGGTCTGTCGGCTTGGCCTGTCCCGTCGGCAATGGCGCTTGATCCGTCTGCGGCATCCGGAACACCGCCGCACCACAGGCCCAGGCGTAGCCCAGGAGCGAGACAGCGGTGACCAGGATCTCCCACGGCCATTCGCCTGCGCGCTGGGCGTCGTACTGGGCCCAGAACTGCGGCGGCAGGCGCACCATGTCCATCGACAGGTGCTGTTGGTAGGCCAGGCTCTGCATGTACTGCCACGCGCCATAGGCGCTGCCCGCGCCGCCGGCGCTGGTGGGCGAGCGCGACAGCCACAGGTTCCACGTCAGGGCGGCCACACCCACAATGGCCATGGACACGACCGCCGGCCAGTAGCGTTTGAGGCCGGCGGCCAGGATGATCGCCAGCGGCATGGCCAGGATGATGTACCGCTCATGCACCCGCGTGGGCCACATGTAGGTACCCCACAACCACAGGCAGGTGAAGGCGACCACCGCCACGTGAGGGGTCTTTTTCATCCGCCGCCAGCAGACCAGGGCCCAGATCGCCGTCGTGGCGATAAGCAGGAATCGGCCCCACTGGTCCTTGGTGAGCCCGCCGACTTCGACCGTCGGATCGAAGGCCGTGGCGACGTGCGCTGCATCCAGGCTCATCAGCTCCACATACCAGACATTAAACGCCTTGAGCGTCGTGAATGGGAACAGGCCGAAGAAATCGGTGTACGAGCGGTGGAACCAGACCCAGCCATCGGCCAGCGTCCAGGGCAGGCCCGCCAGGAGAATGAACCCGACCGCGCCGGCCATTCCCAGCCCCACGCGGCGCAGGAATTCCTTCCTCGCCGCCGCACCCTCGGGCCGTGGGATGAGGGCCGCCGCGAACAGGGCAACCGGCGCCATGAGCAGGCCCTGGGGCTTGAGCTGGGTGGCCACGCCCAAGAGCACGCCCGCCCAGAGCCATCGGCGGCGCAGCATCAGCCAGAGGGCCAGCAGGGCCGGGGCCAGCATCCAGGAATCGACCTGGCCCCAGAAGGTGCAGTCCATCACCAGCGGCGGGAAAAGCCAGACCACGGCCCCGGCCACCAGGCCGGCGCGGGGGCCGAAAAGCTCCCGGGCCAGCAGCAGCGCCCCAAGCGCCATGACCAGGTCGCACAGGATCGTGCCGGCGGCCATCACCAACCGCGAGGTGAAGGTATTGGCCGTCAGCTCCGGGTCGAACACGCCCAGCAGCTTGATGTGCAGCCACATGGCCGTCAGACCCAGCGGCGGGTAGCGCACCTTGTGGGGGAATTTGTAGTCGCGCCCGTTATTGGCCTGCGGGAAGGATTTTCGAACGTAGTGCCCGTTGTCCTGCTTCTCCCAGATCCAGCCTTTCACCGCCGGCTGACGATTGGGGTCGAACTCGCCAGTGCGTGCGTCGACGGGATATTCGTAGGCTTTCAATAGCCCGTTGGGCTCGGCGGTCAGGCCGTGGCCGATATTGCCGAAGGCATCCAGCGAATAGGAATAGATCGGCGCCAGCGTGGCCAGCCAAAGGCGCGCGGCCAATCCGGCAAGGATCACCACAGCCACCGCCACGCCTGCGAGCACTTTTTGTTGGCCGGTCATTGATTCACGCTTCGGTAAGGTTCGTTCATAGGGCAGGCGATTCTAAACGTTCGCCCCCGCGCAACCAATAGCCGGCCCGAAGACCGTATGACGGGCGCGCTAGATTGTGCGCGGTCGCACCGGCCGTGGTACCACCCGGCGCTGGGCCAGGCAGGGGCACAGCAGCAGGCCGGCCGCAAAGCCGCCGACGTGCGCCCACCAGGCCACGCCCTCGGCCGGGCCGGATTTCCAGTACGATTCGTACCCGCTATAAAGCTGCAGCGCGAACCAGCCCACGATGAACAGCAGCGCCGGCACCCGGATGAACAGCGGATATATCAGGATCGGCACCAGCACGGTGATCCGCGCCAACGGGTACAGCAGCAGGTACGCGCCCAGGACGCCCGCGATCGCGCCGGAGGCGCCGACCATGGGCACGGCGGATTGGCGGCTGAAATACAGTTGGGTCACGGCGGCGGCCAGGCCGCAAATCAGGTAGAAAATCAGGAAGCCCAGGTGCCCCATTCTGTCTTCCACGCTAAATCCGAAAATCCAGAGAAACCACATATTGCTCAAAAGGTGCAGCCAGCCCGCGTGCAGAAACATGTGGGTGAAAAACGGTTTCACGTACGTCCACAACGCCGGCCGATGCGGCTGGGGACGATCCATCGGCCAGTACGTCGCCGGCACCAGTCCATACCTGTAGAACATCGCTTCCTGGCGGGGCGGCGGCTGGCGGATTTCAGCGAAAAAGGCCAGGATATTCGCCGTTATGAGGACGACCATCATCAGCGGCAGCCGCCGGCTGGGCACGTCGTCCCGCAACGGAATCATGAATCACTCCCACAGCAAAATACGTCGGTAGGTACTGTTTTGGGTCGGATCCGGCGAAGACCTTATCATAACAAGGAAACGTTATTTCCTAGAATATGTATATCGGACCGGTTGCAATTAGCACAGTACATGACTAGAGTTTAGTGAAGTCGTCCGTTTTCTAATTCACCCTTTGTTCTTTTGCAGGAGAATCGAATGCCCCGAACGCGAACCCTTGCCCAATTGGAAAGTGAACTGGTAAGCAAGCTCATGGAGATCCGCACGCGCCTGGCGGCGGAGCTGGCGATGATCGACGGCCGCATCGCGCTGTTGGGCGGCAAGCCGGCGGCGACCCCGCGCCTCGGCCGGCCCCCCAAAGGCGCCAAGCGCGGCAAGCGCGCCAAGCTGGGCCGTCCCCCGGGACGGCGCCAGGTGGGCGGCGTGGCGGGCAAATCGCTCAAGGAGTTCCTCGTCGACGCGATGAAGAACGGCGAGACGATGCGCGCCCGCGATTTGACGGACGCCGTGCTGGCCGCCGGCTACGCGACCAAGGACCGCAACTTCCGCCAGACCGTGGCCAGTGCCCTGGCCGGCGACAAGCGGTTCCGCCGCATCCGCCGCGGCATGTACAAGCTGGCCGCCGCGGCGAAGTAGATCGGCGGGGCATGCCGGGCGGGTGGCATGCCCTCACGACGAAGGCCGCTGCGGCGGCCGAGACGAGTGGGCATGTCTTGGGCGTGAAGACATGCTCACCCGACCGGGGCTTTCGCCCCAGTCGTGAGGGCATGCCACCTTAAGGACCTGGCCGAGTGGGGCCACTTGTTTGGCGTGCAGCCGCCCATCGCGCGCTGATCTTTTGCGGTTGCGAGATACGGACGAATATCGAATACTAACGTGTTCGATATTCGTCTTCTTTTTGAATGGATTCCTTCATGAACGCTGGTGCCGACGCCATTTTGAACGCCCGGTGGATCTGGTGTGACCATCAAGTCGAGCGGACCAACCAGTACGCGCTGTTCCGCCGGCGCTTCGACCTGCCCGCCGCGGCCGGCCGCGTGGTCGTGCAGGCCTGCGCGGATTTGCGATACTGGCTCTATGTCAACGGCCGGCGGGTCGGCTTTGGGCCGGGGCGCTACGACGTGCGGCATCCGCAGTACGACGTGCACGACGTGACGGACCTGGTTCGGCCCGGTTCAAACCTGATCGCCTTCAAGGTGCACACGCCCGGCAAGGTGCCGGTGTTCGTCAGCGCCACGCCCATCCGCGGCGGACTTGTCGCGGCGTTAAGCTGGGACGGCGGAGCGGTCCTCACCGACGGCCGCTGGCGGGCGTACCGCGAAAACGGCTACGCCGCCGAGACGCCGCGCTTCTCCGCCCATCAGAGCTTTATCGAATGCTTCGATGCGCGAAAGGCGCTCCATGACTGGCAGCGCGAGGATTTCAACGACTCCTCCTGGGCCCAGGCGTGGGAGCTGCCCGCCGACGCCCTGGCGCCGTGGGGCCAGCTCGTGAAGCGCGATGTGGCGCTGCTGACGCTGGCGCCGCGCACGCCCGCGCGCATCGTGGAATCCGGCATCGCCGTGCCGCCGGCCCAATTTGACGTCGACTCGGCCGCCACGATGCACGAGATGATGGACCAGGCCCCCCACTATCCCGGCGGCCGCATCAGCCAGGGCGAGAAAAGCCTGCTGCCCGTCACGCTGGAAGCCCCCGCGGACGGCCGGTCGGCGGCGTACGCCATTTTCGATTTCGCCGAAAACTCCGCCGGCTACATCACGCTGGATGTGGAGGCCACACCCGGCGCCATCATCGACCTGGGCTACGGCGAGCACCTGCTGGAAGGCCGCGTGCCATGCTTCAAGCAGGGCATTCGCCAGGGCGACCGCTTCATCGCCGACCACGGCCGCTGGCAGCACCAGCTCATGATGCCCAAGTGCCTGCGCTACCTCCAGGTGGAGGTTCGGCGCGGCCGCGCGGTGCTGCACGGCGTGGGGCAGGATGTCAGCACGTACCCGGTCCAGTGGCAAGGCTCGTTCATCTGCCCCGAGCAGCCGGCCCTGGAGGCCGTGTGGCGCATCGGCGCGCACACGGTGCAGTTGTGCATGGAAGACATCTTCATGGACACGCCCTGGCGCGAGCGCACCGGCTGGCTGGGCGACCTGGTGCCCGAGGCCGTGGCCTGCTACCACGCCTTCGGCGAAACCGAGCTGGTGCGGCATTCGCTGGACCTGTTCATGCAGTCGCAGCACGCTGAGGGCTGGGTCTCGGGCCGCTACCCGACCAGTTTGCCGAGCAACCTGCCCACGTGGTGCGCGGCCTACGGCATGGCCCTGGCGGATTATGTCCGCCACAGCGGCGACCTGGGCTTCGCGCGGCGCATCTGGGACGGCGTCGGCCGGCTGACCGCGTGGTTCGAGCGGCAGCGGACCGGCGAGGACCTGCTGATCGTCTGCCCCTCCCGCGTCAAGGATAAGCAGGCCGGCGCCAGCGGCTGGGTGCTGCTGGATTGGGCGCCCGTGCAGCTCGACGGGGCCATCAGCGGCATGAATATGTATTACATCCGCTACCTGCGCGACCTGGCCTGGCTGGCCCAGCGCCTGGGCGATGCGGCCGCCGCGGACCAGCTTTCCTCTCTGGCCCAGCGCACCACGGCCGCCGTGCAGCAGCGCCTGTTCGATGAGAATCGCGGCGTCTTCGTCAATTGCCGCGTGGCCGGCCAGCTCAGCCACCAGGCCGGCTACCAGGAAAACCTGCTGGCCCTGCTGTGGGATGTGGCTACGCCCCAGCAGGCCAAGGCGATCGAACTGGCCGTCGCCCGCGACGATCGGCCGCTACCCTTGTGGAAGAACCTCGACCAGCTCAACTGGCTGGAGATGGCCAACGGCGAGACGCGCTGGGACAGCGACCAGCTCGTGCCGATGGGCTCGCCGTTCTTCAGTTATTTCGCCCTGGGCGGGCTCTTCGAGATCGGCCGCACGCAGGCGGCCATCAACTCCATCGCCGACCATTACGGCGCCTGTCTGGCCTCCGGGGCGACCACCACGTGGGAGGAATGGGGCGGCGCCAGCAGCCACAGTCACGGCTGGGGCGCAGCGCCGACGTACCTGGCCGGGCGCTACCTTCTGGGCGTCGAGCCGCTGGAACCGGGCTTCGCCCGCTTCCGCGTGTGCCCCAGCTTTGGCGACCTGCCGCGTGCCTCCGGCCGCGTGCCCACGCCGCACGGCGTCATCGCCGCCGGCTGGCGGCGCGAGAAGGATGCCGACGTGCTGACCGTCGAGGTGCCCGAGGGCACCGCCGCCGAGGCGGGTCTGCCGGGGAGTAAACCGGCCGGCGACAAGCTGCTCGTCAACGGCGCCCCCGCCGGCGCCCGGCCGCTGGACCTGCGCCGCGGCTCCTACCTTGTCGTAGACCTGCCGCCCGGCCGGCACGAGCTGCGGCGGGAGCGCGAAATCTAGAGCAGTTCACGCTCGGAAGTTCCTGGTGCCGATAGAGTGGGCATGAAGACCTATTCGATGGACCTGAGGGAGCGGGTCATGCGGGCGTACGACCAGAAGGTCGGCACGCAGGAACACATCGCGGAGTTGTTTGGGGTCAGTTCGCGTTGGATCAAGAAGCTTCTGAAGCGACGACGGGAGAGCGGTGGGATCGGCCCCCTGCCGCATGGAGGCGGCTGGACGCCCAAGTTCAGCGGGTCCAAGCTGGAGCAATTGAAGGTGTGGGTCGAACAGGACTCCGATGCCACGCTCCAGGAGCTTCTGGATCGCTCCGGCGTCGAAGGCAGCATTATGGCGGTGCATCGGGCCTTGGAGCGGTTGGGCTGCTCTCGCAAAAAAAGCCGATCCACGCGGCCGAGCAAGATCGGCCCGACGTGAAAGTCCAGCGCGACGCGTGGCGGCAGAAGACCCAGGGTCTGGAATTGCATCGTCTTGTGTTTCTGGACGAAAGTGGTGCCAAGACCAACATGACCCGCCTGTACGGCCGTTGCTTCAGCGGCCGGCGTGTGGTGGATGCGGCACCCCATGGCCATTGGTGCACGACCACGATCCTGTCGGCGATGCGTCTGGACGGGAGCACGGCGGCGATGGTGATCGATGGGGCGACGGACACGTGCGTGTTTGATGCTTATGTCCGCAGCGTGTTGGTGCCGAGTCTTCGCGAGGGTGACATCGTCATCATGGACAACCTCTCGCCCCATAAGATACCTGGCGTCATCAGCGTGATCGAATCCGCCGGAACCCAAGTGTGGTTCCTCCCTCCATACAGTCCCGACATGAATCCCATCGAGAAAATGTGGTCCAAAATCAAAGCCTATCTTCGGAAGGTCAAGGCACGGACCCAAGAGGCCCTGCTGGATGCGATCGCGGCGGCTTTGAAAACGGTCTCCGCTTCTGATGCCCTCAACTGGTTCGCATCGTGCGGGTACAAGCAACCGTGAAGTGCTCTAGT
>PMYD01000047.1 GCA_003171335.1 Phycisphaerales bacterium
TATTACTCAGTAATATTCGCCACAACGTTTGTAACACTTACCGGAAAGATCCGGCCGCTTCTGTGCGGCCGCCTCCCGCTTCTCCGGCCGTTCCTACAGCTTATAGCCTACAGCCTCACGCCACGAAATTGGCGCGCCCCCAAGCTTGCGGAGACGAATCTTATGGGTAATGTTTAGGTCGACCTGAGATACAAATTTGAAAGTCGCATGAATTCAATCTGGCTGATCATCACGGCCTTGGCGGCCTTCGCCTTGGCGTATCGCTTCTATTCGGCCTTCCTGGCGGCCAAGGTGGCGTCGCTCAGTGATTCGCGGCCGACGCCCGCGCACCGGCTGCGCGATGGGGTGGATTATCACCCGACGCACCGGTTGGTGCTCTTCGGGCACCACTTCGCCGCCATTGCCGGCCCCGGACCCCTGATCGGCCCGGTGCTGGCGGCGCAGTGGGGGTTCCTGCCCAGCTTCAGTTGGATCATCGTGGGCGCCTGCCTGGCCGGCGGTGTGCACGATTTCGTCATGCTGTGGGCCTCGACGCGCGAGGATGGCTTGTCGCTCTCGCAAATCGCCGGCCGCACGATCGGCCCGGTGGGGGGGCTGACGGCATCGGTGGCCACCTTGTTCATCATCATCACCACGCTGGCCTCGGTGGCGTACGTGGTGCTCAACGCCCTCAGCGAAAGCGCCTGGGGGCTGTTCACCATCGTCATCACGGTCCCGGCGGCCCTGGCGACCAGCCTGTGGATGTACCGCATCCGCCGAGGCAAGGTGATCGAGGCCTCCATCATCGGCGTGACCCTCGTGATGGCGGGCGTCATCCTGGGCCGACCCTTCGCCGCCAGCTCGCTGGGCCACTGGCTCATCTGGCCGGCCAAGATGTTGGCGGTGGCGCTGCCGGCCTACGCGTGCGTGGCCTCGCTGCTGCCGGTGTGGCTGCTGATGTGCCCGCGGGACTACCTCAGCTCGTACATGAAGCTCGGCGTAATGGCCGTGCTGGCCGTCGGGCTCATCGCGGCCCACCCCCAGCTCCAGATGCCGGCGACCACGCCGTTCCTGGCCGGCGGGGGGCCGATGATCTCCGGGCCGGTCTGGCCGTTCATCTGCATCGTGGTCATGTGCGGGGCGATCTCGGGCTTCCACTCGCTGGTGGCCTCGGGCACGACGCCCAAGATGATTTATCGCGAGCGCGATGTGCGGCCGATTGGCTACGGCGCCATGGTGCTGGAGGGTTTTGTCTCGATCGCGGCCCTGACGGCGGCGTGCGCCCTGGCGCCGGGCGACTATTTCAAGATCAACCTGCCGACGGCCCAATATGCCGCCTGGGCCGAAACGACCGGCGCCAAGTATCACTGGGACCTCGCCGAAAAGGAGTTCGCCGTCCTGGAGCATCGCACCAACGAGAAACTCGCCGGCCGCACCGGCGGGGGCGTGACCTTGGCCGTGGGCATGGCCAAGGTGTTCTCGAACCTGCCGGGAATGAAGACCCTCACCTCGTACTGGTATCACTTCGTGATCATGTTCGAGGCGCTCTTCATCCTGACGCTGCTGGAAACGGGGACGCGCGTGGCGCGGTTCGTCTTCCAGGAGGCGGCCGGCCAGCTCGTGCCGCGCTGGCGCGTGGCGGGCAAGCCCAACTGGGCGATGAACGCGGCCATGAGCGTTATCGTGTGCCTGGCGTGGGGCTCGCTGCTCTATATCGGCAACCTGAACACGCTGTGGAAGATGCTGGGCATCTCCAACCAGCTCCTGGCCGCCATCGCCCTGGCGGTGGGCACGACGTACATTCTGCTTCACTCGCCCCGGCGGATTTACGCCCTGTGCGCGTTCATACCTTTTGTGTTCATCCTGGCGGTAGTCCTGACGGCGGGGCCCTGGAGCATGCTGGACTGGTGGCGTAGCGCCCGCGAGGCCCCGCCCGGCACGCCGGCAACCGACATCTTCCTGCTGAAGCTGGCCTGCGTGCTGGCGGGAATCATGCTGGCCTTGACAATGGTGATCGCCGGTGCGGCGGCACGTCGGTGGTGGATTATCTTAAGGACGCCACCAGAGCCCGCCGTGCGGCCGTCGGAGGATCGGATTTATGCCGGCGCTTCGGCGGTAGAGGAGAATTCCCCGGATGACTCTACGCCTCCGTGATCTTCCGCAGGTACAGATAGGAGCCGATATCCACGAAAACCATGGCGGCATTCAGCGCGTACAGCCAGGTCACCCAGGGGATCGCCGTGGGGGCGCTCCAAGCGGTCAGGCACTTGGCGAGGATCCCGGAGATATAGCCCACCAAAATCAGTAGCAGGAAGATCAGGCTCTTGCCGCGCACGGTGCGGGCGCGCCAGGTCTTGAGGATGGAAACCGGCCAGGAGGCGCCGAAACAGACAAGCATGGCGGCTTCAAACCAGGAGGCGATATCAGGCATAGGGTGTCTTTCAGGAAAGTCAAAGGGCAGGGTAGCCGGCCAGGGCGGGAGGGGAGCATCAAAAGGCAACGCCCCCTCAGCCGCCCGTCTGGAAGCGCAGGCACACCAGCCGCTGTTCGGCGGTGTTGGCGATGGTGCAGTCGCCCTCGGGCACGATCAGGTTGCCGGCGGACAATTCTTGTGCGGCCTTGCCATCGCTGATGCGGGCGCTGCCGGTGACGATGTACACCACGGTGGCCGGGCCGCTGATGGAGGTCTCCTGGGCCTTCTCCAGGCACAGCAGATCGACCGCCCCGGATGGCAAGTCCAGAAGGTGCACCCGCTGCGACCGGGCCGAACTGAAACGCACCTTGGCGATGGCGTTGACCGAATTCATGACCTGACCTTCCAAGAGATTGCAAAATTCAAATTTCAAATTTCAAATTTAACGGAAAGAACGGCCATACGCAAATGCGGATCGAAACTTTCGTATCGAGTCCCTAAATTTGAAATTGGCAATTTGAAATTTGAAATTCCCTCAGTTTCCCCACCAGAACGCCCGCCAGGCGCAGCGCAGGCCGGCGGTGGACCAGGCGGCCGCGGCGAGGGCCCACCACAGGAGGGCACAGACCTGCCAGCCGACGGCGGGGGCGGGGTAATCCTGGCCGACCCGGGCCAGATGATACATCACCGGCTGCTCGGACCAGAAAAAGCCGATTGGCCGCAGCAGCAGGGAAAGGCTTTGCAACGGGTTGATCGCCGCCGCCGCCGCGGCGACCCGGTATTGCCAGGGGCCTGGCAGGTGAAGAACCAGGCCGGCCGACCAGAGCAGCGAAGCGCAGCCGAGAAACGATGCGGCCGAGAGGGCCATGGCCGCCGCACCGCGGGAAAGCGGCGTTTTAGCGAGGCGGACCACTCCCGCCGCCGCCAGGCAAAAGCCCAGCCACAGCAAATACAGTCGCCACGCCAAAGACCACGTGACGACCGGGCCGGTAAGGGCGATCACCAGCAGCGCGATTGCCCCCGCATCCGCCAGGATGGCGGTCCGCAAAAGGGCGGCCAGCGCATCTTCGGCCCCGGCGGCCAGAGGGCCGGCCGCCAGGGCGATCCACACGGTCAGGGCCATCAGGGCCAGGACATCCGCCTGCGCCGCAGCGCGTTGGGCCGACAGCGCGCCATACCGCGGCAGCAGGCCTAGCAGCACCGTGGCCGCCGCGCAGGCGATCAGGACCGGCGCGAGTCGTCGGTGCCGCCCGGCGGGGGCGAGGGCGAAGGATGGTGCCGCATGGTCAATCATGAATCAGCAAAAGGCGGCCTGACCGCGGCGGGAGCTTATCCCGCCAGCGGCCAGGCCCGTGGTTTCGCACGTTTCTTGTTCGGTGGCCTATTCCTTGTCCGATCCCTTATCTTTGTTCTCCGCGTCGATCAGCAGCAGAGTCTTGCCCGCTCCATCCGGCCCCTCGACGTGAATGGCGACGCCCTGCTTCGTGTCGGCCTTGTGCATGGCCTCGTTGAAGTCCTGGACAGAGTGGATCGACTGCTCGTCCACCTCGATGATCTTCAATCCCGGCTGCAATCCGGCCTGGAGCGCGCTGGCCGAACTGACCTCGGTGATGACGACGCCGGCGGCGCTGCGGTTGTAGCCGAATCGCTGCGCCAGCGAGGGGGTCATTTCATTCACTTTAAGACCGATTCCCTCGGCGCCGCGGGTCTCGGTACTACTGCTGCGGCCCTGCAAGCCGAAGGTCTTGCCCATGTTCTCAGGCTGCTCGCCGATGGTGACGGGAAGCTCGACCTCCTTGCCGCGGCGTTTCAGCACGAAGGTGTGCTTGCTGAGCGGCGCCATTTCAGCCACGAGGAAGCGCAGGCCCTCGCTCTCCTTGAGCTTCTGGCCGTCAATGGAGAGGATGACATCGCCCGCCCGGAGGCCGCCCTGTGCGGCGGGAGAGCCATCCAGCACGCCCCGCACGCGCAGGCCCACGCCCGGCGCATCGTCAAACTGAATGCCCAGGTAGCCGCGGGTCACCTTGCCTTTCTCGATGAGCTGCGTCATGACGGACTTGATCAGGTTGGAAGGAATGGCCAGGCCGATGCCGGCGTTCTGGCCGATGCCGCCGGGCGTGACGATAGCCGTGTTGATGCCGATCACCTTGGCCCGCATGTTCACCAGCGGACCGCCGCTGTTGCCGCGGTTGATGGCGGCGTCGGTCTGGAGGAAATCCTCGTACTGGTCCTTGTCGTTGCCGCGCGTGGTGTGCCGGCCCTTGCCGGAGATGATGCCGGCCGTCACGGTGTGTTCCAGGCCCGCCGGCGAGCCAATCGCCAGCACCCAGTCGCCGACTTCCATCTCGTCCGAGTCCCCAAGCTGGGCCGCGATGAGCCCATCGGCCTTGATCTTGATGATGGCCAGATCCGTCTTGGGATCGGATCGGATCCACTCGGCTTTCAAGTCTCGGTGGTCCGGCAGGATGACCTTAACCTCGTTGGCATCCTCCACGACATGGTAATTCGTCAGCACATAGCCCTTTTCGGCGTCGACGACCAGGCCGCTGCCCAGGCCCTGCATCTCATGCGGGCCGCGCGGGATGAACCGGCGGAATTCCGGCGGAAGCATGTCCTCGCCCTGGCTCTCCTCGTTGCCGGTGAACACCTGCGTGACGCGAATCTCCACCACGGCCGGTACGACCGCCTTGGCCACGCTGCGGAACTGCCGGCTGAGCTGGTCGGCGGGGGCCATGCCGTCCAGGGCTTCCATCGTGGCCGCGTTTTCGCCGCGCGCCGCCGCATAGGCCATGCGCTGCGCCATCACCGGCCCGAAATGCAGACCCGCGAAAACCACCAACACGGCCGCCAGAATGATCAGAATCGTTGTCTTATTTGCCATGGACTGCTCGCTCCTATTTCGTTGGCCCTCTTAAGACGACTGCGGGGCTCTTCTTATTACGTTGTCGTCAAGACGGCGGTTTGGTTGCACGCCGGGTACGAATCGCTGCACTTAATTTTCGGCAGAATCAGGAGTTGCCTCCACCCAAACGGTGCCCACTCCGTTTGCCGGCCGGCACGTGGCCGACCACGGCCGCGGGCAACCCGGCAGCCCCGACGAATCGCTCCCGAACCGCAGGCGTCCCGCCGGCGCAGGTGCAGTCATCAGCGCCTCTTGTGTCAGGTCGAACTCCTCCGGCCGCCAACGCAGGGCCTCGATCACCGCGTCCTCATCCGCCAGCACCTGCGCGCGGCTGATGGTATATGTTCTCGGCAGGCACAGCCGGTTTCGGTATACGTAAATTGTAGTCGCCTGGTCGCCCATTGTTTCGTACGAGGCCAGCAATTCGTACACGGGTTCGCCGGCCGACAGCCGGCCGCCCAGGTTCACCGGCCGCTCCCAACACGAGGCGACCAGATGCACATCGCGCACCTCGATGGGGGTTTCGCTCCAGGTCTTGAGCGTGAAACGCAGATGGGCAGGCGCGCCGGGGGGCAGCTCGAATGTCCAGGCATGGTGCCGCCACTGGCGGCCGATCTGCTCGGCCGGCACGAGCAGCCGGGCACAATCATCATTGAACGCAGCGGCGGGGGAGCTGCCGGTAACCTCCGCCCAGAGCCAGTCGCCCTCGCCTTGCGGGGAACGAGCGGAAAGCTCGATGCGGTAGATCTGCCCTGGCGCCAGATCGACATCCTGTATCGCCTGGGCGGGATAGAGCAGCCACGCGCGATCGAGGCGAATGGAGTCACTATCGGCCGCGGCCCGATCCAGCCGCCACGGGCCGGTCAGCAGGTTTGGCCCATCGGCCTGCGGGGGGGCGTTGGGGTCGGCAATGATGACGGATTCGACGACCTGGCGAAAGGGCTCCTGGCACAGGAGAAACCGCACGTTGTACAGGCTCAGCAGGTGGTTTCGTCGGACCAGCCAAGCCCAGTCGCGGCTGTAGCCGAAGATTCGCAACCCGAACAGGTGAGCGTATGCGGGGGTCTGAAAAGGGCCATAACCGGCCAGGCTCTCCACCCCGTACAGGCCGGAGGTTTTCGGCGCCAGCGCCGCCGCCGGCCGGACGAAATAATCGTTCGTCAGGTGCAGCACGCGGAAGGGTTGGTCCGCGGAAAACGCCTTCACCAGCTCGGCCGTGGCGGATCGATTCGGATCAATCGCGGCGGCGGCGGGATTGGCCGGCATGTCCACCGCGCGGGCGATGATGAGCAAGTCGAATACCAGGCAGGCCACGAGCAGCCAGGCCCGGCGGTGGGGCCGCTTCAGGAAGAGCACCACAACTCCCGCGCTGACCGACCAGATCGCCCAGGGAACCCCCAACGCCGGGTTGGCCGGCGAAAGCGCCCGCCACACATCCGCCGGGCCGCCGACGAAGGGGCCGCCGAAATGCTCGGGAAACAGCCCTTGCAGCAGCACGGTCAACAGTGCCATCACGCCCAGGACCGCCAACATGACGGCCGGCAGAAAGAGCAGCATGCCGCGGCGGAAGCTGACACAGAGCCTGGTGGCACAGGCTTCCAGCCTGGGTTCGGTGGCACAGGCTTTCAGCCTGGGTTCGGTGGCACAGGCTTTCAGCCTGGGGTTGGTGGCACAGGCTTTCAGCCTGTGTTCTTCCGGCAGTTGGGAATCGGTAGGGGACACAGGCTGAAAGCCTGTGCCACCAGAACATACGTGCAGGCCGATCGCCGCCAGCACCGCCAGCGCCAGGTCCGCTACCTCCAGCCAGCGCGCCGGCGCGCGAATGATGTTCAGCACGGGCAGCTTGTGCATCACCCAGAAGACCGGCGGCAGGTAGTAGCCCAGCATCAGCACGGCAGAGCCCAGCAGCAGGCCGCCCCAGAGTTTGACGGTCCCGCTCCACGGCCCGCCGGCTCTCCGCCGCCACAGTCGCCACAGGGCGACCAGGGCCAGCACCAGCGTCAGCAGGCCCACGTAGCCCAGCGTTTCGCACAGGTGCCAGGCGCCCCACCAGGGCTGCTGCACCCAGCGATTGGGCGTGCGGCAGCCCATCAGCAGCGGGAACATCGACAGCACAATGTTCGTCGGCGGAAAGCTGTTCTCGCCGGCGATGGCGAAACCCACGTGCTGCCGCGTGGCGGCCGCCAGCAGTTCGAACGAACTGACAATCTGCGGCCCCAAGGCCAGCAAGCCGATGGCCGCACCGCCGGCCGTGACCGCCAGGCTCTGGCCCAGCGGCCTCCCGCGAAGGAGCAGGTAGATGATCCAGATGATCGAGGTATTGACGAACGCCGGCCAGTGGCCGCCGGACAGGGCCAGGTACACGATAAATGGCATCGCCACCAGCGTTCGTCGCGGCCGGTCGCGCGAACATTCGATGGCCCACAGGCCCCAGCCCAGCATGGCGGCCGTGGCGATCATCGACAGGTGCACACGGTGTCCGATCATGAAGCCGCAATATTGGAACGCGGTCGCTCCAAAGGCCGCCGCGGTGAGGTTCACGCCCAGCCGCCGCAGGTACATGTAAGCGCCCAGCCCCGCCAGGGCGAAGGCGATAAAGATGTTGAGCGCGTACGCCGGCAGCGGCGGCAGGGCGGCAAAGAGCCACGTCGGCGGATACATGACTGCCGCTTGCGGGTCGGCGGCCAGCGGCATGCCACACTGCTCGTACGGGTTCCACGCCGGCCATCGCCCGGCGGCCAGCTCGCGGCCGACCAGCGTCCGCATGGGAAAGAAATAAACCAGGTCGTCCTCGCCGGCCGATACGGGCGTGCGCCACAGCGGGAACAGCATCAGCATGGGCCCGAAGGCGAGCCAGGCCAAGACGGCCAGGCGCGCCGCCTGCGTCCAGGCGCCGCCGGTATCGCCCCCCGCCGGGGTCGCCGAAAATGTTGCGAACGGCATTGCACCCGGCCTCAGTGGGCCGCTCTGCGGCGGGTCGCCGCCGCCGGTAGAAGAAGATCCAGACGACTTATTCTCGGGACCGAGCATGGGCCGGAATTGTACTGTGCCGTGAGCGAAGAGGCCAGCAAGGCCAAGGAGACTGGAATACTCGCCCGGCGGCCCGGCTGGGGCGAGCAAGTGTTCGACTCGACCAACGTTGGGCGATGCGACGTGAGGATCGTGGTCAGTGACGACTTTGAAGATCTGTCGGTGGTCGATGAACGTCGATCACTTGATTGGAGGCAAGGAGGCCACCTGGTCTATTCGGCCGCCATTGCCACAAGGTCCGATAATGTATATTATGTTACACAGGCGATGGGGGTGCCAATCGCGGGCAAACGCCACAAGTTCTTTTGCTGCAAGCGATAAGCGTTCATGCGTCGCGATTGTGAATAACTGCAAAGCTCACATGTGGATGTGTTGTGCGGAATCTCACTGCGCCGCCCTGAATCTCAGGTGTGCGTGACGCACACCTGCAGCCTCCGCCCCGAGCAATGCGAAATCTCCACGTGTGCGTGACGCACACCTGAGCCTGTGGCCCCAAAAACAGCGAGACGGAGCGCAGGTTAGCGCACCCGTCTCGCTGGATTATCTTGTTGTCTTCGCTTACCGCGGCGGCGGGACCGGCGCAACGCCCCCGCGCGCCGCATCGAAATACTGGTCCAGCGGGATGATCAGCGGTGCGCCCAGCTCCACGCCGCTGCCCGTGTCGTTGAGGCCGTACACGTTGAGCCGCTCGACCGAGTTGTCGATCACGACCTGCACCTCGCGGTCGGCTCGCACGCCCAGCGACACCGCCACGTAATCGCCGCCGCGGCTCTCGGAGTTACCGGCCACGGCCTGATCGGCCTGGCCGATGAAGATCACGGCCACCATCAGCAGCACTGCCGTGGCCGAAAGCAATCCGATAGTCACATTCTGCTTATTCATGGTTCTCTCCTGGCAGATCCACACGGTCTTGCACGATGCACGCTAGCGGCCCTGGATCGGGAAATCGCGCGCCAAATCGCGCGGCGGCAGTTTCTGCCAGGCCCAGGTCGGATGCGTGGTGTCCAGGCGGAAGATGCCCATCATTCGCCGGTTCGTGTCGATCACATACAGGATCTGTCCGTTTCGATCGGCCTGCCCGGCGTTTATGATGTAGCTGGCCTGGCCTCGCCGCACCTGGCCCCAGGCCGGCTGGCCGCCGGCGTGAAACACCAGGGTCGCCACCAGCGCCAGGTTCACGCAAACCAGGACTCCGATGATGAATTTCTTCATGCCTCTGTCTCCTGTCAGCTCACTTGACGACCGGAACAGCGGAACAACGATCGGCCGCGACCACAATCTGTTAGACAATCCCCACCGCCGCCGGTTAGCGACCGCGTTGGCCGGCCCGGAGCCCGCGGCCTCGGCAATGCGGCGGCCGCTTAATCCAGGTGGGTTCGCCGGGCGTTCTTGAACGCCACCAGCAGCATGGCCACAAAGAACAGGACCAGCGCCAGCCAGTTCTTCCACGAACCGGAGGCATGGGCCTCGGTGGGCGTAAAGCCATCATTGGGGGCCCCCATCGCCGCCGCGGCGCTTACCAGCAGGCCCGACAACGCAATCGCGCTTTGACGAAGGATCTTCATGCCACCGATTATAACGGCCGGCCCGGCCGGTTCAACTGTCCGCCGGCCGGAGAAAGAAGCGGCCGAGAAAGAATTCGCCACCGGCTCCGCCTTGACGCTCCCGTATCCCAGCCGGTATAGTGCCCGGCGCTGGTCAAAACGTTGCCGCGGGCCTCAGGCCCGCTTGCTGGAGAGGTGGCCGAGTGGCTGAAGGCGACGGTTTGCTAAACCGTTGTACGGGGTCAAACCTGTACCCCGGGTTCGAATCCCGGCCTCTCCGGTTTCGTTAGAAATTGCCCGCGTTTCTTCGGAAACTCGGGCTTTTTCGTTTCCATCGGCCGCTGAGTTAACTGCTCCATCCCGTGCGCCGTCCGGCACCCGAAACGCGCGGAAATGAGCCCTCTTGTGCATCGGCCACGCGCTGCTTAACCGGCGGGCGTGGCGCCCTTCACTTTCAAGGCAGGCCGATTGCGTGGACAGAGAACCAGGACCAGGCAGTTATGAAACTGCTCCCAGTGACAGTTCCTGCCACCCGGCCTCGTCGAAGAACCCGTGTGCGCGTTTGATCTTGCAGAAAACGTTATCGGCCTGGCCAAAGGCCGAGAGGGGCAGTTCCAGATGGATGTCCTGATGGCTTCTGCGGCATCGCGCTTGCCCGCCGCTTGCACCCGCAAGAACATCCCACAGGTCGAGCGGCGCAAAGCGGCGGCCGATCCACAGCGGCAGCCGTCCCTGGAGCGATCGCTGCACCCTGCCCGCTCGCACGGCCAACAGAAGGATCGTGATCGGGCCAAACGCGCCCAGGTGCCAGCGGGGCCGCAGGTCCAGGTGAAGATGCCCATCGACGACAGCCGCCCGGCGGATGGGAAGGGGTATTGCGCTGGAGATGGCGGGCCAAGCCAGAGGCAGATAGGTTTCCTGGGCGCCGGCATGCTTCAAAAACCGCCCCGGCAGAAAGGCCAGTTGAGTGGCGTGCGATAAGATGGCCCGGCGTTTGGTCGCCTGCTGTTGCGGCGAGAGAGACAGGCTCATCGCGCCATCGGCGGCGGGAAACGGGTCTCGACAGTGGACCACGTATGCCACACCGTCGGGGCGCAAGTCGGGCGAACGTATCTGCCCCAGAGCCAGGCTCATCAGCACGCCCAGGGCATTATGATCGGGGTGGAGGTCGAGCATCGAGGGGGCCGCCAGCAGCGACGGCCGCCAGCGCTCGATCTGGTCGACCAGGCGCGGCAGGATTTCGCCTCCGCCTGCCAGCAGGCCCGGTGTCAGGCTCTGGTCGGGAAAGCCCCAGAACTCGGCACAGGAGGGCAAAAGCCCCAATGCCGCCAGGGCGCGCAAGGCTTCTTCCTGGCGCAGCCGCCCCCACCGCTGGCGGTCCGGGGCTTTGATCCGCCATCGCTTTTCGCGAAGGCGCTGCGCCCACGGGTTGTTCTCGCCATGGGTCAGGAACACGATGCGCGCTGCCGCACCCTGCGCGACCGCCTGCTGCAGCAGGCCGCCCGTCGCCAGGGATTCATCATCCGGGTGCGGCGCCAGGACCAACAACCGAGATCGCGTATCCAGGACCAGAGACTTCATTTCGCTCGCTACTTGGAAGTCCATTGGGGCGAAAAACCGCGTTCCACCGCCTGAGCCCAGGCTAGCGCCAACCGACCCTCGCTCGCCGCCGGCCGGTACTCGTGCGGGCCGCACGATAGCTGAACCGGGCCATCGTAGCGATGGCCGTCCAGGAAACCCCCGGCCGGGCCCTCAGGCGTGATGATCGCGTACCGCGCCGGTAAACGAACGTCAAAGGAAATCACGCCGTCGGTCGAAGAGGGTTCAGCAGTAGTAGTCGTGGCCGTACTCGCCGCCTCCGTTGATTGCGGGCCGCTGAGAAACTTGCCGGCCACACACAGGCTGCCAACGCAGAGGTAGTTCTCCTGCATGAACCTCGTGGCCCCCGGCGGAAACAGCGGGTTGGCCCGGCTGCGCGCGCTGGCCACGCACGTCTGGTGTTCGATCAGTTGTTGGGCAATGTCATCGACGAGCAGCCCCTGTTTGAAATGTGCGGCGGTAATGGTCTCCATGACCGGCCAGCAGCCGCGCCGGCGGAAGATCAGCTCGCCCTTCGAATCCATCACCGTCTGGTTGGGGTCGGTCAGCCGCAGGACGTCCCGCCAGGCGGACAACTGCTTGGCCACGTTGTCGGCCCCCCAGATCGCCGAAATGACCAGCAGGATCACCTCGATCGCCGCCGCGCTGGCCGCCAGTTGCCACCGCCGCCCCGGCGGCACGGGCGCTAGCCCCTGGAGCAGCAGGTTCGCCAGAACCACCGCCAGGACCGGGAAGATGGGCAGAAAGTCCTGAGCGGTCTGAACCGGCCAGAGCCACAGCGCCGCCAGCAGAGTTCCGCCGAGAAGAACCAGGAAGACCCGCCGATAGGCCCCCTGCCCGGGTGAGCGTCTCCATTCACTTGGCGCGGCCAAAGCGGTGATCAGCAGCATCCCCAGGGCCGTGGCGAGCCGCCACAGGGGCATGCCCCGCCCGAGATTCATGTTGTGCGCAATGGCACAGTTATAGAATCCCTGGAGCATCCCCTGCCGCCAGATCACCGCCACCATGGCCCCCATGGCCACGACCAGGCCCGCCGCCAGGCTGCCGCCATTCACCAGGAACCATCGGCCCCGAACGGCGCCCCGCCGCCAGGCCAGCACGGCCACCGGGGCGGCGGCCCCGACCAAAGCCGCCAGGAGATACGACGTCTTGAGCGACACGGCCAGCGTAGCCCCCAGGCACAGTCCCGCCAGAAACGATCGCCGCGCGTTGGGCGTGTCGTGCAGCAGCACCGCCAGGGCCGCCAGCCAGAAGGTCGTCCACAACACGTCGGACCGGAACTGGCAACTGACCTCCAGGAACACCGGGAAGAGCCCCGCGATCGCCGCCGACCACAGGCCCACGCGCTGTGAGACAAGCCGCCTGCCGATCCAGTACACGCAGGCCAGCGTGGCCAGCATCAAAGCGATCATCGGCAGCCGCATCAGGATCAACAGGTCCGCCCGATCGCCCAGGACCCGGACCGCCGGCGAAAAGAGCATGTGAAACAACGGGGCGTGATTGTCGAAGAAGTCACGGTATTGAACCAGCCCCTGGGCCCTCGACCACACCACGTGAAGATGCTGAGGCTCGTCCGAATCCACGCGCCCGCGGAACGCGAAGAACAGCGCCAGGCAGAAGAACGCCGCCGCAAACGCCCACTGGCATCCGCGCTCGCCTCGGGGGCAAACCGGTCTGGAGGAAATCGAAGCTGATGCTGGTTCGCTGGTGATGAGCACGCGATCACTCCTCTCGCCGCGGCCCAACATGAACGGACGAATTGGACAGCTTCCCATCTTGCATGGCAAATAGCTCGTGCGGCGGCGACGGCTTTGCGGCCACCCAACGCAGCACCAGCAGCGAGCCGGCAAAACACAAAACGCCGAACACGACGCCCAGCAGGATGCCGCCCACCACCCATTCCAGGAACATGCGGCCGACCACCGCGGCGGTGCCATGCCGGGCGATATCCAGGTCGGCCAACGTCATGATGCCGCCCGTCATGAACAGATGCCCCACCCACACGGCGGCCCCAACCAGCGCCGGCCCGATCGGCGGTGTGGAAAAATGTGTGCCCAGGACGACCGCCAGCGGATTGAGGTGCAGCCGGCGCGCCAGGTACAGGCCCAGCAACGTCTGAAAACCATACGCCGGCAGATTGGCCACGAAAACGCCCATCGCCAGCCCCGCCGCCAGAACGCTCCGGTTCTCCGGATGCTCTTTGAGTTGGAGCCAGAATTCGCGAATGCTTATACGACGAGCCACATCGCGCCAGCGTTGTCTGCCGCCGGCCGTGGTGGTCCCCGGGTTTTCGGCCGTGCGCTTCGGGAACCACGGCCAGAGGGTTCTGGCAATCAGCCGAGCGTGAAGCCCAAGGTGCCGCAGCGTGTCGCGGACGATCTTGAAATGAGTCACCCGTTTCTCGCCCGCGAAATACCGGCAGGTGACCGGCGTTTCGCACAGTGGATAGCCGGCCCACGCAGCGCGCGTGATGATCTCCGTCTCATACCCGAACCGGCCCGATCGGCAGCGCACCGCCGCCGCCAGGTCCAGGGGGTACACGCGGAAGCCGCACTGGCTGTCGGTCACGCGCTGGCCGCACTCCAGCCAGATGGCCAGGTTCGAGAGCCGCCGGCCCAGCCGGCTCTTGCCGGGATAGTCCGCCTTCTGATCATCGCGCCAGCCCAGGATCAACGACCCGGGACTTTGGCGGGCCAGGTTCAGCAGGCCGGGAATCTCCTCGGGATCGAGTTGCCCATCCGTGTCCACGGTGACGGCGTGGGTATAGCCCAGCGCCTGGGACTGGGCGAAACCCGTGCGCAAGGCCGCGGCCTTTCCGCGGTTCCTGGCCTGGGTCAGGATGTGAACGCGCCCGCGGTGCGTGCTGCTCCACTGCTCCAACAGTGCCGGCGTTTGATCCGTCGAACCGTCGTTGACAACCAGCATCGGCAAACCCAGGGCCCAAACCCGGTCCAGCACGTTGCAGAGGGTTTGGGCATTGTTATATGTCGGCAGCACGACGACGGGAACGAACGGCCGGTCCGCGCAACGAACATCGTCCTGGATATTTAGAGTCACAGGGCTGCTCGCTAAATCCGGGCTCGACAAGATCTTAGGCACCCGCACGGGCTTGCGGTCCTGGTCATCTTCCAGCGCGATTGGAAGACCTGGCAAGACCCGCTGGCAAGCAAAGACGCCAGCGCCAGCAAAATATAGTGCGTTGGGCGCGGACCTCCAAACCTATTGACCGTAGATGACCAAAATGTAATGAACGCGGTAATGCCGATTGCTCCTCAAAGCGAGGATCGCAAGACAAGGACCGAAGTTCGACAAACAGGGACTTGTTATAGCAGCCGTTCCCGCCCTGACAAAGCAACGACGGCGAGGACCACAGCGGCTATAATCCCAGAGCCATGAGTCGCAAGCAGTCTGCGGAAGAAGAACGTTCTGGCGCGCCGGCCCAGCCGCCCGGCCCGGCCGGCCGTAAGCCGCCGTGGCTGAAGGTGCGCATGGGCGGCGGCGAGGCGTTCGCGCGCGTGCAGCGGATCGTGTCGCAAGGCCGGCTGCACACGGTCTGCCAGGCGGCCTCCTGCCCCAATCGCGGGGAGTGCTGGGAGGCGGGCACGGCCACGCTGATGATCCTGGGCGGCGTGTGCACGCGCGACTGCCGCTTCTGCGATGTGCCGACCGGAACGCCCGCGCCCGTCGATGCGGATGAGCCCTCCCGCGTGGCGGCGGCCGTGGCGGCCATGGGGCTGCGGCATGTGGTGCTCACGTGCGTCAGCCGCGATGACCTGGCCGATGGCGGCGGCGCCGCCTGGGCCCAGACGGTGCGGGCCGTGCGGGCGGCGTGCCCCGCCACCACCATCGAGGTGCTGCCTGGCGATTTTGCCGGCCGCTACGACTCCTGCCGGCCGCTGCTGGAGGTGCGGCCGGATATCTTCGGCCACAATATCGAGGTGGTCCCCCGTCTCTACCCCACCTGCCGGCCGCAGGCCAGTTATGCCCGCAGCCTGGAGGTTCTTGGCTGGGCGGCCGCCGCCGGGCTGACGACCAAGAGCGCGCTGATGCTGGGCTTGGGCGAAACGCGCGCGGAGGTCGAATCGGTGCTGAAGGACCTGCGTGCGGCCGGCGTGAGTATCGTGGCGATGGGGCAATACTTACAGCCCAGCCGCTCGCACCTGCCGGTGATACGGTACGTGCCGCCGGCGGAATTCGACGAACTGGCCGCCGCAGCGCGGCAGTTGGGTTTCGCCGCCGTGGCCGCCGGCCCGCTGGTGCGGTCGAGCTACCATGCCGAGCAGGTCAAGGCGCAGGCCCAAAGCGGACCGCCGCGTAACGGGTAATGGACAAGGGAAACTTCCGCTTCTGCTAAGGCATGGTCAGTCAATCGCTCCGTACGTAAAGGAGCTTGTGAAGCTGCACAATATGCACGGTTAACACAGTTTGCTTAAACCGGCGCGTATTGCAAATGTTTTAATTGCAACGGTTTATTCGACCTGAGCAACGGGCCTTAAGCATTATGCACTATTGCATAAGATGCTTATTGCCCATTTTAACAGTTGCATAAGCTCTTGTCGAAAAAGCATTAACCGTGCAGCCACGAATAGTAGCCCCGTGGCCCGCATTGGATCTGCTTAAGGAAAGGCTTGGCCCGTGTTGCCCCTGCAATCGAGGGCATTGTCTGAAATCTCTCTTCAATTGTCAAGAACTGCCAACGCAGTGTGGCTAGCCCGCACTGGCACAGCGATGCATCTGAAATGATCCGCTGCACCCAGCTACTATGCTGTATGCCGTGGATTGTAATCATATCCTATTTTGCGACCATGTCAAGCAATTTCCGAAATAATCCCGAAAGAAGATCCGCAGGGAAATGTGTATAGGTTAACCGGACAGCGGGGGCGAATTGCTCAACCCCTCCCCCTCATATGGGGGAGGGTGGCCCGAAGGGCCGGGTGAGGGTTCCGGCGCAAATGGGTGACATGCCCATTTCGCGACACCCTCACCGGGCCTGGCGGCCCACCTCTCCCGTCAAGGGAGAGGGGTTACTGCCGGACCCGGCGCGACTCCCCCTATTCCTGCGGGTAGATGATAATCCGGTCGTGCACGCGAATGACGAGGTCGGGCTTTCCATGGCCGGTCACATCGCCGATGGTCACGCTGCGGGGCTGGCCTTCCTTGCCCTTGCCGCGCTCGCTGTAACGCTCGCGTTCCATGGAGCGCGGCTCTTCGAAGACCTTAAACACCGTGCCAGTAACCAGTTCGCCCGCGGCGTTGAACGTGAGCACCTGGAGATGCCGGCGGCCCTGGTCGCACAGCACGATATCTTCCAGCCCATCGTTGTTGATGTCGCCCACGGCGGCGAAGCCGAAATGGGCATCCTTGATCTTCGGCTCATAGGAGGCCAACTGGCGGAAGCGGTGCGTCGGCCCTCCCACCGGCACCAGCACCAGCGTGCGGGCGCCGCACAGCAGGATGCCATCCTCCGCCGGGCCGCCGAACTTGCCCAGCAGGATTTTGCGCGCCGGCAGGTTGCCCACCTCGATCTCGCGCTCGGTGTGGTACGTCGCCCCGCCCTCTTCCGGCGAGAGAATCCCCAGCCGGCCGCGGACCGAGTCGTACAGCACAATGGAGGGCTTCTTATGGTTGGGCAGCGACAGGCACGCCGAGCAGCCCAGCGTGGCCCGATCGCTCTCGGCGTGGTACTGGTCGACGACCTGCCAGCCTTTTTCCGCATCAAAGACCACCGCGCGGGCGTAGCTCTTGTAGGTGATCAGGGCGGCGGTGCTGCCATCCTTGCCCAGTGGCGCAAGCGACAGGGCCTTGGGCTCCACGTTGGCCACCAGGCCCGACTGAACGTTGCGGTCGGAAACCTGGACGAACTTGCCCGCCTCCTGCTGGCGGATGAGCATCATCGAGCCATAGGCCGGCAGGATCAAAGCATCAATGCGGCCGTCGTGGTCGATATCCACCGCGCGCAGGTCGCGGGGCTTATCTTCCACACCCTCCAGCAGCAGTTCGGGCCCGGCCGCCGGCTCGTCGGAGCCGATGGAAAGCAGCGTCCGCAGGTGGTACTTGTCCTTCTCGGGGCCCTTGGAAACGTACAGCAGGTCCATCTTGCCGTCGCCGTCGACATCCGCCACATCCATCGCCACCGGCTCGCCCACGATCTTGAGCGAGGCGGGGAAAGTCAGCCGCCCATCGGCCCAGCGGCTGATGCCGATGGTCTTCTCCTTGACCGATAGCGCGATCACCGCGTCCTTGCCGCTGCCGTCGATATCGGCGGCGGCCAGCTTGGTCATCTCGGTGAGCCCCGGCATGCGCTTGGGCGGCGCCAGGCCGGTCTTGGCATCGGCCTTCAGAAGCAGGAATTCCGCCGAGGTCGGATCGGAGACGACCACATCGCTCAGGCCGCTGCCGTCCAGGTCGGCCAGGACCATGTCACGCTGGTCGGCCGATTCCGTCGCCGGCAGCGCGTACGTCAGCACCGGCAGCTCCGCATCGGCCGTCTGCCGCGTCAGGGCCGAAAGCTGCACGCGCCCGCTTTGGCGCGTGATGGACAGGGCGTACTGCTGCGTGCGGCCGCCGAGGCGGACAAATGTCAGGAAGCTGGGGGCCGGCAGCTTGTAGCGGCACTCGGGGCCAAGCCGGCCATCGGCGCTCTGGAAGCGGACACGCACGGGATATTCGGCATCGTTGCACAACAGCACCAGGTCGGCGCGCCCATCGCCGTCCACATCGGCGATGAAGACGCGCTGCAAACCGTCCGCGCCGCTATACAGCTTTTCCGGCGTGGCGAACGTGCCGTCCGCCTGCTGGCGCAGAATGAACACGCCATCGGTGGCCAGCACGGCCAGATCGGTCCTTCCGTCCCCATTCAGTTCGCCGGCGGCCAGGCCGCCATCGCCGTCGACCAGGTTTTGCAGGTCGATCTTCACCGCCGGCCGCCACGCCGGCTCGCGCGGGCCGATGTCGGCAGGTTGTGTGCTCGGCGTGGCGGCCGCCGGCGCCGCGGCGGGCTTGCTGGCGGCGGTATTCCTGCGTGCGGCCGCGGCGGCATTCTTGCCGGCCGTGACGGCGGGCTTAGTAGTAGTCGCGGCCGATGAGCCGGGCTGGGATTGGCTGGCGGCGGCGGCTGAATCCTCCTGGAGCACGATGCGTAGGCCATCGGCGGCCGTGAAAGCCAGGTCGATGTGGCCATCGCCGTTGAGGTCGACGGCGACCAGGGCGCGGGCCTCGACCGGCAGATCGTAGCTGACACGCTTGAACCGCCAGGACTCCTCGCGGCCGAAGCGGTCGTTCACATCATCCTCGCGCAGCTCCACGGGCACCGGCTGGTTCGGATCGAAATGGGCCCGCTGAAGCAGCAGGTCGATCCGCGACTTGGGGTTGTTCAGCACGACCATGTCATTGAGCCCATCGCCGTTGACGTCCACGATGATGGGGTCGCCCACGCCCCATTCCAGCTTCAGGATCTCCATCGGGCCAAAGCCGTAATATCCCGCCAGCGTGCTGACGGGTTCCGTGGCAGGCGCGGACGTGGGCGCACTGGCCGGTGCTGCGACCGGCGCGCTGGTCGGCGGTTTGTCGGCCGGCTTTTTCGGCGCGGCCGCCATCGCGGCGGCACAAATTGCCGCCGCCAGGATCGCCGACAACAAAACCGCAAACCGAGTTGAACTTGCACGTGCCATGCGCCCCGCCCTTTCAACAGTAGCACGGGCATCTTGCCCGTGAGTCTCACGGCCGTCTCGGCCGTGGCCTTTATCAAAGATATTCACGTGTGAGAAGCACGTGATACTCTTGGGCCAGACGCCCATGCTCAACCGCCCTAACGATATTCAGTTGAGGCCTACGGTGCAAACGTTTATGATTTCCGGTGGCATGCCCTCACGGACGGTGCAAAGCACCGGACGGGTGGGCATGTCTTTGCGACGAGGACATGCCCACCCGCCTTGGCCGCCAAGGCGGCCTGTGGCGTGAGGGCATGCCACCTCAACGTCGGGGCATGCAAGGAGCGGTGCAAATGAAAGCAGCTTTTTGCGCGATTGCCGCGTGTGCGGCGGTTGTTTTTGTTTGGGCGCTGCCGGCCCGCGCGGACACGATCGAACTGAAGGGCGGCCACAAGCTCGTCGGCGACGTGCTGAAGGCCGATGACCAGGCGGTGGTCGTGGACCTGGGCTTCACCGTGCTGCGCGTGCCGCGTGGCGAGATCGTTCGCATGGTCGGCGCGGACGGCGAGCCGGCGGCAAAGGTTGTGCCCGCCGCCCTGGTGACGGCGGCGGCGGCCGCTAAACCCGCCACGGCCCCGGCCACGCAACCGGGCGAAGTAAGCCTTGCCGATCGTGGCGACAGCGGCCCGGGCAAGGGCGAAGTGATTCTGGCCGGACCGGCGGCCACCGCGCCGGCGCCCGCCGAACGCATGAGCCCGCAGTGGCAGCTTTATCGCACCGCCGACCTGAAGGATAGCACCATCGAGCAGTGCGCCTTGCGCTGCGGCGAGGCGGTGGTCATGATCTCCAGCCCCGGCGGCCTGGGCTCGGGATTCATCATCACGCCGGATGGGTATTGCATCACCAACTATCACGTCATCGCGCAGGAAACGAAGATCAAGGCCACCGTCTTCCGCAAGACCGAGACTGGCTATGAGCAGAAGCACTACCGCGATGTGCGGATCATCGCGCTCAACCCGTTCGCCGACCTGGCGCTGCTGAAGATTGACAGCCCCGGCGAGACCTTCAAGTATGTCTACCTCGGCCGCATGGAGGATGTGAGAACCGGTCAGGAAGTTTTCGCCATCGGCAATCCGCTGGGCCTGACGCGCACGGTCAGCCAGGGCATCGTCTCGACCACCAACCGCAATTTCGAGGGCGACCTGTACATCCAGACCACCACGAGCATCAACCCGGGCAACTCCGGCGGCCCGCTGTTCAATCTGCGCGGCGAAGTCGTGGGCGTCACCAGCATGGGCTACCTGTTCCTGAGCGGCCTGAATTTCGCCATCCCCGTCGACACGGTGCAGCGGTTCATCATCAATCGCGATGCGTTCGCGTACGACGAGGACAACCCCAACAGCGGCTACCGCTATCACCAGCCCGCCGGGCGCGTGAACCACAATCCCCCGTCCACCGGTAAGCTGCCGCTGGAAGAGAAATGACCCCATCCTCAAAAGGAGAATTCCCGATGTCGATCCATCGCCTCTGGCCCGGTCTGGCCCTGGCGGGTGTGGTATTGCTGCTGGCCGCCCCCGCGGCCCTCGCCGCCGATGACGACGCCGCCCGCTGGCTGCCGCCGGACACGTTTCTCCTGGTGCAGATCACGGATGTGGGGCAGTTGGTGACCCATGCCAAGTCGCACAGCCTGTACGGGCTGACCCAGGACCCGGCGCTTGGGCCGATCGTCGCCAAGGCCAAAACGGCCCTGGGCGAAAAGATCGACGAGGGCTTTAAGAAGATCTGCACCGAGTCTCTGGACATGACCGAGCCGCCGTCGACGATTCCCTGGCCCACCGGCCGCGTGCTGCTGGCGATTCGGGCGGCGTTCCAGAGCATATCCGTCCCCGAATACGACTACGAGCACTTCGACTGGCAGAACGCCAAGCCCGGCGACATGCCGCCGGTGAAGAGCAAGCGCGAGGTCCGGCGGCTCTCACCCAAAGTGCTCGTGATCGCCGACATGGGCGACCACGCCGGCGCGGCCCGCCAGCTCATCCAGGCGGCCGTCACGAATCGGGTCGACAAGGAAGGCGACACGCGAACCCACCAGACCGTGCGCGGCGTCGAGCTGGAGGTGGTGAACCCCAAGGCGCCCGCCGACGAGCACAGTGCCCCGACCTCCGGCGATATCTTCGCCTACGGCTTCAAGGACAACACGCTCATCGCCTCCTCCGACCTGAAGTTCATCGAGGATGTCCTGGCCCGGATGGGCCAGGGCGAGGGGGACAGCCTGGCGGACCTTGCCGGCTATCGCCAGGTGATGCGCGTGCTCAAGGGTCCGGGCGATCTGAGCGTGTTCTTCGACGTTCGCGCGCTGGTCCACGCCCTGCGGGCCAACGTCGCGGGCGAGGATGCCGCCCAGAGCGACAAGATCACCACGGCCCTGGGCGTCGACTCCATCGAGGGCCTGGGCATGGTCGTCCAGGTGGCGCCCAACGAGGCGCTGGATAGTCAGACGCGGGCGCTGCTGGCCTTGAAGGGCGAGCGCAGCGGCATTCCCGCCCTGCTGACGGTCCCGTCGGCGCCGGTCGAGCCGCCGCTGCTGGCGACGGCCGGCCTGGCCAGCCTGTGGGTGGCCAATTATGACCTGGGCAAGGTGTTTGACCAGGTCAGTGCGATTGTCGCGGCGCTGTCGCCCGTGGACCTGAGCGCCATCGTGCAGCGGACGATGGTTTCGGTGGCCCGCAGCGCCGGCGGCGATGAGCCGCCGCCCAATTTCCGCCAGGACGTACTGGGCCGCGCTGTCCCGCCGCTGATTGCGACCGGCCGCTTCGATCCGGCGAAGAAAGATGTTGTCCAGGAAGAGACGTTGCTTTCGGTCGCCGTGCGCGATGCCGAATCGCTCGACAGCGTGCTGGGCCGCATTCATGCCGCCGCCAGCGGCGGGGACAAAGAGCTTCGCCGCCAGATGCTGGGGGCGAATATCTACGTGCTGCCAGGCAGCCCCGGCTCGCTGGTGAGCGCGCTGGGCACGGGCATGATCGGCTCTGCCGGGAATGTTCGCAGCGCCTTTGCCGTCACCGGCAATTTCTTCGTGATGGGCCCGGAAGCCGCCGTGGACCAGGCGGTGCGCGACACGCACAGCGAGGAAGTAACGTCGGTCAAGTCGGACCCGCTGTTCCGCCACACGGCCAGCCATCTGCCCGGCGAGGCGAGCATGTGGTTCTACGTGGACCGGCATCAGCAGATGGAACGGCTGTGGAACCAGATCCGCAAGGCCGCCCCCGCCGCGCCCGCGAAGCCTGCACGCGTGCACGACGGCGGCGAACCCGGCGCCATGCGCCAGGAGCTGGCCCAGGTCGAGGCGTCCATCGACGGGGATGATATGGAATCGCTGGCCAGCCCCGGGGCGATGTTAGACCCGCTGGGCACGCTCACCCAGCAGCTTCGCTCCATCTGCGATCTGAGCACGCTGCCCGAATTCTCCACCGTGCGGAAGTATTTTGGTACGACGTGCGGCTACGTCAAGAGCACCGATGACGGCATCTATCTCGAAGTGACGGATGTGAAGGCGCCGAAGTAAGCGAACATGATCAAGCCACCGTCTGACATGCTGGCCGAACTCTCCAAGTGGAATGCCGGAACAGGCATTCCCTTGAATCAGTGGATCGGTTGCATGGGAAACTTCCGTTTGGCCGTTGGGTACTCTACTGTCTTCTGGCCCTGTTTCGAGAAGTTTGAAGATTATATCTTTCTGGAGAATCGCGCGGGTGACCTGGAACACTTGCGGCAGTGGGAGAGAAAGCTAGCCGGAGACAAGAGCGCCATTGAACGTGTGGTGAATCACGTCCACATCAGAGACATTCAACATTCCGGGTGCGAGGATATCACGGGGGAACGCGTTATTTACCTGGGAAGGATCCTCCGGGAGATATACGAGGCAAAACTCAGATGGCAGTTTCCTGATGACAGATTCAAAGTCGCTTTCTACGAGCCTCCTGATCGAAACGATTTGACGGATTATCAACTAACTTTCTGGAAAGAAAGATAGGGCGCTAAGTTCCTATTCCGGCTCTGGCACGTCCTGCACGGGAATACCGATATCGGCGACGGTCACCTTGCCCGTGAACTCGGCGGCCCCGGCGGCATCAAAGCCCAGCTTGCGGGCGACGAAGGTGATGGTCTGCCTGGCGCGGATGACCGGGCCGGGGGCCGCCCCGGTGTCACAATCCATACCGGTGGGAATGTCGATGGCCAGGATCGGTAGGCCAGTGGCGTTGGCCGCCTGCACGCCCGCCGCCAAGTCGCCGCGCAAGGCCCCGGTAATGCCCGTGCCGCCCAAGGCATCGACCAGCAGATCGTACGGCCGCCACAGCGCGGCCAGGTCCCCCGCCGACCGGCCGCGAACCTCGCGCACCGGTCCCAGCAGCCGCTCGCACAGGCGCAGGTTCATCAGCGCCTCGCCGCTAAATTTGTCGCGGTCGCCCAGCAGGTAGACATCGGCCGCGATATTTCGAATGCGCAGGTGCCGCGCCACGACAAAGCCGTCGCCGGCGTTGTTGCCTGAGCCGGCCAGCACGGCCACGCGCGGTTCAGCGACAGCTCGCACCAGATCCTCCGCGGCCGCGGCGGCGCAGCGGCCGGCGTTTTCCATGAGGATTTCGGCGCGAGCCCCAAGCGTGCCGGTGGCCCACTGGTCCACCCAGCGAACCTGCCGGCGTGTCATGGGCCCGGGGAGCATGAGGGGCTACTTCATGGCCGCGTTGAGGGCGGCGGCGTATTCGCGCTTGGATTGCACGCCCACGAAGCGTTTGACGACCTGGCCATCCTTGAAGATCATCACCGTGGGAATGGCGCTGATGCCGAACTTGAGGGCCGTATCGCGATTGGAGTCCGTGTCGACCTTGCCCACCTTGGCCTTGCCCGCAAAATCGCCCGCCAGCTCCTCGATGAACGGGGCCACGGCGCGGCAAGGGCCGCACCACTCAGCCCAGAAATCGACCAGCACGGGAATGGAGGACTGGAGAACTTCATCCTGGAAGTTCGCATCCGTCAGCACGACCAGATTCTCCGACGCCATGTAGACACTCCTTGTCAACGGCGATCCGAAACCCATTACTAGGATCATATGGGGCCTGGGGCGAGAGTGTCAACCGAGTCCGAAGCGTGCCTTACGGCGCGGCCGCCGGCGGCGAGGCCTGGGTGGCGGGCACGGGGGCCGCCTGCTGCACCGAGGGGATGCGCTGAACCAGAATGAACACCCGGCGCGCCTCCATCGGCGCGCTGGCGGGCTGCAAGCCGGCGGGCTGTAAGGATGACTCGTCCTGTCGCACGGGGCCGCCGAAATCCGGCCGGCCCTGGCGCAACGGTGCGGCTGTTTGAGACGGCGCGGCTGTCTGCAATGGCGTCGCCGGCGCGGCTTGCGACTCGGCGATGGGCGCCATGGGAGTGGGCACTTGCTGAACGACGCCGGCGGCTGGCGGCGATGAATCCCTTCGGAACGGAGAACTCTTCGCCAGGCGCTGCGGGGCCAAACCAAACGGGCTGGCCGCCGGCCGGCTAGTCGGCGAGCTGGCCGTCGAGGGGGCCAGTTGGTTCTGGGCAAGCGGCGGCGGCCACTGCCAGGCGGGCGCACCCGCCGGTCCGCTGCCGCTGGTGCCCAAGGCACCGCCGGATCCACCACCCTGCACGGGCGCCTGCACGGCGGCCGCCGCCTCCTGCACGACCGTCGGACCGGCCAGGTCCTTCTGGATCTGCTGGATCTGGTCGACGATCTGCCGGGCCCGCGGCTCTTCGGAATAGAAGATGATGGTGTTGGTGTTCTGGTCCGCCTGCCGCGTGACAGCCACATTGGTGCGGGCCTGGGCCCGCTCTTCCTGCGAATCCGGCCGGTCGGCGCTGCCCTCGACGGCCACGCCGTTGCGGATGAGCACCGAATACACCTCGCTGTTCATGCCGTAATAGTTGGTCGTGCTGAGCGTGATGTTCTGGTCCCCGCGGCGCTGACCGGCCTGCCGCGGCTGGGATAACGTCTGGGCCGCCTGGGCGATCTGAAAATGCCTCTCCGCCTGTCCCGTCGGCATTGTGGCCGGCACCCCGGACGTCGTGTTTGACGACGCGCTGAAGGCATAGGTATTGGCCACATATCCCATGGCCTGTGACGGGGAGCCGGCGCCGCTGACAGGCGCTGAGGGCGCCGCGCCCTTTGCAAACAATTGTTCGCCAGACCTGGCCGGCGGCTCTGCACCGTTAACCGGCGCGGCTGTCTGCGAGGGCACGCCACCTTTGCCCAAGTGGGATGGTACCTGTGCCACGTCGTATCGGTCAGTCGGCAGGGATGTCCCGGGTTGGGACTTCGCCTCAACGTCGGATGGCGCGGACTTGGCGTTGGTGAACGCGAACGAGGATTTCTCACTCGTGTCCCGAGCGACGGGCGCTGCTGGCGCGGGAGCGGGCGCGACCGGCGCGGCGGTCTCCGTCGGGGATGGCGGCGGCGGCAAAGGCGCGGCCGCCACGGCGGCAGGAGGCGGAACCTCGATCTTCGTAGCCGGCGGCGGCGCAGGCTCGGCCGCCACGACAGCCGGCGGCGGAAGTTCGGCCTTCGCTTTCATCGCTGGCGCAGGCGCGGCCGCCAGGGGCCCAGGCGCCGGTTCGGGCTGCTTGGCCGCCGGTGCTGAGGCCGCCGACGGTATGGCAGCAACGACCTCAGGGGCCGGCGCGGCCGGCAGGGTCGCCGCGGCGGCAACGGCCGCCGCATCGCGCAATTCGTGATTTACCGCCGAGGCCGGCACACCTGCCGCCACGTTCCCACCGACGACGAATTGCCCGGCCGTAGTGCCTGTTTGCGAGTTTTCCGCGGTATTGGCGGCGATGGCGGCCGGCGTTGGTGCGGGTGCTGGATTGACAAGTTCAATAGCCGGCGGCGGCAGATTCACCGCATCGCCGGCCACAGAGGCTGGAGCGGACGGCGGAGCATTGGCCGCCACGACAGGCGGCCGGGCCGACGCGGGCGGTGAAGTCTGCGCGGGCGGCGGAGCATTGGCCGCCACAACAGGCGGCGTGGCCGCTGCGGCCGGTGATGCTGTCGCGAGCGACGGGGCGGGTGCCGGCGGCGGAGTGGCCGCATTGATGGCCAATGCGTGCGCCGACGAATCTTCTTCCCTGGCAGGCGCGGATGCCATCACGGGGCGGGTTTGATTGATCGTGGCCGACCACGCTTGCTTGCCCCTCATCGCCGGTTCGATGGGCTGCTCGGCAGTTGTCACAGGAGCGGCCTTGGCGAACACGGCCACTGCCGGCGGCGCCTGCTGGGGCGCGGTGGCCGTTGCTTGCCGTGCTTCGGCAATGGCAAGCGGCATCGCCGGTGGCACCTGCTGGGGCAAGGTCGCCGGCGAGGGTGGTGCCTCGGCAATGGCGGGCGGCGTCGCCATCGTTGCCGTGGGGGCTAGCCGTCTATTCACCGCCGTCGCCAATTCAGTCTGTCGTGCATCCTGACCGACAGGGAGTGCTTTCTTGTCAGCGGCGGCCAGCACATCATCCGCGCTCTTGGCCACTTGGGTCCGCCCGGAATCATGTGCGACTTCGGGTGCGGCCGTCATCGCCTTACCGGCCAGCACGGGCGCAGGTGCCGCCTGTGCGGCCGGGGATGCTGCCGTGGCAGGCGCGGCGGCCACCTCCTGTATTGGCGCAGCCTGTTGTTCCCGAGGCGTGGGCTGCCCCTTCCCAAACATCGCGGGTGCAGGTGCCGCCTGGGCGAGCGGAGATGCTGCCGTCGCGGGCGCAGCGGACACCTCTTGTATTGGTGCAGCTTGTTGTTCCCGGGGTGCGGGCAGGGCCTTATTACCGGCCAGCACGGGCGCAGGTGCCGCCTGGGCGGCAGGCAAGCCTACCGTGGCCGGTGCGGGCGCGGCGGCCACCTGTTGGACTGGCGCCGCTTCTGCCGGCGCACGTTCCTGGTCCATTTCCCCCAGCCGCCCCTGAGCCAGGGCCGGCCCCGACGGCATCGCCGTCAGTGGCGCGGGCTTCACCAGCATGGTGCCCACCGGCCGGGCGGTCTCCGCGTTCTGCGTCGCGAGCAACTCGTTCTGTGGCCGCAGAGCCGCCACGGGGGCATCGGGCGGCGTGACGGCCTCGCGCGCTGAGCGTGAGGCTTCCGTCCGCAGAGGCTCAAGCCGATGCGCAGCGTGTGAACTGTCAGCGGTCCTGGCCGCCGCACCGCCCTCGGTAGAGGCGGAACTCGGCGTCAGGCGGTCGGATTCCCCCCCGGCCGGCTCGCTCAGGTCGCGGGCCAGTTCAGTTGTTCGCGAAGGCGCGCTGGGCGTCAGACCATCCATGCCTCCGTTCCGCATGATGGCCAGGAAATGCGCCCCCAGGCCCACGCCCACGACCAGCACGGCGGCGGCGGCCACATACTTTATCCAACCCAGCGAACGGCCCGGTACGGCATGTTCACCCCGGCGGAGCAGCCGGTCGCGCTCCAGGCGGGCCAGCACGTTTTCCGCCAGGTCGGCCGGGGCCTGCTCACGCGGCAGCGAGCCGACCAGCTCGCGCGTGGCCGAAAGCCAGTCGAGCTGCGCCCGCAGGGCCGGATTCTCGCGCAAGGCCTCTTCCACGCGCTCAAGCTGGCGCGGCGTGAGCTGCCCGTCCAAGTAGGCGGAGAGCTGTGTGGCCAGAAATGATTCTTCGTTTTCCTTCATTCCGTCTTCACATCCACGATGCCCGCCAACTTCTCGCGGAGCATGCACCGCGCCCGGTGCAGGCGGCTCTTGACCGTGCCCACCGGCACGGCCAGAACGGCGGCGATTTGGTCGTAGTCCATTTCCTCGATGTCGCGCAACACGATCGCGACTCGGTGTTCATCGTCCAGGGCGTCCAGCGCCTCCAGCACCCGGCGGTGCGCCTCGCCATCCATCGCCTGTCGGGCCGGGTCGGCCGCCGCACGCAGCGGGCCAGCGGCCTGGGCCATCTGCCCATCGCCCAGCTCCGGGTCGTTCGACAGCGAGGTGAACCGCACCCGGCTGGCACGCCTCCGCCGGCTGAGCGTCAGGTTCACCGCGATCCGGAACAGCCAGGTGTAAAACTGACTCTGACCGCGGAATGTCTCCAACCGCTGGAGCACGCGGACGAAGGCCTCCTGGCACAGGTCGGCGGCCTCTTCCCGTTCGCCGCAGATTCGCAGGATGGCGTTATAAAGCCGGTCCTGGTACTTGGCGATCAGGGAGCCGAAGGCCTCCATCCGTCCCTTGCGGCAGGCGGCGATCAGCGCCGCATCCTCAAAGGCTACGGGCCCGGAGGGCTCTCCATTCGTGTGCTCTACTGTTGCCACCCTATTGGACGCTCATTGACGGCTGCGGTTCCGAACCTCGCCAATAAAACAGATCCTGCCGCTCGCCGGTCGAACGGCATTCCGGTATTGACGGTGTCGGTTCTGATACGTTGCGCGGCCGCCGCCGGTTTGCCGGCCGCGCAAAGAGCGTACTATATCCGCCGGCCGCCAAACCGGCAACGAGATGAACAACTACATTGGCGGCCCAATGCGACCGAACTTTCTGGCAGGTACGTAATCGGCCCTGCCGGCTGGCATTCAACTGGTGAAATTCACCAGTTGGGGCCGCCCTGCCGGGACTGGGGTTAAATCCCTCGCCTGCCAGGAGGACGTTCAACTGCGGAAATTCCGCAGTTGAGGCCGGGGTGACGGGGCTGCAATCAGACCCCTTGGCGGCCGGCAGAGCGTTCAACTGGTGAAATTCGCCAGTTGGGGGAAATACACCCTGGGCCGCGGAATAGAGGCGTAAGTCACCGAGTGCGCTGGGCCGGCGGGCATTCAACTGCGGAAATTCCGCAGTTGAGGCCGCAGACATTGGCCCCGACCAGCCCAGGGGGCAGCTCAAGCGGCCTGAGAAGAAGAACTCATAATTAACGCCGCAGCAGCAGTTTGGCATTGAAACACTCGACAAAACCGAACGATCATGTTAGACGCAACAGCCAACTTGGCAGGCCTAACCTAATTAACGTTTCAAAAACCGCAATTTCAATACTAACATCACTGGCATCTACTAAAGACACGGCTCCCGATGGATAGTTAGATATTTTATCCGCTTTTTTCTGCCTGTCAAGCGGATTCTTCCAGCGGTGGAGGTTGCACCCCCCTGATGGTGACTTAAGTGTTACACTCATCATCAATTGATGAAGGCTGTAACACTTAGAACGTGTATGAAAACGTAGCATGGGCGTCTCACCCGTGGTGACATGGGGAAGAACTGCCGGATCACGGCCAAGATGGCCGTGCTACTCACGGGCGAGACGCCCGTGCTACGATCGGAGGCGGTTTTCATACACGTTCTTAGTGACAATGAAGTGACTAGCGGCAAGACGGGAAGAATTCTGCCCCCTCCAGGAGAAACGTGGTCGATCGCTCATCTCCATGCCAACGCAACGATTGCGGCCGACCTGATAGGCGGATATAGTCCTCTGGCTGAAGAACACTTTGTGGATCCCGCGCGAGAGGTCGAATAATGGCGCGGGCTATGGAGAGAGAGATGTTGAAACTCGAGAACGCTCGTCTGCTCCTGGCGGTCAGCCCCGACGGCATGGATGTGGTCCTGGAAGACAAGACCCGCCGCTGCCGCTGGCGGCTGGATAACGCCCGCCGCGAATACCGGCTGGCCGCCCCCACGCGCGGCGCTGCCATCCCCCTGCCGGCCCCCAGCGTGGCGCAGGGGAAGGATGTCATCACCCTTCGCCACGCGCTGGCCGCCGGCGGGACCATCAGCTACGAGTGGCGACTCGCCGCCGACTGCGCCGAGATTCGCCTCACCTGCGATGCGCCCGATGTGGGCAACATCGCCCTGCCCGGCATGATGCTGCCCGAGCAAGGCGCGTGGGATGTGGCCGTGCCCATCCTCCAGGGCCTGCTCATGCACGGCCCGGCCGCCCCGTGGGAGGCGATAGCCAAACACGGCGGGCACACCAACTTCTCGATGGCCATGGGCGGCATGCTGGCGGATAAGGCCGGCCTGCTCATCGTGCACGACAGCCCGTGCAACTGGTGGGGCGTGTACGGCCAGGATGCGCGCGGGCCGATCTTCCATTTCGAGCACTTCGTCTGCCCCGTCGACGGCTGGCGCGGCGCCACCGTGCGGCTGTACCCCTGCGCGGCCGACCTGACCAGCCTGTGCAAGGCGTATCGCGGCGTGCTCAAGGGCCGCGGCCAGTTCGTGAGCTGGAAGGAGAAGCTGGCGGCAAAACCCATGCTGGCCGACCTGTTCGGCGGCATGATGACGTTCGTGGGCTACAACCAGAGCAAGGACACCGACTACGTCGGCTGCACGCGCCAGCTCAAGAAACTTGGCTTCGACACACTCTTCCTGTACCCCCTGCGGCTGTGCCACTGGTCGATGAACTTACAGATGGGCGGGGACACGCCCATCTGGCGCAGCGATGAGGAGCTGTCAGCGCTCAAAGCGATTCCCGGCGTGCACCTGTCGCCCTGGTTGTGGATGGTCGAAAGCCTCCAGAGCGCCGGGCCGCAGATGCAGGCTCTCTACCGCCGGCATAGCAACGGCGAGCCCGTGGCCGGCTGGCAGATGGACGACAACACCTATTACCGCGTCTGCTCGCCCTACCAGATCGAGCCCGTCCAGAAGCGCATGGCCACCGACATGGCGGCGATGGACTGGGTGCATTTCGACGTCAGCTCCAACCAGCCCACGCCGCCGTGCTTCAGCCGCGAGCACGCCCTGCATGGCAACAAGCCCATCGGCCCGCTGGACGACATGAAAAACGTCCGCCAGTTGCTCAGCCCCCAGACCATGGGGCAGCGGATCATCTCCAGCGAGGGCTTTTCCGATTTTTACGCCACGGCCTACGACATCGGCTCGACCAAGTTCATGCCGGCCGCCGGCTGCGACGGCTCGCGCGTGCCCGTGCCCATGACCATGCTGGTGCTGCACGATTCGTGCGTGCACGACTGGTGGGAGGTGGAGAATTACAACCTGGTACCCGGCTTCGGCACGGGGAACATGCGCAACGGCCTGGGCCGCTACGGCTCGGGACTGCCGCATCTCAAGGCCGCCATCGATGCCCTGATGGGCTGCCCGCCCAACGTCTTCCCCTTCGGCCGCATGTACGCCTGGGTCGACAAGGTGTGCGGCAAGACCTACTCGTTCCAGATTCGCCTGGAAGATGCCCCCGTGCAGGAAGCCCTGGCCGCCGCCTTGCCCGTGGCCAAACTGCACAAGCGCACCGGCCCGTGCGAGCTGATGAGCGTCGAATTCCTTTCCGATGACCGGCTGGTGCAGCGGACGACGTTCTCCGACGGCACGCGCGTCGTGGCCAACCTGAGCGATGTGAGCAAGGATGTCCCCGGCGTCGGGCCGATGGCCGGCCAGAGCTGGAAGGAGATGAAGTAGCACGGGCATCTTGCCCGTGAGTCGCACGGCCATCTTGGCCGTGATCCGGCTGTTTCTTCTTTATGCCACGGGCGAGACGCCCGTGGTACTCATGGGCGAGACGCCCATGCCACGCTTTAGGAGCAACCGCCCGTGAACGTTGTGTCCATCATGGCCCACCAGGACGACGAGATGCGCTGCCTGGGCACGATGCTGCGCTGCCAGGCGCGCGGCGATAGGTTGGGCTTCATCTGCCTGACCGACGGCTCCAAGGGCCTGGTCGATCGCCCCCACCTGGACCGCCCCGCCGCCGCCGAGGTGCGGCGCAAGGAGATGGCCGCCCTGGCCCAGGCCGTCGGCGCCGGCTACACCTGCCTCGCTGAGCCGGATGAGTACCTGTACGACACGCCGGCGCTTCGCGACTCGCTCATCGAGGCCATCCGCCAGGCGGCGGCCGATGTGATCTTCACCCACTTCGACCCCGACTACAACGCCGACCACGTGGCCACGCACCACCTGCTCCGCCACTGCGCCATGCAGTCCGTGCTGCCGGTGATTCCCACCGCCACGGCGCCGCTGAAGAACCACCCGGCGATCTTCTGCGTCGAGCCGCACGGGGCGTTCGCGTTTACGCCCACGCATTTTGTGGACATCACCGGCGTGATCGACCGCAAGATCGAGCTGCTGCGGCTGCACGAATCGCAGGAGGCGGCCATGCAGCAGGCCGTGGGCTGGGGCTTCGACCAACTCGTGCGCGTGCCCGATGGGTATTGGGGCCAGAAAGCCGGCTGCCGCTACGCCGAATGCTTCGTGCCGATGCAATCGCGCGGGGCGATCAAGCCTTTTAGCGTGCTGCCATAGGGGTGAACATGAGCGAGAAGCCAACCGCTGGCGGTCTGGATGTGAAACCGTACAGCCGGCCGTTGCGCGCGGATTTCCTGGCCGTCGCCAACGACTACCTGGCCGGCTGGCCCTACACGCGGTCGCTGGATGACCTGCTGCTGGACCGCTGGGAATCGCTGCCGATCTTCCAGGGCGAGCACATCCTGCTGGCCTATCGCGACGGCCTGCCCGTAGCCCTGCTGCACGGCCAGTTGCCCGAGGGCGATGCCGCCTGCGCGCATCTGGTGGCGATGCGCGCTGGCCAAGCCCCCGCCGCCGCCGAGCTTCTGCGGCAATTCGGCGAAACGGCCCGCGCTGCCGGCCGGAAAAAGCTGGGGGGCCCGCAGTTCGCTTCCAACAAGTTCTATGGCGGGTACATCCTGGGCTGCGAACCCTTCCATCCGCATTGGGCGGCCGACGGCACCGCGGCCTTTGTCCGGGCGGGCTTTCGCATCGGCCTGGCTGGTGTGATTCTGGTCCGCGAGCCGGAGCTGCCCATCCCGGAAGAGCCCGATGCGGCCGGCTACGAAATCCGACCCATGGACGCCGCACCGGAATTCGCCGCCCGGACGTTCGCTTACAACGCCTTTTTCGAGGGAAAAGAGATCGGCCACTGCCGCGCCCGGCAGTTCGACCACCTGCGCGATCCGGCCGGAAGACCCCTGGCCCAGATCGGCCACGTGGGCACCGACCCGGGCCATCGCGGCAAGGGCCTGGCCCGCCGCATGGTGGCTTCCTGCCTGCGCCGCCTCAGGGAGATGGGCGCCGGCCAGGTCCTTATCGCCACCAGCTTTGATAACGCCCCCGCCCTGGCCTCCTACGAGCGGGCGGGGTTTGAACGCAGGTACAACATCAATGAATGGTCGCGGATGTTTTAGTAGCCTGGCCCGCGGCCGCGGTGAAAGATCATGCAGAACATTCACACGCACGTGTTCGATCAGCGGCTGCACATGCAGCCCGAAACGGTCGCCGAGACCGATTTGTCGCGCGGGAGGCCGCTGGATCTGACGGTGAAGTTCGAAACCTTCATGCGCGACATGGAGCCGTTCGACAAGGTCGTCATCTTCGGCCTCAAGGCGCGGCGGACCGGCTACTGGGTGGAGGACCAGTTCGTCGCCGACTTCGCCGCCCGCGCGCCCCAAAAACTCATCGGCTTTGCCTCGTGCGATCCGACGCAGCCGGCCTACATGGATGAGCTGGTTCACGCCCTGGACAACCTGAAGCTGCGCGGCGTGAAGATGGGCCCGACCTACGCCGGCTTTGACCCGCGCGACCAGCGCTGCCGGCCGGTGTACGATCTGTGCCAGGCCCGCGGCCTGCCCATCATCTTCCACGCTGGTACAACCTTTAACCGCCTGGCCATCCTGAAGCACACGCGGCCCTTGCTGTGGGATGAGCTGGCGATGGACTACCCCGAGCTGCGCATGGTGCTGGCGCACCTGGGCCACCCGTTCCAGGAGGAGTGCATCGGCGTCATCCGCAAGCATCCCCACGTGTACGCCGACATCGCGGCGCTCTACTATCGCCCGTGGCAGTTTTATAACATGCTCATGCTGGCCCAGGAGTACCGCGTGATGCACAAGCTGCTCTTCGGCACGGATTACCCCTTCGCCGGCGCGGCCGAGAGCCTCGAAGGCGTGCGCGGCGTCAATCGCATCACGGGCGCCAGCGGCCTGCCGCAGGTGTCGGCCGAGGCCGTCGAGGCGATTCTGCAGCGCGATGCGCTGTCGCTGATGCGAGTGCGCGTATGACGACCGAACAGTCATTGGCCCTGGTCTTGGTGCCACGGCTGTCCGCAGCCGTGCGCGCGATGGGCCACAATGCAGGAGGTCCGGTGGAAACCAGGCAGACCGCTGCCATGCCGCCTCGCACAGCGCACGGCTGCGGACAGCCGTGGCACCGATGTGCGTGTCCGTGGAGAATTGCGCCTTGAAAGCACTACAACTTACCAAACCCGGACAGCTTGACCTGATCGAGGCCCCCCCGCCATCGCTGCCGGCCGGGCACCTGCTGGTACGGACGGCCGTGGCGGTCATCTGCACCTCGGACCTGGCGGACATTCGCGAGAACCCGTTCGGCATCCGCCTGCCGCAGATCATCGGCCACGAGGGCGCCGGCGTCGTCGAGGCCGCCGGCGACGGCGTGAAGGATTTCGCCCCCGGCGACCGCATCGCCGCCCACCCGGTTCATCCCTGCCGGCAGTGCCCCGAGTGCCGTAGCGGCGTGGGCCACCTGTGCCGCAACATGTGGCACCTGGGCATCAACATGTCCGGCACGTTCGCGGAATTCTTCGTGGTCCGCGCGGACCGCGCCCGTAAGGTCGGCGATATGCCGCTGGGCCTGGCGGCCTTGGCCGAGCCGGTGTGCGTCTGCCTGGAGGCGCTGGCCCAGGCGCGGCTCGCGGCGGGCGGGAGGTTGCTCATCATCGGCGATGGGCCCTTTGGCGCGATGCTGGCCAACCTGGCACCCGAATTCAAACCCGCCGAGGTGGTCATCGCCGGCCATCACGACTTCCGCATGGGTTTCGCCCCGCCCGCGACCACGAAAGTGAACCTGAAGACCGCCGGTGCGGACGCCTTGAAAAAACTCGCCGGCCCGCTGGGCTTCGATGCGGCCATCCTGGCCGTCGGCTCGGCCAAGGCGGTGGCCACGTGCATCGAACTCTTGCGGCCCAAGGGCCGGCTGGTGATCTTCTCGGCGATTCCGGGCCTGTCCAGCGTGGACCTCTTCCGCGTGCACGTCCGCGAGCTGGAGCTGATCGGCGCGTGCAACGACCAGGAGCGATTCGACGAGGCCCTGTCGCACCTGCGGCAGCCGGCCGGCCGCGACCTGGGCCGGCTCATCACACACGGGCTGCCGCTGGAGCAATATCGCCAGGCCATCGAGCTGGCCGACCGCGGCCGCGAGACCGCCATGAAGGTCGCCTTCGAGCTGAAAGCGGGAGAGCTGCCCAGATGAAAATCACCGATGTACAGGCCATCGTGCTGGATACCGGCAAGGACTACTCCGACTGGCGGGGTGCCGCCGAAGCGCACGGCGTGCGCTTCGTGTGCCTGCTGAGAATCTCCACCGATGAGGGCATCGACGGCTGGTCGGATATCGAAACGCAGCCGCACGTCGGCAAGGCCATCGTCGAGGCGCCATCCGGCGGGCAGATCGGCTTTGAATCGCTGCGGGCCGCACTGGTGGGCGAGGACCCCTTCCAGCGCGAGCGGCTGTGGCAGAAGATGTACCGTTGCCTGGCGTATTACGGCCGCCAGGGCGCCGGCATGCAGATGATCAGCGGGGCCGACATCGCCCTGTGGGATATCGCCGGCAAGGCCACGGGTCAGCCCATCTGGCAGCTCTTAGGGGCAAAGTACCGCTCGCGCGTGCGGGCGTACGCCTCGACCATCTTCCGCCCCACGGCCGACGACATGAAGCGGGCCGTGGAAGGCTACCTTCAGCAGGGTTTTGGCGCGATCAAGTTCGGCTGGGGCGCGTTCGGCTACGATTTGGCGCGAGATGCGGCCCTGGTTAAGGCGGCCCGCCAGGCGGCCGGCGACAACGTCGAACTCATGGTCGATGGCGGCTGGTATGGCACGACATACGAGGACCCGTTCAAAGCCCGTGCGCTCAAAGACTGGCGGCGGCTGCTCGAGGTGCTGGAAGACTGCCGCATCTTCTGGCTGGAGGATTTCCTCCACCCGGAAAACATTGAGGGCTACGCCGAGATCGCCGACTCCGCCCGCACCGTCCGCATCGCCGCCGGCGAGCAGGCGGCGGGCTTCGACGAGTTCGAGCGGCTGGCGCGCCTGGGCCGCGTGGATGTGCTCCAGCCGGACCTCTCCCGCTGCGGCGGCCTGACCATCGGCCGCCAGATCGCCGACCTGGCCACGCGCATGCAGATCGACTGCGCGCCCCACGCCTGGCTCACGGACCTGTTGAAGGCCGCGTCCATGCACCTCAACGCCTACCTCATGAACTCGCTGTACCTGGAATACAACGTTTCCTCCGCCTCGCTCCTGAACACGCTGTGCAAAGAGCCGATCGCGATGAAGGATGGATACATTCCCGTGCCGGATGGGCCGGGGCTGGGCGTGGAGGTGGATTTGAAGGTGATGGAGAAGTTCCGCGTGGCCTAGGCCCGAAGGGCCGAAAGTCTTCTAGCCGGGGGCGTAAGCCCCCGGACAGGAATCGAAGTGGAATAAGCCCCGAAGGGGCGAAAGGCCCTTAGCCGGGGGCGAAAGCCCCCGGAAAAGAAGTCGCTGTGGAGAAAGCCCCGAAGGGGCGAAAGGCGGGATTTCGGCAGATGGCCCATTCCAATCGCCGCTTTCGCCCTTTCAGGGCTGTAATATCTGGCATTGCCAGCCGGGGGCTTACGCCCCCGGCTAAGGTCTTCCGGCCCTTCGGGCCTGAAAGCCGGGTCAAACAATCTTGAGAAGACAATGAAACAAGACCCGATGCAGACTATCCTCAACCACCCGCTTGCCGTCGACCAGGCCTGCCTGTGGTTTCTCGGCCAGGCCGGATTCATCATCCGCGGCGGGCGCACCAGCGTGGTGATTGATCCGTATTTGAGCGATTCCGTCGGCAAGACGGCGCCGGCGTTCTCGCGGGCCAAACCCGTGCCGCTGGACCCCTCGACGATGAAGGTCGATGTGTTCATCATCACGCACGACCACCTCGACCACCTCGACCCCGAGACCATCAAGGCCTACCCGCACGCCGCGACCACGCAGTTCATCGCCCCGCGCCTGGCGTGCCGGCATCTGCGGGAGCTGGGGCTGCCGCCGCAGAACATCCACCGCGTCGATTCGGGCGAGAGCCTCGAACTGGCCGATGTGAGAATCACCGGCGTGTACGCCGTGCCCACCGAGCCCGGCGCGATCGACACCACCGGCTACCTGCTCCAGTTCGCCAACGGCCGCAGCGTGTATCACTCCTCCGACACGGCCTATTCCGACCTGCTGCTGGCGGCGGCGCCGCACGCCGAGGTGCTTCTGACTGTAATCAACGGCAACTGGGGCAACCTCACGCCGCAGCAGGCGGTCACGCTCGCCCAGCACGTGCGGCCGCGGGCGGCCATTCCCATGCATTACGACGTCATGGCGCTGAACAGCCAGAACCCGCAGACGTTCGCGTACTTCGCCCACGAAGCCATGCCGGACCTGGATGTGCCAATATTGCCCTATCTCAAACCCTTCTGCTGGTCCGCGGAGTGACCCATGTTCGACAGCGATGCAGAAATCTTCGACTTCGTGCGTTCCCACCTGTACGTGCCGGCGGTGTGCGACATCCTCGACACGCTGGGCTTTCGCCAGCAGGCGATGCACCAGCGGATCCGCCCGCTGCTGCCGGACATCCGCCGCTGCGGCTTTGTCGGCCGCGCCCGCACCTTCCGCTGGATGGACACCGACTACGTCGAGCCGGCTGACCCCTACGGCCTGGAGATCGAGGCCATGGACTCGCTCAAGGGCGGCGATGTGGCCGTCCACTCCACCGACCCGGGCGGCACGAACGCCCCGTGGGGCGAGTTGATGTCCACCATCGCCAAGCGCAACGGGGCCGTCGGCTGCGTGGTCGATAGCCAGATCCGCGACTGCGTGCGGATCATCGACATGGGCTTCCCGGTCTACTACGCGGGCATCCGGCCGCTGGATTCCATGGGCCGCGCCCGCGTTATGGCGTTCGATGTGCCCATCCGCTGCGGCGATGTGCTGGTGCGCGCGGGCGAGCTGGTTTTCGCCGATTTCGACGGCGTGGTGGTCGTGCCGCGCGAGGTGGAAAAGGATGTGCTCCGCCTGGCCCAGGAAAAGGCCGGCAAGGAGAACCAGGCCCGAAAAGACCTGCTGGCGGGAAAGACGCTGCGTCAGGTTTTCGAGAAGTACCGGGTGCTGTAGCCTCTGTCACATATCAGGTGATGGGTGCTGTGGTTTGCGAAGGTCGCTTCTGCGACCGAAGCAACCACGTGTGCCGACGGCGTGGTTGCTGCGCTGCGCTTCGCAAACCACGGCACCCAAGCAGGTCTGGACGGCCGGGGGCAACAACCGGAAATAATGGGTGGCCCGGAATTGACGTAAGTGCCACTTTTGCGCGGCCCAACGACCTTCTGAAACCATTCGGATTTTTCCGGTTTCGAGCCCGGATTTTTCCGATTTGTTCCGTGTGTAAACGGCAAATCGGAAGGAATTGAAAGTTTTTTTGAACAAGTGCGCATCGCGAGTGGCGGTTTCGTGTGTGTCCTTATAAGGAGGGCCGCTTTTTTTGCCCGATGCACTTACGTTGCGCTCATCGCATCGCCCGGTCACTCTTGCCTCACCGCCTCCCAGCCGCCGCCGAGGGCTTTGTAGAGCGTTACCACATCGGTGGATAGGGCGCTTTGGCTGCGGACCTGGGCATCCTGGGCGATGAAGAGCGAGCGCTGGGCATCGAGCACGTTGAGGAAGTCGGTCCGCCCCTGGTCGAAGAGCAGCTTGGCCAGGGCCAGGGTCTTTTCATTGGCGGCCACGGCGTCGGCGAGCTTTTGCAGATGCTCCTGCTCGTTGGCGTAGGCCACCAGGGCATCTTCAACATCCTTCAGGGCCGTCAGCACCGCCTGCTCGTAGGCGCTGGCCGCCTGCTCCTGGATGGCCGTGTGCAGGCGGATATTGGCCCGCAGCGCCCCGCCCTGGAAGATCGGCACGCTCACCTGCGGCGAGGCGGACCAGGCGATGCTGTTGCTGCTGAACAGGTTGTGCAGGTGCGTGCTCTGCCAGCCGAAGTTGCCCATCAGCGAGAAGCTGGGGTAAAGCTGCGCCACGGCCACGCCGATCTGGGCCGTCGCCGAGGCGAGCTGGCGCTCCGCCCGGCGGACATCGGCCCGCTGGTTGAGCAGGTCGGAGGGCAGGCCCAGCGGAATCTCCGGCGGCGCGGCCGGAATGGGCGAGGTCGGCGCCAGGAGTTCGACCAGCGCCATCGGCTCGCGGCCGGTCAGTACGCCCAGCAGGTGAATCGCCTGGCGGGCGGAGGTCTCCAGCGGCTGGATCGTCGATTCCGTCGCGGCCACCTGGGCGGCGGCCTGGTCCACATCCAGCTCGGTGGCGATGCCGCCGTCCAGGCGAAGCTGCGTCAGGGCAAGCGTCTGGCGCTGGGTTTCGAGGTTCTCCTGGGCGATGGCGATCTGGCGCTGGAAGCCGCGAAGCTGCACGTAATTGAGCGCCACTTCGCCCAGCAGCGACACGAGCACATCGCGCTGGTCCTCGATGGAAGAACCGATATTGGCATCGGCCGCCTCGACGGCGCGGCGGATGCCGCCGAAGACGTCGAGCTCCCACGAGGCGTCAAAGCCGGCCTGGAACAGGTTGAAATTGGGCGAACTGCCACGTCCGCTGCCGCCGGTTGCGCCGCCGGCCGCGCCGCCGCCGGTCGCGCCGCTGGGATTGGTCGCCGCCACGGCGCTGGCGCCCAAACCGTTCTTGCTGAAGCGCAGGTGCTCGTACGAGGCCGTCGCCGCCGCCGCCGGGTAGAGATTGGCGGCCACGATCTGCCGCTCGAAACGGGCCTGGCGGATGTGGGCCTGGGCCTGGCGCAACATCAGGTTGCCGGCGATGGACTGACCGATCAACTGGTCCAGCACGGGATCGTGGAACTGCTTCCACCAGTCGGCCAGTTCGGCCGGCTGCATGGTCCCCCGCCAGGCAGGCTGGCTGGTTTGGCCCGTGGCCGCCCCGCCGGCAAGTCGCGAGGTCGGCTGCGAGGAAATCGTCGGCCCCGCCTCGCCCCACGCCGCCGGCATCGTCGTGGCCGGCGGCTTGTAGTTGGGGCCGACCTTGCAGCCCGAAAGAGGAGCAAGGATGAGCTGTATAAAGGCCAGGATTAGCACCAAGGTCATGAGACGACGGCAAACGGAAAAGGAATATCGGACAAGCTGCCTGAGAACGTGTATGAAAACGTAGCATGGGCGTATCGCCCATGAGTCCCACGGGCGTCTCGCCCNNGAGGCGGTTTTCATACACGTTCTGAGTTTCACAGGCCCGAAGGGCCGGAAGTCTTGTAGCCGGGGGCGCAAGCCCCCGGTATGTTGGCAATTAACGGAAAGAGCCCCGAAGGGGCGAAAGATCGGTTGCGAGAGAATGGCGTCGTTCGAATCCTCTTCTTTCGCCCCTCTGGGGCTCAGACCCTGCGCGCACGCTATCCGGGGGCTCGCGCCCCCGGCTACGATCTTTCGGCCCTTCGGGCCTAATATGAATCCCGCTTCCATAATCAGGCCTTGTGTTCCTCGCCGGGGGGGCCTTCGGGCCGGTCTTTGTGCTCTGCGGGGCCGCCCTCGTGGTGCTCGATGCGGCTGGAGCGGAAGAACGGCACGCGGTTGAGCACCTTCTCCTGCACTTCTTCCAGCAGCAGGTAAATGGCCGGCGTGATGTACAGCGTGATGAACTGCGACACCAGCAGCCCGCCCACCACCACCATGCCCAGCGGCCGGCGGCTGGCGGCGTCGGCGCCAAAACCGATGGCAATGGGCAGCGCGCCCATCGCGGCGGCCATGGTGGTCATCATGATGGGCCGAAACCGGTCCATGCTGGCATCGTGAATGGCCTGCTCGGCGGTGCGGCCCTCGGCGATGCGATCCAGGGCGAAGTCCACGATCAAAATGCCGTTCTTCTTCACGATGCCCATGAGCATGAACATGCCGATGAACGCGTACAGCGACGCCTGCATGCCGAACACGTACAGCGTGGCCAGCCCCCCCACCAGCGCCACCGGCAGCGACGACAGCACCGTGATGGGGTGCAGGTAGCTCTCGTACAGAATGCCCAGCACCACGTACATCACGAACACCGCCACGCCCATCAGCAGCACCAGGTCGGCCACGGTGGACTTGAAGGTCTGGGCCTCGCCCTGGAGCGAGCCCTGCACCGTGCCGGTCATCGCATCGCGGGCGGCCTGGTCGATGAACTGGGTCACCTCCCCCAGCGACACATCCGGCCGCGTGTTGAAGAAGAACGTCACGCTGGGGAACTGGTTGATGTGGTTGACCGTCTGCATGCCCACCGAGGGGTGCCAGGTGGCCAGAGCCGACAGCGGGATCAGCCGCTGCCCATCATCGCTCTTGATATACAGCCGCGCCAGATCCTGCGGCACGGCGCGATCGGAATCCCGGGCCTCCAAAATCACCTGGAACTGGTCGTGCTCGGTCTTGATGAGGTACAGGTAGTTTTCCGAGTACGCGTTGCGCAGCAGCGTCAAGATGCGCGTGGCCGACACGCCGTAGCTCTTGGCCTGGTCGCGCAGGATGTCGATCTCCAGCCGCGGCGTATGGTTGAACAGGTCCGAACTGACCGTGGTGAAGCCGGGAAACTGGCGGAATCGCTCCATGAGCTTGCCCGCCACGGCGGTCACCTCGGCCGAGTCGATGCCGAAGATGGCGTAGGCGTACTTGCCCTGCTGCGTGGCCGTGGCGCCGGTGGCGATCCGCAGCACCGGGTCCGCCTGAAGCAGCAGCAGCAGCCCGGGCACCCTGGCGGCCACGCCGCCCATCATGCTGGCGGCCACGACATCAATGGGCGGCCGCTTGTCGGGCGGTTTGAGAAACGCCAGCACCAAGCCCTGGTTGGTCGTCAGGAACTGGCTGTTGAAGCTCATGGTGAAGCTCATGTCGACCGCCGGGTCGGCGTGCAGCACATCCTCCACCTGCTGCTGGTAGGCGCGCATAGTCTCGGGCGAGGAGCCCTCCTGGGCGATCATCACGCCGCGGATGAAGGAACTGTCGCCCGTGGGCAAAAAGGTCTGCGGCACGTGCGTGAAGAACCACCACGTGCCCAGCATGCACAGCGCCCAGATGGCCACCGACACTGCGCGATGCTTCAGGAACCACCACAGCGACCGGCCGTACACGTTCAGCACGCGCTTGAGCACGCGGCCCATCTGCCGCTCCATCCAGGTGCGCTTGGCGCCCTTGCCGCGCTCGCCGATCAGCCGCGAGCACATCATCGGCGTCAACGTCAGCGACACCCCGCCCGAGGCCAGGATGGCCGTGACGATGATGATCGAAAACTCGCGGAAGATCCGCCCGATCAGCCCGCTCATGAACACCAGCGGAATGAACACCGCCGCCAGCGAGATCGTCATCGACAGGATGGTGAAGCTGATCTCCTTGGCGCTGTTATACGTGGCCTCCAGGCGGCCCTCGCCGAACTGCTCCATGCGGCGGACCGTGTTCTCCAGGAACACGATGGCATCATCCACGAGAAAACCCATCACCAGCGTCAGGCCCATCAGCGACAGGTTGTCCAGGCTGTAGCCTAGGGCATCCATCACGATAAACACCAGCAGCAGCGACAGCGGCATCGCCAAGGCCGGAATGAGCGTGTCGCGAGCGCGGCCTAAAAAGGCGAAGATCACCGCCACCACCAGCACGAAGGCGATATAGAGCGTCGCCTGCACGTCGGAGATGCTGCTGATGATCGTCTTGGAGCGGTCGTGGATGGGCAGCAGCGTGACCGAGCCGGGCAGGCCCTTTTCGATCGTCGGCAGCAGGTCGCGCACCGCCTTGGTCACCTCGACCGCGTTGGAACCGAGCTGCCGGAACACCGCCACCACCACCGTGGCCGAGGGCACGGAGTGGCCGCGCACCCAGAAGCGCAGCTTGATCCGCTCATCCTGCACGGAGTTGGTGCTGGTGGCGACGTCCTTGAGGTAGATCGGGGCGTCGTTCCGCGTGCCCACGATGAGGTTGTCGTAGTCCACCGCCGTCTGGAGCTGGCCGTTGGGCTGGAGCAGCAGCGTGTGATTCGGGCCGTCGAACTGGCCGGCCCCCTGGTAGCTGGTACTGGCCTGGATGGCGGCGGTCAGGCTGTCCATGGTGAGGTTGCGCACGGCCAGGGCCGAGGGATCGGCCTTGATGCGCACGGCCGGCGGCGTGCCGAAAACCGCCACCTGGCTGACGCCGTTCAAGACGCTGATCTGCTGGGCCACGCGGATCTTGGCTATCTCGTACAGGTCCGCCGCCGTCACCGTGTCGCTCAGGAGGCCAATGTAGAAAATGGGCTGCTCGTTGGGATTGACCTTGGTGAACGTCGGCGGGTTGGGCAGATCGACGGGCAAACTGCCCGTGGAGCGCGAGATGGCCGCCTGCACATCCGTGGCCGCCGCATCGATGCTCTTGGACAGCTCGAACTGCACCGTCAGGCTGGTATGGCCCTGCGTGGAGGCCGAGGTGATCTGGGCCAGCCCGGGAATCTGCAAAAACTGCTGCTCCAGCGGCGTGGCCACGTTGTTGGCCATGGTCTCGGGCGTGGCGCCGGGGTAATTCACCTGCACCTGGATCACCGGGTAATCGACCGGCGGCAGGTCGCTCACCGGCAACGTGCGATAGGCGATCACGCCGAACAGCACCGCCGAGATGACCAGCAGCATCGTCAGCACCGGCTTGCGAATGAATGGGGCGGCCAGGTTCACGACTCACCCTCCCGCCGGCGGCAAGCAATGGACACGTGGCATGCCCTCACGCGGATGCCCGCGCTAGCGTTGCGCAGGTGGCATGCCCTCACGTCGATGCCCGCGCTAGCGGGCAGCGGCGGGTGGGCATGTCTTCCGCGCTGGGAGGTCTCCTCGACTGCGCATGCCCACTCGCCTGCCGCCGCTGCCGCGTCGGCCGTCGTGAGGGCATGCCACCTTGTCACCTTTTTAACGTGTGTCATTTGGCCTTGCGCCTCAGGACGATTCGCCGGAGGCTGGCGCCGACGCACTCGCCGGCGCGCTGCTGGTCGCCGCACCGTTCGCCCCGCGTGCGGCCGGCTGGGTTGCCGGCGGCGCGATGCGCACGGGCCGTCCCGGCACGACGGTCAACTGGCCGGTGAGGATCACCGCCTCGCCCGCGTTGAGGCCCTCCGCCACGGCTACCAGCGGCCCGTGCCGCTGGCCCAGCTTGACGGGCCGCAATTCCGCCGTCTGATCGTTCTTGACCACGTACACGAACGGGCCGCTCTGGCTGATCTGCGTTGCCTCCGAGGGCACCAGCACGGCCTTCTTGAGCATCTCCAGCACCAGCCGCACGTACACGAACTGGGCCGGCCAGAGGTGGTGGTCGGCGTTGGGAAACGTGCTGCGCAGGTGCACCGTGCCGGTGCCCGCCAGGACGGAGTTGTCCAGGAACGTCAGTTCGCCCGCCCGGGCCTGGTTGATGTTCTCGCTGGGCAGCCAGGCGAGCGTTTGCAGCGTGTGCGTGGCCATCTGGCGGCGGACGGCGGGCAGGTCCTGCTCGGTGATGATGAAATCCACATCCATCGGGTCCAGCCGCTCGATCGTCAGCATGTTTGCCCCGCTGTTGGCGGTGACGATGTTGCCCGGATCGACCAGCCGCAGGCTGGCCCGGCCGTCGGCGGGGCTGTGGATGAAGCAGTAGTCCAGGTTCACCTGGGCCGTCTCGATGGCCGCCGTGGAAGCCTGGATCTGCGCCCTACTGACGGCAACGGCATTCTCGCGGGTTTCAAAATCCTCCTTCGACATGGCCTTGGCGGGGTAGAGTTTGCCAGCGCGCGCGAATTCCAGCATCGCCAGCCCCAGCGAGGCCTGGTTCTGCGCCAGCGCCGCCCTGGCCTGGTCCAGCGCTGCCTGGTATGGCCGCGAGTCGATGGTGAAGAGCAGGTCGCCCTTCTTCACCGTGGCGCCATCCGTGAAATGCTGTTGCATCACTTGGCCGGAGGCCTGCGGGCGAATGGCCACCGCCTGGGGCGAAACGCACGAGCCGATCTCATCGAGATACAGCGGCACATCGCGCGCTATCGCCCGCCCCACCGTCACCAGCGGCGGCGGCCGCGGCGGCGGCGCGGCCTTCTTGCGGCAGCCGGCCGCCCCCAGCGCCGACAGCATCAGCGCCAGGCCGGCAGCGGCGATGAAGAATCTATGAGCGCGCCCATGGGCCGGCATGCACACGCCTCCTTTTGGCGATTGGAACGACCGTTCATGGAACTATAGGAGGCACGACCGCCCGATCTCAAATCCGGCGGTCGTCGTGTGCATGCCGCCGGTAATTGCATCCCCGATAAGCAGATGATGTCTCCGCAGGGCGCGGATTCCAGTCGAGGTGTACCTGCCGACTGACAGCGCGCCAGCGGGTCGCTCTTGCATCCGCCGGAAATGACGTAAGTGCCATTTTTGCGCAGCGCGCGCGACCCCAAAAGTCACTCTGGTTTTTCCCATTTCGCGCCCGGATTGTTCCGATTTGTTCCGTCTGTAGGGGCAGTCGGAGTGTACTTAGCAGAATTATTTTGCATTTTTTAAAAAATGAGGGAGGTTTCGCGTCCTTACTATAAGGAGAGACACTTTTTTTCGCGCGAGTACTTACAGCGTACAGCGCGCCAAAATGCAGCCGCTTTGCAGGGTGCCGTGGTTGCATCTGTTTGCAACCACGTGTTGGCG
>PMYD01000064.1 GCA_003171335.1 Phycisphaerales bacterium
GGCAGGTGGAACTGTTCTTCAAGTGGATCAAGCAGTACCTGCGGATCAAGGCGTTCTATGGCAACTCGGTCAACGCCGTGAAGACCCAGGTGTGGATCGCCGTGTGCGTCTACGTGCTCGTGGCCATCGTCAAGAAAGAACTGAAAAGCGAGCGCGGTCTGGGCGAAATCCTGCAAATTCTCAGCATTTCTCTTTTCGAGAAAATGCCCATTTTGCAGGCGTTTTCGCTCCAATGCACCCAAGACAATATGCCTAGCGATTGTAACCAATTGGCACTATTCGACTTTTAACCGGACAGTAGTGATTTGCAATTGGCAATTCGCAATCCTTCTTGGTTGACCTAGCATGTCGGCTATGGTCGCGACACTCTGGCACTGGTGGGCGCACAGCGATGCGGGGCTGGCGACAAGAATCGCGCTGGGCGCGAGCTTCTTCGTCATCCTGGCGCTGTGGGACCTGAAGCGCCACGGCCGCCAGGCGCGGCGCTGGCGCGAGTACCTGTTCCTGCTGGCGGCGGTGGGGGGCGCCATGGCCTATGGGGTCGTGAACGATCAGATAACGGTCACCTTGTCGTGGGAGTATTTCTACTGGGGCAAGGAGCTTGCCCCCGCTCTGGGTCCGGACACGCCGCCGGCGCCGCTGCCCCTGCGCTGGGAGGCGGCCAAGGTGGGCATGAAAGCGACTTGGACGGCCGGATTGCTCATCGGCGCGGCGATGCTCATGGCCAACAGCGTCCATAGGGACAAGAAATTTCTTGCCGGCCGGGAATTGTACAAATTGCTGGCCTGTACGCTGATTTGGACAATCGCCCTGGCGACCCTGGGCGGCCTAGCGGGGCGGCTGGGAGCGTTCAACCGGCTGGGCGAATTTGCGTACTTGCGCCAGCACGACATGTGGCGGCCTATCCGCTTCATGTCGGTCTGGGGCATCCACTTGGGCGCGTACACCGGCGGGGCAATGGGGACAGTCTGGGCGGTGTGGCGCATCTGGAAAGAACGCGTGGCGCTCACCCTGGGGGATGCGGCCAAGCCCCCGGAACAAGTCTGATTTTTCCGAGTTTCTGCCCTTGCGGCGGTCGCTGCCAGCGGAGTGAAATGACAGGAATTGCTTGACAGAGCATAGAGGGGTGATATAGTCGCAAATGCCCTGGCCACCCCCCTGTGGTTGGACGTCCCCCCCTGCGTCCAAACACGCCGGCCAGGGCATTTTTTCTGCGCGCTGGTCGGCGGCCGGCGTTTTCGTGCTCTCCCGCGGCAAGCCCGATATGATGAAACCGGATCGGCCGACGGGCCGGCTTTCGGGAGAGAATTCATGGCCGCCAAACGCAGCATCCGCTGGGGCATTCTGGCCACGGGCGAAATTGCACATCAGTTCGCGGCCGATCTGCCGGCGGCCGATGGCGCCGAGCTGCTGGCCGTCGGCTCGCGCGAGTTGGCGAAGGCGGAAAAATTCGCCGGGCAGTTCAAGATCCCGCGCTGCTACAACTCGTACGACAAGCTCCTGGCGGATAAGGATATCGACGCCATCTATGTGGCCACGCCGCATCCGCTGCACGTTGAAAACACGATCGCTGCTCTCCAGGCCGGCAAGGCCGTGCTGTGCGAAAAGCCCTTCGCCGTCAATGCCGCCGAGGCGCGGCGGATGATCGCCGCCGCCCGCCAGCACCGGCGGTTCTGCATGGAGGCGATGTGGACGCGGTTCCTGCCCGTTCACGTGCGCTTGCGCGAGCTGCTGGGGCAAGGGGCGATCGGCCAAGTGCAGATGCTGACGGCGGATTTCGGCTTTGCCAGCAGCCCCGAGAAGGAGGACCGGCTGTTCAACCCCGCCATGGCCGGCGGCAGTTTGCTGGATGTCGGCGTCTATCCGATTGCACTTTCGTTCATGGTTCTCGGTCCGCCCAGCCGCATTATCGCGCAAGCCTGCATTGGCCCGACCGGCGTGGATGAACGGGCGGCGATGATCTTCCGCTACGGCACGGGCGCCCTGGCCCTGCTTTCCAGCGCCATCGCCACCGCTACGCCGCAAGAGGCCATCCTGTGCGGCAGCGAGGGGCGAATCCGCCTGCCGCGGCCGTGGTGGCGTGGCGAGAAGATCATCCTGTCGCGGCCGGACCGGGAGGATGAAGTCATCGAGCTGCCGATCGTCGGCAACGGCCTGCACTACGAGGCCGACGAAGTGGCCCGCTGCTTGCGCAAGGGCCTGCGGCAAAGCCGCATCATGCCCCTGGCCGAGACGCTCAAGATCGCCCGCACGATGGACAGAATTCGTCGGCAATGGAAGTTGAGTTATCCATTTGAGAGCCATTTGATCTGAATCGAAAGGCAGCAACAATCGAAAGGCAGCAACACAAAGATCACGAAGACCACAAAGGGCACAAAGAAAAGACGGATGAAATGTAACGGCCAAAACGATTGTGGCCTGTCGTCGCTGCTTACGAATTAGCTCCTATTTCTTTGCCCTTTCTTGTCGTTCTTTGTGTTCTTTGTGATCTTTGTGTCCTCATTCTTTCGCTGAACGACCCTACTGGTCCGCAAACATGACCGCCCCGGCGTTTTCCATCTCCGAGACGAAATGCGGGAAAGTCTTCCGGATGCACGCGATATCGCGGATGACGGTCTCGCCCATCGCGCCCAGGGCGGCGGTGGCCAGCGTCATCACCATGCGGTGGTCGGCCTTGCTGTCGAGCACGGCGCTGTGCAGCCGGCTTTTGGAGATGACAAGCCCATCGCGACGCTCTTCCACCTGCGCGCCCATGGCCGCCAGCGCCCGGTGCATTTCGGCGATGCGGTCGCATTCTTTGTGCCGGCAGATCTCCGCGTTGGTCAGCACGGTTTGGCCCTCGGCGTAGCAGCCCACCGCCGCCAGGAGCATGAATTGGTCGATGAAATCGTTGCAGTCGATCTCCATGCCCGTAAGTTTGCTGGAGCGGGCGATGACGGTCTGGCCGCTGATTTCGATATTCCCGCCCATGGCCTTGAGCACCTCGAGCACCTTGCGGTCGCCCTGGCTGTCGTTAGGGTCCATGCCCGTGATGGCGATCTCGCTGCCCTCGGTGATGAGCGCGGAAACCAGCGGATACATCGCCGCCGACCAGTCCAGGGGGATGGTGGTCTGGAACCCTTTCCAGCGCTGGCGGCCGCGGATGCGGTAGCGGGTGAAGTGGTCGTTGCTGACTTCGACGCCGCAGCGATTGAGCCAATCCAGCGTCATGGCCACCCATGGTTTTTCCCCGGCGTTCACCACGTTCAGTTCCGTGGGCGCATCGGCCAGGGCGCAGGCGATCAATAGGCCGCTGACCGGCTGGCTGTCGGCGCCATCCAGCGTGGCCTGGCCGCCGCGCAGCGGGCCGCGGACCACGATGGGCGCGTGGCCATCGCCCTTGGTGCTGATGGCGAACGCGCCCAGTTGCGTCATCGCCTCCAGCAGCGGGCCCACCGGGCGGATGTGCCGCACGGAATCATCGCCGGTCAGCACGCTGTAGCCGCGGCATACGCCGGCCAGGGCGCCGAAGAAGCGGAAGATGATGCCGCTGTTGCCGCAATCGATCACATCCTCCGGCGTTTTCAGCTCGCCGGCGGCGCCCTGAATGACCCACGAATCGCCCGCCTCGGGCGTCACGGCCGCACCGAACATTTCCAGCGTCTCGTTGGCGCGAAGCCAGTCGGAGGAGGTGGCGGGGTGGTGGATGTGGCTCTTGCCATCGGCCAGGCCGGCCATGATGAGCGCACGGAAGGAATGGCTCTTGTTGGGCGGAACCGCCACCTGGCCGCTGAGATTTCCCGACTGCCGCACGGTCAGGTCCATGGGTGTGCCTTTCGGTTGTCCTTCATGCTACCGGATGGCCCGTTCATGCGGCAACACCGGATGCGGGCGGTCAACTGGAGAAAGTCTCCAGTTGCGGCTGTCATTTCGAAATTGTCGATTTGGCGTTCGGTCAACTGAGGAAACTCCGCAGTCGAGCCGGCAACCTCTTTCTGCTCAACTGGAGAAATTCTCCAG
>PMYD01000004.1 GCA_003171335.1 Phycisphaerales bacterium
ACGGAATTCAACATACAAGGGGTTTACTAATGCCGGACCTGCGAACAGCGTTTTGCTTCAAAGCAGGTCTGGCTTCCTCCGCTCATTCCTCCAGCCTCCAGCCTCCAACCCCGCCCGGCAGCAGACGGCCGATCCTGCTATAATCGGCGGTAAGACGATGAGCGACACTCGCGAACAATCCCGCTTGCCGGCTGACCCGCTGGGCGATTCGCGGCTGCCGGCAGCCGCGCTGGATCTGCTGCCTGGTTTCGCCGCGGTCGTCGAGCCGGATTACCGAATCGCTTATCTCAACCGCGGCTTCGCCCAGGTCTATTCCCCCGTCGATGGCCAGCGTTGCTACGAGGCGTGCTTCGGCCTAAACCAGCCCTGCGAAGATTGCCCCGCGCAACGGGTTTTGGCCAGCGGCCAGCCGGAGGACTGGGAAGAAACGCAGCCCAATGGCCGCAGTTTCCATATGTGGGTGTTACCCTTTGCCGGCTGGCCGCAGCAGCGGCAGGTGCTGAAGCTGGGGATCGACATCACCGAACAGCGCAAATTGGAAGCTATTCTCGCGGAATCCAGCGAGCGCATCCGCCGCGCCACCGGCCGCAACCTGCACGACGCCCTGGGCCAGACGTTGGCGGGCCTGGGTTACCTGGTGCAGGGCCTGGCCGATAAGCAGGGCGATCGCCTGGGCACCGAGCAGCCCACGATCCGCGCCATCCTGAGCGCCATCAATGATGCCATCCGCCAGGTTCGCTGCCTGGCCCGCGGCCTCGATCCGGTGGGCCTGGACGACCACGGCCTGCACGCCGCCATGGCAAGCCTGGTGCAGAATGCCGCCACCTGGTTTGGCGTGGACGTGCGCCTGGAGTGGAGCTGCCCGTCGGAGGTCCGGCCGGGCGCCGCCAGCCACCTCTATTACATCACCCAGGAGGCGCTCAACAACGTGGCCCGCCACGCCGAGGCCCGTCGGGCGGTGGTGTCGCTGCACCAAAACGAACAGCACCTCGTGCTTCAAATCTGCGATGATGGAAAAGGCATGCCGCCGGGGGTCCGAAACGCCGGGCTGGGCATGAAGGTCATGCAGCATCGGGCCGCTTCGCTGGGGGGGCGGCTCTTCGTCACGGCCGCCGAACCCTGTGGCACGGTGGTCACCTGCAAGGCCCCAAAGGCCCGGCTGCTGGACAAGCAAGGAGAGGACCATGATTGAAAAGACCGCCGCCGCCGCCCAACGAGCCCGCCCCAAGCGGATTCTGATTGTCGACGATCATCCCCTGGTCCGCCAGGGCATTCGCATGCTGCTGTCGGGGCAGGACGATTTCGAGGTCTGCGGCGAAGCCGCCAGCGCGCACGAGGCCCTGGAGCTGATGCGCCACGAGCCGCCCGATGCGGCCATCGTCGATCTGACGCTCAAGGAATCCAGCGGGCTGGACCTGATCAAGGACATCCAGATCCGCCACCCGCACGTCGTGGTGCTGGTGGTGTCGATGCGCGATGAGGGTTTCTACGCCGAGCGCGTGCTGCGCGCGGGCGCGCGCGGCTACGTGACCAAGGAGGAAGGGCCCGACGAAATCCTGCGCGGGCTGCGCCGCGTGCTGGCTGGGCAGGTGCACGTCTCCGACCGCGTGGCCTCCAAGGTGATGCAGAAGATCATCGCCGGGGCCGGCGAGCCGGCCGCCAACCTGCTGGACAGCCTGACCGACCGCGAGCTCCAGGTCTTCGAACTCATCGGCAACGGCCTGCCCACGCGCGAGATCGCCCGCGAGCTGCACATCTCCACCAAGACCGTCGATTCGCACCGCGAACACATCAAGGAGAAGCTCCACCTGGCCAGCGCCTCCGAACTGCTCCGCCACGCCATCCAGTGGGTGCAGTGTCAGAAGAAAGTCTGACAGGATGGCGTGTAGTCGTTGCAGATGGACTTCTAATGGGTATTAGTGTGCGCAGATTCGCGATAGCTCTTCCCGCCCCTCCTGTTTTATTTTCGGTATAGCGAATGCCTTTTCCCCTTGACGGAAATTCCGATTGTGGGATAATTGCCGTGTGCTATGGGGCGCGAGAGGTGAGCGCCCCGGGGTCTTGGCATCGGGCATGAGCCTGCCCGGAAGACCATCCTAAAGGAGAGGAATATGTCCAGGAGCGCAAGCTTTCTACCCATTTTGCTGGTGGTAACGGCGTTGGTCTGCGCCAGCAAGGCAGCGTATGCCGATCCGTCCGCGCCGGCGCCAGTCCCATCTGGCTACAACATGGGGTCGATTATCGATGGGACTTTCGATGCGAGCCTCGCAGGCTGGACCCCCAGCTCCATGGGGGACGGTACGGGCTCGCCAACCTGGTCCTCGGGTTTGGCCAGCGCTTATCTGGGAGTCCAAGCTCCCACCGGCAACCAATTCCGGCAGATATCGATCAGCCAGACCGTGACGCTTCCAGCCGGCGTCACCGCGATTCAGGCGTCGACCTGCTTCTCCGGGATTAACAACGGAACGGTAATGTCTCTTGTCGAGTCTGACATCGGTTGGGATGATTCCCAGACGTTCACTCCCTCCACCGACTGGTCCACGACTACGCTTCAGATTCCGGCGGCAATGCGCGGCCGCACGGGCACGCTTTCCTTCGTCATCAGCGCCTATGGCCCCGCCACGACGCTGGGGGCTCCGTGTCCGGTGGCCAATCTGTGGGTTGACAACGTAGGCTTCGTTCCCGAGCCCGCCACGCTGGCCCTGCTGGCCCTGAGCGGCATGGCCTTCCTGCGGCGCAGAACCCGCAAGTAGCAACGTGCGGGCGTCGGGGCTGATCGTGCGAGATGTTTCCCGGGGCGGGCCTTTAAGCCCGCCCCGTTTCTATGCGCGCTGCCAGCCAAGCCGCAATTCCTCCCGTCCGGGTGGACTTGCCGCCCATCCGGGCGTATCCTGTGGTGCTCGGAATAAGGTGAATTCATGGCACTGCCGGTTATCGCGATCGTCGGGCGGCCCAATGTCGGCAAGAGCAGCCTGCTCAACCGGCTGGTGGGACGGCGCATCTCCATCGTCGATCCGATGGCCGGCGTGACGCGCGACCGCGTCTCGAGCCCCCTGGCCATCGGCGAGGGCTACGCCGAGATCGTCGACACCGGCGGCTTTGGAATCGAAGATACTGACGACCTCACCGACCACGTCGAAACCCAGATCCGCTACGCCATCGCCGAGGCCAGCCTCATCCTGTTCGTCGTCGACGCCCGCGATGGCCGCCAGCCGCTCGATGACAAGGTGGCCGAGCTGCTTCGCCACCAGGATAAGCCCGTCTTGCTGGTGGCCAACAAGTGCGATGACTCCATGCTAACCGGAACCGCCGGGGCGTTCATCGCCCTGGGCTTCGGCGAGCCGGCGGCCATCTCCGCCCTGCACGGGCTGGGGCGATCCGAGCTGCTGGAGGCCATCGGCAAGGCCCTGCAAGGCCACCTGGGCGATGAACCCGAAGAGGTGATGAAGCTGGGCATCGTCGGCAAGCGCAACGCCGGCAAGAGCACGCTCATCAACACCCTGGCGGGCGAGCAGCGCGTCATCGTCAGCGAGAAGCCGGGCACCACCCGCGACAGCGTCGATGTGCGGATTCGCCTGGGGGGCCGGGAATTCATCGCCATCGACACGGCTGGCATCAGGAAGAAGAAAAAGGTAGCGGGCAACGTGGAGTTCTACAGCGTGCACCGCGCCGAGCGAACCATCCGCCGCTGCGACGTGGTGCTGCTGATGATCGATTCCACCGTGCCCTTGGGCCAGGTGGACAAGGAGCTGGCCGGCTACATCATCGAGCAGTTCAAGCCCGTCATCCTGGTGGTCAACAAGTGGGACCTGGCCAAGGACAAGGCCGGCCAGGAGGATTACCGCCAGTACATCGACAAGCTGATCCCCCACCTTTCCTTTGCGCCCATCAGCTTCACCACGGCCACTGAAGGGGTCAATGTGAAAGCCACGGTGGCCCTGGCGCAGCAGCTTTTTGCGCAGGCCTCCGCGCGCGTCACCACGGGCGAGCTGAACCGGGTGATCGAGGAGATCATCGCCCTGCGCGGCCCCAGCCACAAGAGCGGCACCAAGCCGCCCAAGGTGCGCTATGTCACGCAGGTGAGCACCTGCCCGCCGACCATCGTGCTGTTCGTCAACGGCCTGGAGAGTTTCACCCCGCCCTACCGGCGGTTCCTGCTCAACAAGCTGCGCGGGCGGCTGCCTTTTTCAGAAATCCCTCTTCGTTTGATTTTCCGAGCACCGAGCAAGAGCGAGGCAGGGAAGCGACGCTCGCAGGAGTAACGGCGGAAAATCCCAAATTCCAAATCCCAAATCCCAAACAAATTCCAAGCACCAAGCCCCAAAGGGGAACAGGCGAACGCCTGGTACAAAGTTTTGGAATTTGGAATTTGGAGCTTGTTTGGAATTTGGGATTTGGAATTTGGGATTTCTCGCCAGGATCTCGTCGATTTGCCTGCAACCATCGCCCCGCTTCGTGCGTCTATTATTCTGACAGCCGCACTGCATCTTGACGGCAGGCGTTAAAGGTGCAAGGATAAGGGAACCGATTTTCGGGGTATGGCCATTTCGGGCGTTTGGGTAGTGGCCGCCACGCACACTCTAAGAGGAGAAGACTCATGTTACGGCTTTGCCGTCATCGCATAGCACTGGCTACTGTGATTCTCGCGGGCCTGGCCGTCAGTCAGGCAATGGCCCAAACCCGGCGGGCCACGCCCCCAGCGACCAGCCAACCCTCGGCCCCTATGGCCGCCCCTGCCGGACCGGTATTGATGGTCATTCCGGAGGAAGCCTCGCTCTTTGTCGCCGTCAAGAATATCACCGATCTCACCGGCAAGATTGACACCCTGGTGACGGATATCGGCCTGAGCCCCGGCGGCGCCATGTCCTCGCTCAATATGCTCATGAGCAAGGAGAATTTCGGCCCCGGCTTCAACGCCAACGGCGGTTTTGGCCTGGCCGTGATTGACCCCAACCTGCTGGGCTACAAGATCGAGGACCTGATGGGAGAGAGCGCGGCCGAGAAACCCGCCCCCCTGATCTACCTGGTGCCCTGCACCGATCTCAAGACGCTCTGGCCAGGCGCCACTATCTCCGAGGCCAACGGCCTGACCAAGCTGGATGTCAACGGCGAGACCGTCTACGCCAAGATGATGGGCAGCTACGCCGTACTGGGCGATGGCCCCGAGCCGGTCCGGCTGGCCGCCGCCACCAAGCACTCGGCGATGGCCAAGGTGAGCAAGGCCCATCAGGCGATCATCACCCAGGCGGATGCGGCGGTCTATGCCGACGTCAAGTCGCTCCAGCCCTGGATCAAGGCTTTGGCGCAAAAGGCCAGCGAGGAAATGGACAACGGCCCGGGCATGCCCTGGGGCAGAATGTCCAACGCCAAGGCGATGAAGTTCTGGTCTCGCATGACCGAGGACATGGATGCCCTCAGTATCGGCATCAACGTGAATAAGAGCGGCCTGATCTTCAACCGGTACGTTACATTCGTGCCGCAATCGAAGATGGCGGCCATGCTCGGCGGCGTCCACATGGCCTCCGCCACCACGTCCATGCTCACGCAGATGCCCAATCTGCCCTACGTCCTGGCGGCCGGCTCGGCGGATATGGCCCAGTTCAGCCCGCAGGCCCAGGCAGCCACCCGGGACTGGCTGGCCCAACTGCTTACCGGCCTGGCACCCGGCGTCAGCGCGGACACGAAGACCAAACTGACCCAACTGGCTGTGGATGTGTACAGCCAAGTCAAGAGCGTGCGCGTGTTCATCGGCGGCGCGCCCAAGGACAGCGGCGTTTTTGCGGTGGGGATCGTGCTCAACAGCGACAACCCCGACGCGATCCTGGCGAAAATGCCCGAGATCGTGCCGCTCAAGCAGCAAGTGCTCAATGCGATCATCGCTTCGGCCAAGAGCAACGCGGGAATGCATATGGGCATGAGCGCGACCGGCAGCGCCCCCGCCAGCGAGCCGGCGATGCCCGCCGAGCAGAAGGTCACTTTGAAGTACACCCCCGCCGCCCTGAATGTGGCCGGTGCGGCCGTGGCGACGATCGACGTTGATTCCCCGACCCTGGTCAACATGGAACCCGATCAGAAGGCCCAGATGGCCAAGGTGCTGGGCGAGGGTCAAATCCGGTTCTACATCGCCAAGGCCTCCGACAAGTCGCTGGTCATCACCTTCGGCGGCAGCCAGGCCTTCCTCGCCGAGGCCATTAAAGCCGCCAAGGCCGGGCGCGACCTGGCCGCCGACCCGATGGTGGCGGCGGGCATCAAGGAGATGCCGGCGGGCCTCTCCTCGCTGGGCCTGTTTAACGTGCCCAATCTGGTGATGCAGGTCAAGGCCGGCGTGGCGGCGGTCGCTGGGCCCCAGGTGGTCCAGAATTCACCCTTCGCCAGCATCGAGCTGAAACCCGGCACGCCGGTCACCATCGGCCGGTCCCTCGTGGACAACGGCGACCAGGCCCGGGTCTTCATCCCGGAAGAAATGATGAGCGACATCGCCCACGCCTACATGACATTCGTGATGTCCATGATGGGCGGCGGTCCTGGACCCGGCGGACCCAACGGCAGCCGGCCGGGGCAGCATGATTTCTAATCCGCAGTCTTGATACGCCTTCGAACGGGCGGCCCAACGATGGGCCGCCCTCTTTTTTCGCTCGGGGTTCGGGACTTGTTCTGGTCACTTCTTGACGGTCAAGAAGTGACTGAGCGGTCAAAGCAGCCATCACCTCATCTCCGGGATGAGGTGGTCGGAAGGTCAAGGGCCCGCCACTTCATGACCGTCAAGAAGTGACTGAGAGGTCAAAGCAGTCATCACTTCATCTCCGAGATGAAGTGGTCGAAGGCTCAAGCACCCGCCACTTCGTGACCGTCATGAAGTGACTGAGAGGCCAACTCGGAAAAGTCGGACTCAACTGCGGAAATTCCGCAGTTGACCCCTAACGTCAGGCGAACCACGTCCAGAATTTCCCGCCGGGGAAGCGGGCAACGAATCCGAAATTCTCGGAGTCGACTGAGGAAGTTCCTCAGTTGCTGCCCTAACATCAGACGAATCTGGAACCAAGAAAATTGGAATTTGAAATTTGAAATCCGCCTCCCTGGTCGATAACAATAGACACATGGCCGACAGGACCCTGAAATCCGCGCTATTCTTCTCGTTTCGCGGATACGCCGCGCGATTTAGTCGCTCGCGCCGCAGGTCCTGAGGCCCGGAAAGCGAACCGAAGGTTGAACCTCCAGAGCCTCAAGACTGACAGCGGTCTTGAGGCTTCATTGTTGAACCGGCACGAAGGAGCCAGGCATGATCGACATCAAGGACCTGCGGGCCAACCCCGACAAGTACATCCAGGCCGCCCGAGCCAAGCGGATCGACGTGGACATCGCGGCGATCCTCCAGCTCGATGAGCGGGTGATGGGCCTGGCCCGCTCGGTCCAGGAAGCCCGCACCGCCCAGAACGCCGCCGGCAAGAGCATCGCCAAGCTCCAGGGCGCGGAAAAGCAGGCCGCCATCGCCCAGATGGCCGAGATCAAGGCCCGCCAGAAGGCCGACAGTGACGCGATGGCGGAACTGGAGCCCAAGTTGAAGGACCTGCTGTTGGTGGTGCCCCAGCCGCCGGCCGCCGATGTGCCGCCGGGCAAAGATGAGACGGAGAATGTCGAGGTCCGCCGCATCGGCCAGGTGCGCAAGTTCGAGTTTGAGCCCAAGGACCATATTCAACTCGGCGAGGCCCTGGGCATCATCGATGTGCCGCGCGGCGTGAAGCTGGCCGGCACGCGGAACTATATCCTCAAGGGCGACGGCGCACTGCTGCACCAGGCCGTTTTGCGGCTGGCCCAGGACCTTCTGGTCTCGCGCGGCTACACGCCGCTGACCGTGCCGGTGCTGGTCCGCGAGGAGGTCATGTACGGCACGGGTTACTTCCCGCTCGGCCGCGACCAGGCGTACCTGTGCGAGCGGGATGGGTTATCCCTGGTCGGCACGGCCGAGGTGCCCACGACCGCCCTGCACAGCGATGAGGTGCTGGAAGAGGCCGAACTGCCGAAGAAATATTGCGCCCTGAGCACGTGCTTCCGCCGCGAGGCCGGCGCGGCCGGCAAGGACACGTACGGCCTGTACCGCATCCACCTGTTCGACAAGGTCGAGCAGGTGATCGTCGGCCGCAACGACGAGCAGGCCTCCATCGAATCCCACCGCGAGATCCTCCAGAACGCCGAGGACATCCTGGCGGCTTTGGAGCTGCCCTACCGCGTGGTCAACGTGTGCACCGGGGACCTGGGGTTGGGGCAGGTGCAGAAGTTCGACCTGGAGACCTGGATGCCCAGCCGCGGCGGCTACGGCGAGACGCACTCGGCCAGCCGCTTCGGCGAATTCCAGGCCCGCCGGCTGAACCTGCGCTACCGCGACAGCGAAGGCAAAATGCGCTTCTGCCACACGCTGAACAACACCGCCATCGCCAGCCCGCGGATTTTGATCCCCATCCTGGAGATTTACCAGAACGCCGATGGCAGCGTGATGATCCCGCCGGCCCTGCGGCCGTATATGAATGGGAAGAGTAAGATCGAGTCGTCGAAGTAGGAACATAAGCGAACGAAGAGAACACAAAGACCACGAAGATCACGAAGAACACAAAGTAAGAGAGTAAAAAGAGCAAAAGGTCTTTCTTCGTGTCCTTTGTGATCTTTGTGCTCTTTGTGATCCGCCTTTGCGTGCGGAGTGACTGACCGGCAGAAGGAGTTGCCTCATGATCGTGGTAATGAAACCCGGCGCGACCAAGGCCCAGGTGCAGCACGTGATCGACCTGGTGCGCGAGTTTGGGCTCAAGGATCACGCCATCGTCGGCACCGACCGCACGGTCATCGCCTGCATCGGCGACAAGCGCGCGGTGGACAAGGGCGCGCTGGAAAACGCCCCGATGGTGGAGAAAATCGTGCCCATTCTGGCCCCATACAAGATGGCCAGCCGCGAGGTGCGCCGCGAGCGGACGCAGATTTCGTTTGGGCCATCCGGCGCCGTGCTGGGCGGTCCCAAAGTCGGCGTCATCGCCGGGCCCTGCTCCGTCGAGAGCCGCGAGCAACTGCTGGAGACCGCGCACGCCGTGAAGGAGGCTGGCGCGATGGCCCTGCGCGGCGGCGCGTGGAAGCCCCGCACCAGCCCGTACGCCTTCCAAGGCCTGCACGCCAAGGGGCTGGAGATCCTGGCCGAGGCCCGCCAGCAGACCGGGCTGGCCATCGTGACGGAGGTTTTAAGCGCCGAGACCATCGACGTGGTCACCGAGTTCGCCGACGTGCTCCAGATCGGCGCCCGCAACATGCAGCACTACCCGCTGCTGGAGGCCGTCGGCCGCTGCGGCAAGCCGGTCATTCTGAAGCGCGGGCCCTCCAGCACCATGGAGGAGTTCCTGCTGGCCGCCGAGTACATCATCAACGCGGGCAACCCGCAGGTGATCCTGTGCGAGCGCGGCATCCGCACGTTTGAGGACTATGTCCGCAACACGCTGCCCCTGGCGATCGTGCCGGCCCTGCACGAGCAGACGCACCTGCCGGTGCTGGTGGATCCCTCGCACGGCACCGGCCATGCGGCGTACGTGGCGCCCATGAGCCTGGCCGCCGTCGCCGCCGGCGCTGATGGGCTGTTGATTGAGGTCCACCGCGACCCCGAGCATGCCATCACCGATGCGGCCCAGCAGATCAACCACCACGCTTTTAGCGCCATGATGAAGAGAGTGAAGGCAGTGGCCGAAGCAGTCGGTCGAGAAGCATGAAGAAAGACAAATCCCAAATTCCAAATCCCAAATCCCAAACAAGCACCAAATCCCAAATTCCAAACGGGGACGGAAACATCTGACCGCCATCGGCAGGCCTTTTGCTCCCCTTTGGATTTTGGTGCTTGGGATTTGTTTGGGATTTGGGATTTGGAATTTGGGATTTCCGCCAGCCTTTCGGAGTTGCTAAACTGCCAAGGCAATGTCTCCAAAATCAAAAAAGAGCTATGTCCCCAAACGCCTCGGCCGGCGGGCCGACCAGATGCGGCCGGTGAAGCTGGAGCTGGACTACATTCCCACCGCCGACGGCAGTTGCCTGATCTCGTTCGGCCGCACGCGGGTGATTTGTACGGCCAGCATCACGCCCGGCGTGCCGCCGTGGATGGCCGGCAGCGGCCGCGGCTGGGTGACCGCCGAGTACGGCATGCTGCCCGCCAGCACCTCGCAGCGCAAGAGCCGGCCCATCGGTGGTAAACCTGACGGCCGCGGCACGGAGATCCAGCGGCTCATCGGCCGCGTGCTCCGCGGCGCGGTACGGACCGACCGGCTGGGCGAGAACACGATCTACCTCGACTGCGACGTGATCACCGCCGACGGCGGCACGCGCACCGCCGCCATCACCGGGGCGTATATCGCCCTGGCGCGGGCACTGGCGGCCGGCAAGGCCGATGGGCGAATTCCGGGTTCCGCGCTGGCCGGCAGCGTCGCCGCCGTGAGCGTGGGCATCGTGGATGGCCGCTGCCTGTTGGACCTGGACTACTCCGAGGACAGTCGGGCCCAGGTGGATATGAACGTCGCCATGACCGCCGCCGGCCGTTTTGTCGAGGTGCAGGCCTCGGCCGAGCGCGCGGCCTTCACCCAGGATGAGCTCTCCTCCCTGCTTCGCCTGGCCCGCCGCGGCTGTCGGCAGTTGGCACAGATTCAGCGCCAGGCCATAAAATGAGACCACAAACGATGCAAATGAAAACGACATTTGCCCTGTTGTTCATTCTTCCGCTCCTGTCGTTCCTGCTTGCCGGCTGCGACCTGGGCGGCTCGTCCGAATCCCCCGCCGTGAGCAACGCCGCCGCGCCCAAGCCGGCGGCGCCGGCCGCCGAAGCCTTTGGCCGGCCCACGTTTTCCACCGCCGCCCGCAAGACGGATACCACCTACACCGTCATGATGCGCGTCTTCACCGGCGCCGACCACGCCCACGAAGCGGCCCAGTGGCGCGATGAACTGTCCACCGCCCTGGGCTGGAAGGGCCTTACCGTCGTCACGCAGGATGAATTCAGCGTGTTGTACTGGGGCCAGTTCAACTCCATGAACGCCGCCGCCAGCACGCTGGCCAAGGCCAAGGCGTATCGCGACCAGCGCGGCCACCCGCACTTTACCAACGCCTCGATCACCATCCTGCCCGGCAGCGACACCGAGCAGCCGGAATGGGAAGTGCACAACTGCACCGGCCGCTACACGCTGCTCGTGGCTGATTTCCAGAATGTGCCGGAGGAGGGTTACGTCGGCCGCATGGAGGATGCCGTGGCGTTCTGCCGCGAGCTTCGCGCCAAGGGGTATGAAGCGTACTACTATCACGGCATCAGCGCTTCGAGCGTAACCATCGGCTCGTTCGGTCCCGACGCCCTCCGCACGCAGAAGCAGGTGGTGCGCGATCCCAACGGCATCGAGCGGCCGCTGACGGTGGACCAGACCGTGGTCGTCGACCCGGCCCTTCAGAACTTGGAAAAGCAGTTCCCCCACCGGCTGTGGAACCTGCGCGAGGTGCGTAACAAGGTCAAGGCCCCCAATGGCCAGGTGATCCGCCAGGCCATTCAGGCCAGCCTGCCGGTGAATGTGCCGCACGGCAATGAATCGCCCGCGCCTCACAGCGCGGGAAGCACGCTGTCCCGCCCCGCCGGAACCGCCCAGCCCAGCCCCGCCGCACCGCCCCCGCCCAGCGAGCGCAAGGGGCCATGATGCCCCTCGAGCGCATACTTGTCCTGGCCACGGGCAACCCGGCGAAGGTGCGCGAGATCCGCGCGGTGCTGAAGGACCTGCCGCTAAAGGTGCTCTCGCTGGCCGACCTGCCCTCCGTGGCCGAGCCCGAGGAAACCGGCGCCACCTTCGCCGACAACGCCCGCGCCAAGGCGCTCTACTACGCCCGCGCTACCGGCCGCTGGTGCCTGGCCGATGACAGCGGCCTGATCGTCGATTCCCTGGGCGGTGAGCCCGGCGTCCACAGCGCCCGCTACGCCGCCGATGAGCTGCCCGCCGGCTCGCCGCGCGCGGTGATCGATGCGGCCAACAACCGCAAGCTGCTTCGCGAGCTTGCTGAGGTGGAAGATGCCCGCCGCACGGCGCGGTTTGTCTGTCATCTGGCGATGGCGGATCCCCAGCGCATCGTTGTGGAAGCCACCGGCATGATCGAAGGCCGCATCGGCCACGTGCCGGCCGGCCAAAACGGTTTTGGCTACGACCCGCTTTTCCTCGTCGACGACCTGGGCCGCACGACCGCCCAGCTTGAGAGCGAGCACAAGAATTCCATCAGCCACCGGGGCAAGGCGACTAGGGAGTTTGCGGAGAAGCTCAGGCGGATGCTCTCCGGGAGCCCGCAGGGCGACTGAGAGTAGCCCCAGGTGCTGGGCGATGCGAGCGAAGCGAGCAGCGACCGAGCCTGGGGAAAGATGCGGGATTATCTTTGGAGCCCGCAGGGCGATTGAGCCGTTGTGTGCCGCTCAATCGCCCTGCGGGCTCCAAGATTCGATTGCGGCTCGATTCCCCCAGGCTTGACTCTCGCTCGCTGCGCTCGCTCCAGTCAGCGCCAGGGGCTACTCTCAGTCGCCCTGCGGGCTCCCGGCGGAAAAGGAACCAAGGCACCTAGAAGGCATGTCCCCCAATCTGTAAGCTTGTTCTGATGACGCGTGGCTGCGAAAAGATGCAGCCACGGCACCCGCCCTCCAGGCTCGCAAATCGCCAATCGCCCTACCGCCCCGACGCTATGGCCGCGGCCACGGGGCTGATGATCTTGGGGATGACGATCCGCTGCGTCAGGTCCATGGCCGTGGCGACCTGGCGATCGAAGGATTCCTGCATGCTGAATCGCTTCCCCGGCGCCGGATAAGCGCGGACGGTGAAGTAGATGCTGATCGGTTCATCGTCGTAGTTGCCCGTGCGCACCTGGTAGCTGTTGCCGCGGGTCTCCAGCGACAGCCGGGCCTGGAGGTAGCACTCGCGGTCCAGGGCCACGATGAAGCTGGGCTCAAAGCCTAAGGGGGCCATCTCGCCCGACTCGGTCAAGGCGGCCAGGGCCGAGCCGCCCAGGAGCGCATCGGTCACGATGGCATCACGGTTGCCGCGGTAGTCCAGGTTGAAGCCGAAGACCACGTCGAGGCACTCGACATCCAGCGGCGAGACGCCCAGGTAGTACGTGCACCGGTCGAGAATCCAGCGGTGCTGGGCGACGGCCGCCTCGAGGGTCGACGGGTTGAAAAAGCCCGTCGACAGCCGCCGCGAGTCCAGCTCCATCCAGCGGTAGCTGCCGCGGTCGCGGTCGCCTTCCAGCACGAATTCCCCGCCTTCGCGCTGGTAAAACGCGCCCATCTCGGGGAACTGCTTCTGGCAGGCCTCGCAGAACTGCAAAATCGTCTCGCGGCTGTCGGGCAGCGGCAGCGACGTCTGGAGGTCCACGTTCATAAAGAAATCATCGCTGAATGAGTCGAACTCGCTCATGGATAAATTCTCGCATTACCTCCAGGGCCAGTCGCCGCCGGCCCGAGGCATAAAGGGCACGTAATCCCGCATTATACGGTAATCTGGCCGCGTGGAAAAGCCTGAACACAAAGACCACAAAGATCGCGAAGAACACGAAGAAGGCAGAAGAGTAAAAGCAAGGCGGGATCCTGCCCGGCCTTTAACTCTCTCTTTCTTTGTGTCCTTCGTGACTTTCGTCGTCTTTGTGTTCTCTTTCTTTACGGCTTCTTCTTTCGCTTGGGCCGCGTCTGCGTCTGCGGCGCAGCGCTCACCAGCGAGTCGGCGGTCACCGAGCTGGTGATGAACGTATTGCCGCCAACGGTCACGCCGCTGCCGATGACCGTTTCGCCGCCCAGGATCGTGGCGTTGGCGTACACGGTCACGTTGTCGGCCAGCGTCGGGTGGCGTTTGTGGCCGCGAATGGCCCGCCCTCGCTCATCCTTAGGGATGGACAAGGCCCCGAGCGTGACGCCCTGGTAGAGCTTCACGTTCTCGCCGATGACCGTCGTCTCGCCCACGACCACGCCGGTGCCGTGGTCGATGAAGAAGCGCTTGCCGATGTGCGCCCCGGGGTGCAGGTCCACGCCGGTGATGCTGTGGGCGTGCTCGGTCATGATGCGCGGCATCAGCGGCACGCCCAGCTCGTGCAGGGCATGGGCGATGCGGTACACCATCACCGCGCGAAAGCCGGGATAGCAGAAGATGATCTCGTCGAAGCTCTTGGCCGCCGGGTCGCCGTCGTACGCCGCCTCGACATCCAGCACCAGCATATCGCGAAGCTCGGGCAGTTGGCCGATGAAGGCCTCCACCTTCGTGCCGCTCTCCTGCCGGCAGCCGGCCGGCGAGCGCGAGCTGTGCGCGGGGCTCTCCCCGCTGTGGTGGTAGCACAGGCAGCGGAAAACCTCCTCTTCCAGCCGGCGGCGAAGGACCGCCAGCACCTGCCCCACGTGGTAGCGGATGTTCTCGGCGCTCAGCCCGGTTTCCCCGAAATAGCCTGGAAACAGCACGCCGAAGCACAGGTGCAGAATCTCGATGGCCTCCTCGCGGCTGGGGGCCACCGGCCCGCCCACGCGGTACGTTTCCGGCTGGCGGGCGTACGCCGCCAGCATCGATTCGACGGCCGCATCCAGCCGGCCGTTGGCATTCTCCTGGGCCATGGGCAAACTCCTTCAACGGAAGTCCCCTATTGTACATGCGGGCGGCGGCGATTCCAGCGTGGCCTCCTGGTGGCGTGGCCTCTTGGTGGCATGCCCTCACGCCGCGGGCCGCCCTGGAGGCCGAGGCGGGTGGGCATGAGTTGCGCGAGGAAGGGTACATCGTGCAAGAAAGCCCATGCCCACCCGCCGGCCTTCGCTGTCGCTTCGGCCGGCGTGAGGGCATGCCACCTAAGACGATATGCTAGCCGCGCAGCACCCGCGGCCAGAATCGCCCATCGTGGCGGTCGATTCGCACGCAAACGCCCATGGCGGCGGAGAGCACCTCGCCTGTGAGCACGTCGGCCTTCGGGCCGGCGGCGGCGACCTGGCCCCCGCGCAGCACCAGCACGTGCGAGAAGCTGGCGGTGATTTCCTCGATGTGGTGCGTCACGAACACCAGCGTGCGCGATGGCGCGCGGGCCAGGGCGTCAATCTCCGCCAGCAGGGCCTCGCGCATGGGCAGGTCCAGGCCGGCGCACGCCTCATCCAGGATCAGAAGCTCCGGTTCGGCCATCAGCGCGCGGGCGATCAGCACCCGCTGCTGCTCGCCCAGGGAGAGCACGCCGAAGCGCGTGGCCGCCACAGCCGCACAGCCAAAATGGTTCAGCAGCGCCGTCGCCCGCTCCAGGTCCTGCGGCGACGGCCGGGCGAAAAGCCCCGTCGAAGCGAAGGCCCCGGTCAGCACGATCTCCAGCGCCGTCTGGTGGCGGCGGATCATCTCCGTGAGGCTCGAGCTGACCCAGCCGATCCGCCGGCGGAGCCGCGCCAGGTCCACCTCGCCGTACACGTTGCCCAGCACGCACACCTGCCCGCGCGAGGGCCACAGGTAGCCGGTGGCCAGGCGCAGCAGCGTGGTCTTGCCCGAGCCGTTGGCCCCGACGATCGCCCAATGCTGCCCGCGCTGCACCTGCCAGGTGATGCCGCCCAGGATCGTTCGATTGTCGCGAAGGAACGCCACGTCCTTGATGTCGATCACGCTGCCGTTGAGCATACTGAGGCCTTCAGGCTGGAGGCTGGAGGAACTGCCGGAAAAGAAAAAACCGGTCTTCTCTTCTAGCTGTACCTGCAGGTTACAGCCCACGCCGTATAGCCTAAAGGAAACTGCCCGCAAAGGAAAACAGTTCTCTCGTTCCGGCCGTCCCTCCAGCCTCCCGCCTCCAGTCTCCAGCCTCTTGGAACGGCGATATAATCCTTCCAAAGGAGCCAGACATGAAAGCGGCGGTCATCTACGAGCACGGCGGGGCCGAGAAGATCCAGATTGCGCAGCTTGAGGCGCCGCGCCCGCAGGCCGGCGAGGTGGTCGTCGAGCTTCGTGCGGCGGCGCTGAACCACCTGGATGTCTGGGTCCGCCGCGGCGGCCGCGCGGCGCTTAAGATGCCGCACGTGCTGGGTAGCGATGGGGCCGGCGTGGTGGCGGCCGTTGGTACGGACGTCACCGCGGTTCAGGTGGGCCAGGAAGTCGTGATCAACCCGTGTTTGTCCTGCCGGGCATGCCGGTTCTGCCGCGCGGGTCAGCACAGCCTGTGCGAGAAGTTCGGCATCATCGGCATGGCCTCGGCCGGCACGTTTGCCGAGAAAATCGCGGTGCCCTGGCAGAATGTCTGGCCCAAGCCGGCGCACCTGTCCTTCGAGGAGGCGGCGGCGCTCACGCTGGCGCACCTGACGGCCTGGCGCATGGTGGTGACGCGCCTGGGCCTCCAGCCGGGCGAGACGGTGCTCATCCACGGCATCGGCGGCGGTGCGGCCCTGGCGGCCCTCCAGTGGGCCAAGCACATCGGCGCGCGGGCCATCGTCACCTCCTCCAGCCCCGAGAAGCTCGAGCGCGCCCGCCAGCTCGGGGCCGACGAGACCATCGACTATAAGAAGCAGGATGTCGCCGCCGCCGCCCGGCAGCTCACCGGGGGTGCGGGCGTGGATGCCGTGGTCGACACCGTCGGCGCCGCCACCATTCCTATCGGCCTGGAGGCCGTGCGACGTGGCGGGCGGATCGTCAATTGCGGCGTCACCGGCGGCCCGGAGGCCACGCTCAACGTGCAGAAACTCTACTTGAACCAGATCACGCTGATGGGCTCCACGCTGGGCAGCGATGAAGACTGCCGCGCCATGCTGGCGGCCGCCGCTATCGGCCGGTTGCGGCCGGTGATCGATGTCGTGCTGCCGCTGGAAAAGGCGCAAGAGGCGGCCATGCGGATGGAGGCGGCTCAGCAATTCGGCAAGATTGTTCTGAAGATCTAGTGCGCCGATTCCGGCGGCTTCGCTCCGTGCGCGTGCGGGACTGGACCTATAATTCTTGAAGATTGCAGATGGCTGGCCTGGGGCCAGCTTGGAAGAAGGGTCTACCAGACTGCATGAGGCGGGTAGAACGGGGATTGTGCGGTGGGTGGGAGCTTCCTGCGGCGCGAGCTGCGTGAGTTGCTGCCGGCGTGGGCGTATTTCTTCATTACCTTCAATATCGTGGCCTTTTCGCGGGCCTTGATGCTGCGGCAGTACGGCATCGACATTTCAACTTTTGTCCGGGCAACGGTCGGCTCATTTCTGGCGGCCAAGGTAATCCTGATCGTCGGCGTGCTGCCCTTTATGCGGCCATTTCGGCCCATTCCGATCATTTACAATGTCTTGTGGAAGACCGGGATCTACTGGATTGTCGCCTTTCTGGTGCAGGTGCTCGACCAGGCGGTCCGACTGCTTTTGCGGCACGAGCCGTTGAGAAATGTGCTTAATGAACTCGTGCAGGCGGGGTTCTGGGCGGTGCAAATCTGGCTGGCCCTGCTGTTGCTTGCATTCGTCCTGTTCCGGGAGCTGATCCTGGTGCTGGGGCCCGAAAGAGCCAAGGAGATTCTCCTGGGGATTCGCCCATCGGCCGCGGGGCACGCGGGCTAGCGAACTGAGCGATTGGCACGCCCGCCGGCGGCCGCAGCTACTCTTGGCTTCCCTGTCTGGCGCTCGACTCCGACAATGTCGGTGTCGACTGAGAAATTTCCCCATTTGAGCCATCCTGAGGGGGGGTCCACTCCGACAATGTTGGAGTCGACTGAGGAATTTCCCCAGTTGAGCCGTCCTGAGGGGGGTCCACTCCGACAATTTCGGAGTCGACTGAGCCATCCTGAGGGGGGGTCCACTCCGACAATGTCGGAGTCGACTGGGCCTAACGGTAGATCCTTAGCCCTGAAGGGGCGAGATCATGAAGCCCAGGGCAACGCCCTGGGTGGGAGGCCGCCCGCTCGGGGGTAAGCCCTGAAAGGGCGAAATCCGCGAGCAGGGGAACGGCGCTTCTTGTGTATTCCGCGTGGTGCCGCAACGTATGACGCCCCTTCAGGGCTTGGAGCACAAGGGACATCCTTCACCCAGGGCGGCGCTTCGCTCTGCCCTGGGCTTTAATATAGCGCCCTTTCAGGGCTCAGGAATCAAGGTTCGACTCCGACAATGTCGGAGTCGACTGGAGAATTTCTCCAGTTGAGCCATCCTGAGGGGGGGTCGACTCCGACAATGTCGGAGTCGGTTAAGTTGAAGGCAATTTCGGACCCCGGCCTCAGTTATGAACAGAAGGTCTTATTCAAACGCGAGTTGAGCGAACTTTTCCTGTTTCATGCCAGTACCAGTATTGAGATACTTGATATATTGCAGCGTGTGAAAACAGCTTCAACCTGTAGCGCGTAAGACAAGGTGGTCTATGATGTTGCCTAAATGGCTTCACGTAGTCGCGGTCATCTTCACTGTGGTGGTCGCCACCCAATTGATTCTTGCGGCATCTTCGGCTCCGGCATCAGGACCGACCGCGAGCCAGCCGACGGCCAGCGCGCCGACGGGAACCAGGCCGGCAGCCAGCGCGCCCGCGGCGAGTACGGCGGCGGCAAGCCGACCTGACAGCCGGCCCGCCAGCATGCCGGCGGCCTCCAAGCCCGCCGCCAGCCAGGCGGCCAGCGCGCCGGCCAAGGCGAAGTTTGTCAACACCGTCTGCCCGATCATGGGCGGGCGTATTGACCCGGCCAAGGTGCCGGATTCACTGACGCGCCAGTACAAGGGTCAGAGAGTGGCTTTCTGCTGCGCCGCTTGCCCAGCCGCGTGGGACAAGCTCACCGATGCGCAGAAAGATGCCAAGCTCAAGGCCGTCAGCCGGTCAAAATAAGGTGGCACAGGCTTTTAGCCTGTGTCCCGCGCGTTACGGATAATGGACATGGCAACGATGCCATGTCCATTAACTGTTACGCGAGCGATGGCCCTTGCACAAAAGCTCATTGAGCCGGCATCGTCAATCTGGCCGATTCTGTTACCATGCAGCCAGCGGCCGCTGGCGAGCTGAATTTAGGATCCCAGCATGACAGAGCCTGTTCGCGAAACGCCCCAGCCGAAGGATCGCGTGGATGCGCCGGCGCCCACGCCGGTCTCCCAGCCGCCGGGGGGCAAGGGTTCGACAGCAGCGGGGAAATTCTGGACTTTCCTCCGCATCCTGAATGTCCGCCTGCGGTTCATCTTCCTCATGGTTCTCATCGGCCTGGTGGTGGGCAATTGGGAAAGCATCATGAACCACATCGACCGCTGGCGCCGGCCCGCGCATGCGGCCGACCTGGTGGCCGCACAGGAGGTGGAATACTACTGCGGCATGCACCCCTGGATCGTGCAGGAGCAGCCGGGCAATTGCCCCATCTGCGGCATGCCGCTGACGAAGCGGGCCAAGTCGGCCAGGGCGGCGTTGCCCGAGGGCGTGCTGGCCCAGGTGCAACTGACGCCGCTGAAGATGAACATGGGCCGGATCGGCACCTCGCCCATCGAGTACCGGCTGCTGGCCAGAGAGACCCGGGCAGTCGGCTTCATCGATTACGACGAAACCCGCCGGGCCACAATCGCCGCCCGTTTTAAAGGCCGGCTGGATGAGTTGATGGTGAACTTTGTCGGCCAGAGGGTCAAACAGGGCGACCCGGTGGCATCGATCTACAGTCCCGATTTGCTGGTCGCCCAGGAAGAATTGCTCACCGCCGTCAAGGCACAGGGGCAGCAGGATTCGGCCAGCCCGGCGGCTCGGCAGATGAGGCAGATGTTGGTCGACACCGCCCGCAATAAGCTGCAATTGTGGGGCCTCTCGCCTGGGCAGGTGGATGAGATCATTCGGGGCGGCAAGGCGGAGCCGCACATCACCATTGCCTCGCCCATCTCCGGCATTGTCACGGAGAAGAAGGCTTTACAGGGCAAATACGTGTCCGAAGGCGATGAGCTTTTCACGGTGGCCGATCTTTCGACGGTGTGGCTGAACGTGAAGGTTTTCGAAAGCGATGTTGCCGGCATCATCCCCGGTGCGGCCGTGGAGGTGGCGAACACGGCCTATCCTGACTCGGTTTTCGCGGGGCGAATCACGTTTGTGGCGTATGCGGTCGATCCCGCGACGCGAACGCTGACAGCGCGCGTCGAGGTGGCCAATCCGGATCTGCGGCTGAAACCCGGCATGTTCGCCACGGCCACGATTCGAACGCCCGTGGGCAAGGTGATGGAAACCGGCGCAGACCAGGGCAATACGCCCGCCTCCGCACAGGCCGAGCACCAGGCTTCGACGGATGCGCTGGCCAAGGCTTACCTGGCCCTGACGGCCCGGTTTGCACAGGGCGAGATCGACGCCGCGGGGGCCGCCGCACTGGCTCACGAGGCCGAGGCCCTGGCCGCGAATCTTCCCCAGGCGGCCGGGCTGGCGCAGAAGGTCCATCAGCTCGAAGGCAAGGATTTGGAGGCCCAGCGCGAGATCCTCAAGGGCATCAGCCAGGAGACGATCAAGCTGTTCGGGCAGGCCCCGCCGGGTATGGAGCTGTACATCGTCCATTGCCCCATGGTCAATGCCGACTGGCTCAGCGCGGTAGCCGAAGTCCATAACCCGTACAGCAGCGAAATGCCCACGTGCGGCAGCATCACCGGTTCACTCAAACCCGCCTCGGCGAAGGAAAACCCGCGCTTCGCGGAGGGATATTATTGTCCCTTATATCCAGACCACGTGACCCAGACGCCCGGCCCGTGCCCGCTGGACAATCAGCCGCTTAAGCGTGTCCGGCTGGAGAAGGTGCTGACCGTTCCGGAGTCGGCCGTGATCGACACGGGCACGCGCAAGATCGCCTATCGCCAATCGGCGCCGGGCACGTTTGACATGGTTGAAGTGAAGCTAGGGCCGCGCGCGGGTGAGTATTACCCCGTGCTGGCCGGGCTGGCCGAGGGCGACCAGGTCGCCACGGCCGGGGCGTTCCTGGTGGATGCTGAGAACCGGCTCAATCCATCCGCCGCCGCCCAGTATTTCGGCGCTACCGGCGGCCCGCAGGAACAGGCGGCGCCGATGTCGGGACACACGCACTAGTGCTTTCACAAATGGAAAATGATTGGGTGCCGCTGCGTTTTTCGCAGCCGTGCGCTGTGCCTGGCAACAATGCCACAGGTTCCTTGGATGCCACCGGACCTCTCGCCTTGACGAGGCATCAGGCGCACGGCTGCAGACGGCGCAGCCGTGGCACCACTCCTGTCTTTGGTGTTGCCTTTTATGATTCCCGCGTGAGACGTTCATGATTGCGAAGATCATTGAATATGCCATCCGAGCGCGATTCATCGTCATCCTGCTGACGGCGGCGGTGGCGGTGCTGGGGGTGTACTGCATCGCCAGGACGCCGGTGGATGCGATTCCCGACCTGTCGGAAAACCAGGTGATCGTCTTCACCGATTGGATGGGCCGCTCGCCCAAGGAAATTGACGACCAGATCACGTACCCGCTGTCGGTGAATCTCCAGGGCCTGGCCGGCGTGAAAAGCGTGCGGTCATCGAGCGAGTTCAACTTCTCGATGATCACGATCATCTTCGACGACAAGACCGACTTCTACTTCGCCCGCACGCGCGTGCAGGAGCGGCTGAACGCCGCCGCCACGTATCTTCCCGCCGGCATCGTGCCGTATTTGGCGCCCGACGCCACGGCCCTGGGGCAGATCTTCTGGTACACGGTCGAGGGCGACGGCTACAGCCTCGATGAGCTGCGTAGCATCCAGGACTTCTTCGTTCGCTACCAGCTTTACGTGCCGGGCGTGGCCCAGGTGGCCAGCGCCGGCGGTCTTGTGCGCGAATACCAGATCGACGTCGATCCTGACAAGCTGCGGGCGTACGACATCCCGCTGGGCGCGGTGTACGATGCCGTGGCCCGCGCCAATACGGCCGTCGGCGGCAAGGTGATTCTCGGGGCCAAGGCCGAGTACCTCATTCGCGGCGTGGGCTGGCTGCAGGGCGCCCGCGATCTGGAAAACGTGGTCATCGCCCAGCGCAATGATGTGCCCATTACGGTAGCCCAGCTCGCCACGGTGCAACTGGGGCCGGAATTCCGCCGCAGTCTGCTGGAAAAGAACGGCCGCGAGGTGACCGGCGGCGTGGTGATGATGCGCTTCGGGCAAAACCCGCTAACCGTCACCAAGGCCATCAAGCAGCGGATCGAGCAGCTCCAGCCGGGATTGCCCAAGGGCGTTCGGATTGTTCCCTTCTACGACCGCACGCGGCTGATCCAGGGCGCCATCCACACGCTCAGCAGGACGTTGACCGAGGAGATGATCATCGCCTCGATCGCCATCCTGCTCATCCTGACCCATTTTCGCAGCGCGTTCGTCGTATGCATCACGCTGCCGCTGGCGGTGGCGGTTTCGTTCATCCTGATGTACTTCCTGGGCATCCCCAGCAACATCATGTCGCTGTCGGGCATCGCCATTTCCATCGGCATCCTGGTGGACGCCGCCGTGGTGATGGTGGAAAACGCCACGCACGAGCTGAAGCTGCATTACGGCGATCAGCCGGTTCGCGGCGACACCACCGAGATCGTCATCCGCGCCTGCCGGCTGGTAGGCAAGCCCATCTTCTTCGCCGTGATGATCATGCTCATCTCGTTCATCCCGGTCTTCGCGCTGGGGGGCCAGGAAGGCAAGATGTTCCACCCCCTGGCGTTCACGAAGACCTTCGCCATGGTGGGCGTGGCGGTGCTGGCGATCACGTTTGTGCCGGCGATCATTCCGATCCTCATCAAGGGCCGGCTGCGGCGCGAAGAAGAGAACTGGATCGTCCGCAGCTTCATCAACATCTACAAACCGGTTCTTCAGTGGTTGATGAAGGTGCCGGCCGCCGGCATCTGGTTCCTGTGCTTCCTCTTCCTGGTCGGCACGGGTTTGGCCGGGCTCCTGGGGAAGGGCGCACCCTGGTACGTGCTGGCCCTTCTGGGCGCGCTGCTGTTTGCCGGCTCGGCCTTCTTCCGGCGGGGGCGAAACCAGGCGATCGCCCTGATTCTCCTGGCCGCGACGGCCCTGTGGGCGTGGCACCTGCCCAAGCTGGGCCGTGAGTTCATGCCGCCGCTGGATGAAGGCAGCATCATGGACATGCCGGTGACCTCGCCGCGCGTGTCCGTCGCCCAGGCCGGCGATGACATCAAGGTGCGCGATCGCGTGATGGCCTCGTTCCCCGAGGTCGAACAGGTGGTGGGCAAGGCCGGGCGGGCCGATACGCCAACGGATCCCGCCGGCATGGATATGATCGAAACGATCGTGACCTTGCGCCCGAACGATCTGTGGCCCAAGCGCAAGATGCTTTACGACGATGCCCTGGCGGAGGCCCGGCAACTTGCCCGTCTCCTCCAGCAGAAGGGCTACCTCCGCGACAACGTTTCCGACGATCAACACGACTCGCTCATCAACGCCGCCACCATGGATGGCATGGCCGGTTTTGACCGCGCCATGCGCGACCTGACCACGCAGCGACAGCTCGAATATCAGCCGGTCCTGGCCAGGGAGTTGGTGACCCAGACCGTCCAGGATCTGCTGAACCTGTTCCGTCAAAAGGGGCGGCTCAAGCGCGAGCCGACGGCTGGCGAGATGAATTCCCTTGTCGAGTCGCTGGTCAAGGACCACGGCCTGCTGCTCGTGGAGCTGCCGCGAAAAGAGGAGATGACGGCGCTGCTGACGGCCGCCGGCGATCGACTGGCCGAACTGAAGGTGGTGGATTCCGGTCCCGATCTGCTGCTGCCGGCCCCGTCGACGTGGACCGACGTGAAGAATGCCATTTCAGCAACCGCCGGTGGCGAGAAAAGCTCCGTTTTTACGGACTTCTTCGACCGCTTCACGAGCCGGCTGCATGAGAGCGGGCTGGGCCGGCTGAAGGTCTTGAACTGGGAGCTCCAGGATTACGCCCCCGGCGCGATGGACGCCCTGCTCCTGTCATCCTTGCGCGACCAGGCGGCCAAGAGCGGTTTGGCAGCCGCCACACTGGCGAGCGATGCCGACCTGGCCCACCTGCGCGAGCAGCGGCAGGCGGAATTCGGCAAGGCCTTCTTCCTCTGGCACAAGACCAAGGGCGACCTGGTCAAGGAGATGGACAGCGAACTCCAGATGCCCGGCTGGGCGAATATCTGGACGCAGCCGATCATCAACCGCGTGGACATGCTGGCCACCGGCGTGCGCACCATGATCGGCGTGAAAGTCTTCGGCACCCACCAGGACGACCTGGCCGAGACGGTGACCGAGAGCGGCCAGACGCGAACCATCATCAAGGAGCGGGGAATCCAGACCGTCTCCAATGAAATCGCCGAGCTACTGCGCGGAGTCCGCGGCGCCGTGGATGTCTTCCCCGACCAGATCGTCGGCCGCAGCTATCTCCAGGTGCAGATCGACCGCGCTAAGGCGGCGCGCTACGGCGTGAACGTCTCGGACATCAACGATGCCGTCGAGATCGCCATGGGCGGCAAGTCAGCCACCACCACGGTCGAGCAGCGGCAGCGATTCAGCGTGCGCGTTCGCTACGCCCGCGACTTCTGGCAGACGCCCGAGGCGCTGGCCAAGACGCTGGTCACCGCGCATCGCGGCACGGCCGCACCGCAGGAAGGCGCGGCCGCGGGCGGCATGAGCGGCGGCAGCCCGGCCGGCGGCGGCGGCGAGGGCGCTGAGACCTACCCGATCCCCATTACCGACGTGGCCGAGATCAAGACCGTCGAAGGCCCCAGCGTCATCAAGAGCGAAAACGGCATGCTGCGCTCGTACGTGCAGCTCAACGTGCGCGACCGCGACATCGTCGGCTTCGTGGAGGAGGCCCAGCGCGTCATCGCCGAGAAGATCAAGCTGCCGCCCGGGTTCTACATCGAATGGTCGGGCCAGTTCGAGCACCAGGTCCGCGCCCGCCAGACGCTCTCGGTGATCTTCCCGCTGGTCGTCATGTTGATCTTCGTGATCCTGTTCCTCACCTTCAACAACTGGCGCGATGCGCTCCTGATTATCCTGACCGTGCCCGGAGCCCTCGTGGGCGGCGTAATCTTCCAGAGCCTCTTTGGCTTCAACTTCAGCGTGGCCGTGTGGGTGGGCTATATCGCCTGTTTCGGCATGGCCACGCAGACAGGTATTGTGATGCTGGTGTACCTGCACGATGCCATCCGCACCCGCGGCGGCCTGAGCGGCATCACCAGCGAGAAGGACCTCACCGACGCTATCATCGCCGGCGCCGTGCACCGCCTGCGGCCCAAGCTCATGACTGAGGGCGTGGCCATCATCGGCCTGATGCCCATGCTCTGGGCGCACGGCGTAGGGGCCGAGGTGATCAAGCCCATGGCGGCGCCGGTCCTGGGCGGGCTGCTGGTCGCCGATGAGGTGATCGACCTGCTTATCCCCGTGATCTTCAACTGGTACCAGACCCGCCGCTGGCGCAAACTTCATGCGCCCGGTCAGGCGGCCGCACAACTGGCAGTGGAAGCGGCGGTTTAGGGCCCCCTCTCGTTGCGAGTAAGCGACTCGCTCATCGCCGGCGTGCATTCGAGGGCCGCCGTTCATTCAAGCTGTGCCCTCACGTGCTTCGTTCGCTCAAGTGCAGATGTACATTCTGGGCGGACAGCCGCCCGGACGCGAGGCAGCGATAGGCCGCCAGGATGATGCGGCAGCCGCCGACAGAAAGCTGCCGCGTGTTGGGCAGGCGCCTAAACAGCCGCCGGTGCGGGCGCTGGCTGCAGCGGGCGATGGCCAGGACGAAGGTGACCAGCGACCGCTGGTGCAGGTCCACCAGCGTGCGGGCGACGTCGATGTTGGATCGCTCATCCGTTCGCGTGTACCGCCAGCCGCGATGGAATTCCAGGGCCCCAAGGGAATCGTAGGGGTGGGAGTGAAAGTCGCCGATGACCTGGTAGCGCGGGTAGATCGTGCGGGCGGCCGGCAGCATGGCCCGCAGGCTGACCGTGTTGGGCTCGACGAAGCCGTACGAGCCATCGGCCGACAGTTGCGGCTGGGCGCGCATGACGTTAATGCTCCGCGTGGTACGCAGCCCCTCGCGCGGCGTATGGCGGCGGTATTGGCGGGCAGCGCCAAAGTTGATGCCATAGACCTCGTAGCCCTTGCGGCGGTCTTTACGGGGCGAGAGGTAACCCTCCAACACGGACAGCACCATGGCCTCCAGGGCCAGCGGGTCCAGCCGCACCTCTACGAGGGTCTCCCGCTCCTCCCGTTCGTCCTGCCCGCCCGATCGCACATCAGTGGCGCAAAGGACCCGCCCGAACGGCCGCTCCGTCGACAAGGATTTCGAACGTGGCATAGCGGTTATCCTTTTTCAGGCGACCCAAGCCGGCGGCTGAGGTTCTGCTGCATTGTAGATGCCAGCGGGAATCCCGCGGCGGGAGGCGGCGCCCTCTGACGATGCCCAAGTGGCTGTGAGGACACGATTAAGCGTGAAAAGCGGCTGCCTGTCGACACTAGGGAGAACTTGACTGTTCCAGCCCGGGCGATTCTGTAACCACCGGGGAAACCCCACCGGCACCCCGCCGGTCGCTAAGCCATTTGACAAACGGACCTGTGGTGCCGTACGATCAGATTACCTGTAGATGGGCATCAGACGGGAGTCCGCAGGACACTTTAACACGGAAGGATTGCAGGTTATGGTGAAGAATGGATCGAAAAAGGGGACGTACAATTTCAGCCTGACGGACCGCGGCTACCAGAAGGTGTTCCTGGCGGGTGATTTCTCCGACTGGAAGCCCGTGGCGATGAAGAAGCTCAAAGGCGTCTTCTCCGTCATGGCGGCTGTTCCGGCGGGCCGTCAGCAGTATAAGTTCATTGCCGACAATACCTGGCTGCTGGACCCGGACAACCCGGATCGCGCCGTCAGCATGATGGGCACCATCAATTCGGTGGTGGCGGCCAAGTAGGGACGTCCGGCTGCCTCAACGATCCGAACCTGGTACAAGGCGCCTTCTGTTCGCCGTCTGCTGCAAAGAAGAAGGCCAGAAGGCGCTGTCGGCGCTGGTTAGTGTTGCGCTGAATCGGCATCTCCAATGCGGAATCGGCGGCTGTGCGCGCAGCCGGTTCGGCTGACACCTGCCTCTAAGTGCAGATTCTGGGTTTTTAGATCATCTCGAGTCGCAGCCCCGTTCAGGTCGCGCCACTCCAGGAACCCATCGCAATAAGACAGGATGTATATTATGAGCGCCCCAGGGGCAAAAAATATAATGATTGCACTTGATAACCTCGCGATATTTGGTATAATAGCCTTAAATAACGCGAGAAATTAAAGGTCTCGTGCCAATTGAAGGAACGTACCAGTCATGTCAACAACAATGGGCCGTACCCGCGTTCGCCTGGTGGATATCGCCAACGAGGTGGGGGTTTCCCGGGCGGTGGTGGGACGGGTTTTGCTGGGCAGTGGCGCCAACATCCGCGTCGGCCGCGAGAAGGCCCGCCAGATTCGCCAGATCGCCAAGCGGCTCAATTATAAGCCTAACCAGATCGCTCGTCAGCTCGGGGGCAAAGGCAGCCAGCTTCTGGGCGTGCTTATCGGCGAAGGCAAGTCGCAGGGTCGCTTCCACCGGTTGCTGGCGGTGGAAGCCGAGTCTCGCCGCCGCGGTTACCGCATCCTGATCGGCCAGATCGCCAACAGCAACGGCGAGGTGGACGAGTACATCGACGAGTTCGATGCCTATAACGTGGAGGCCCTGTTGTACCTGGATACGCGGTACGACATCTGCGAGGCCCTGGCCAACTACCCCGGCGCCATAACCAGCCTGCACGTGCCGGGCAAGGATGTGGCGTATGTGGAGTTGGACCGCGCCGTCGGCGGCCGCATTGCCGTGGAGCATCTGCTGTCTCGTGGCCGCAAGCGCATCGGCATTCTCACGCAGCAGCCCATTTCCGATAAGCCGCGCGCGGAGCGCGAGAAGGAGCGCGGGTTCATGGAGGCGTTGGCGGCGGGCGGCCAGAACTACGGCCCGCAGACGGTGCACATGGTGGATTTTGACGAGCCCCAGCGAGTCGAGCAGATGGTGCCGGCGGTGAAGGCCATGGTCCAGGAAAAAGGCTGCGATGCGATCATCGCGGTGCGCGACATCCTCGCCGTCTACGTGGTTAAGGCGTTGCGCCAGCTCAAACTCCGCGTGCCCAAGGATGTGGCGGTCGTCGGGTTCGACAACCTGGACCTGTGCATCGCCGTGGACCCGGAGCTGACCTCGCTGGACCACAGCCACGAGGCCTGCGCCAAGGCCATGCTTGATCTGGTCCTGAACATGAAAGAAGAAGGTTTTGAAGGGGGCGAGAAGGCCGGCGTGGCAATTCCACCCACACTGGTAGTGCGGCAGTCGAGCTGAAAGTCGTCCACGAACCTCCTCCTTTCGCTTGGGGTCGCGACAGCGTGGCCGCGCGGCGGTAAAATCTACTCATGGAGATTTCCGTCTTCGGGATCAGTCACCACACCGCGGCCGTCCAGGTCCGCGAAGCCTTTTCTCTGCCGGGCGAGCTGCCCAGGCGGCTGCTGGAGGCGCTGCACCGCGAGGCGTTCGTCGACGAGGCACTGGTTCTGGACACGTGCAACCGCACCGAGGTGTACTTCGTCTGGCGCCGCCCACATGATTTTGCCCGCTACCTGCTGGCGCACACCGAGCGGCTCAAAGGGCCGCTGCCGCCGGCGGACGAATCGCTTTACCGGCTGAACGGGGCGGCGGCCGTCGAGCACCTCTTCAGCGTGGCGGCGGGGCTGGACTCGCAGGTGCTGGGCGAGGGCCAGATCCTCTGGCAGCTTCGCAGCGCCTACCGGCTGGCGCTCCAGCAGCGCACCGCCCGCTTCCTGCTGAACCGGCTGCTCCACCAGGCTTTTCACGTCGGCAAGCGCGTCCGCAGCGAAACCGCCCTGGGCCGCGGCGCCGGCAGCATCGCCCAGGCGGCGGTGGAACTGGCCGGGCGCGTCCACACGAATTTGTCCGATACGACCGTCCTGCTCATCGGCGCCGGCGAGATGGCAGAGCAGGCCGCCTGGGCGCTGCTGAGGCAGGGGGCCGCTCAAATCGTCGTCGCCAACCGCACCGTGGCCGCGGCCCACAGGCTGGCGGAAGATTTTGTAGCCGCCGCCGGCCGGATCGGCAAGACCGGCAAGGAAGAGGCGGAGGGCGTGGCCGCCAAAGGGTATGCCGGCCAAGAGGTGGCGCAAAGCCCGACCCTGAGCGGCCGCCCCGAGGAGGCGGCCGCCGCCGCCGGCGACACGCTGGCCGCCGATGCCAGCGCCTGCCCTGCCTATGCCCGCCGTCACGGCGGGGCCGGCGGCAGCACAGGCGAAACGACGCCTCGCTCCATCCGCGCCCGCGGCATCGGCCTGGAGGCCATTGCCGACGTGATCGGCGACGTGGACATCATCATCAGTTCCACCGGCTCAGCGCAGCCCGTACTGACGGTCGAGGCGGTAGCGCACTCGCTGACTGGCCGCCGCCGGCCGCTGGTGATCATCGACATCGCCGTGCCGCGCGATGTGGACGAGAAGCTCGGCACGCTGCCCAACGTGCGGCTGCTGAATATCGATGATCTTGACGGCGTCGTCGCCGCCACGCTGGCCAGCCGCCAGCAGGAGATCGCCCCCGCCACGGCCATCGTGCAGGAGGAGATGCGGCGATTCGAGGCCTGGCGCCAGGCCCGACAGGTCGCCCCGACGGTGGAGCATCTGCGCACTCACCTGGCCAAGCTGGCGGCGGCGGAGGTGGAGCGTTACGGCCGGCGGTTTGAGCCGGCCGCCCGCGATGAACTGTCCCGATTTGCCCAGTCGCTCATGGCCAAGGTGCTGCACCCGCCCACGATGTTCCTGACTGACCTGACGCGGCATCCCGATGGCCTCGAGCCGCCGGCGGCGGCCGATCTGGTCCGCCGGCTGTTCAACCTCGACGGCCCCGAAGCGGCGGCCGATGCGCCCCCTGCCGGCTCTGAGCCGGAGGATCGCCGGTGAGGCCGCTGGTGATCGGCACGCGCGGCTCCGACCTGGCGCACTGGCAGGCCCAGTACGTCCAGCGGGCCCTGCGCACGATCGTGCCGGATATCGAAACCACGCTCCAGAACATCACCACGCCCGGCGACAAGAACCGCGCTACGCCGCTGCACCGGCTGGGCGAGACTGGCTCGTTTACCAGCACCATCGAGGAGGCGCTGCTCGAGAAAAAGGTCGATATCGCCGTCCACAGCCTCAAAGACCTGCCGACCCACCAGCCCGATGGCCTGATTCTGGCCGCCCTGCCCCTTCGCGACGACCCGGCTGATGTCGTCGTCTCGCTGCCCAGGCGAACGCTCGACACGCTGCCGCGCGGGGCGCGCGTGCTCACTAGTTCGCTACGGCGGCGGGCCCTGGTGCTGCGGCGGCGCAGCGACCTGCGCGTGCATCACATCCGCGGCAACGTGACCACGCGGCTGGCACGGCTGGCGTCGGGGGGCGGCGAGGCCATTATCCTGGCCTGCGCGGGCCTGCTCCGCCTGGGCGAGGAGAACCTGATCGCCGAGCGGCTGGATCCGACGGCCTTCCTCCCCGCCCCGGGCCAGGGCGCGTTGGCCGTGGAGATTCGAGCGGAGGATGAGGACCTCGCTCAACTCCTGGCGCGGATCGACGACCCGCTCGTCCGCACCGCCGTCACCGCCGAGCGCTCGATGCTGGCCGCCCTCAAGGCCGGCTGCCACGCCCCGGTCGGCGCCTACGCCCGTTTCCAGGAAGGCACCCGCGTGCTGACGCTTTCGGGGATCGTGCTTTCCGTTGATGGCGAGCGGGCCATCCATCGCTGGGATTCCGCCGACTGCGGCGGCGACCCCGCGGCGGCGGCCGCCCTGGGCCTCCGGGTGGCCGACCAGCTCCTTGCCGGCGGGGCCGCCGAGATCCTCTGGGCCGCCGCGGCCTGGGCGAAGCGGTAAGAGGTGATGACAAAATATTGGCGTGTACCCGGTCCCATCGCGGCAAGATTATTCATCTTGACGCTGCGGATTACCACGGCATAATCAGGCGAGACAACTTGCGTCCGGCTTTAAGATCCTGTTGGGCAAGCGCCTGGCTGTGGCTGGGCCGGACGGGTTACGCGAACGAGGGCTACGGAGGGTCCGCAAGGAAGGTGTTTCTTCAAGAAGAACATCCACCCGAAGTTGGGCAGTGCGCGCTGAGGCTTGGAAATCGTGTTAAGTTTGGAGACTCTGAGATTCTGGAGAAACTTTCAGATATTTTCATTATGCGCCGCGCGCATATTTGCATAACCAGCATCCAGAAGCATTTACAGCAAATTATTACAATATGCGCATATTACTCGGTAATAGTTGCGCCAGGTTTGTAATCAGAAGAATGGCGACCGTAGCAGTTCCAACGTGAGTTGCTCTAGACAGGAGACCATCATGGCCGAGTTGAAGGGCAGCAAGACAGAGCGGAATCTGAGAGATGCGTTCGCCGGGGAGTCCCAGGCCCGAAACAAGTACACGTACTTCGCCTCCGTGGCCCGGAAGGAGGGCTACGAGCAGATCGCCGCGGTTTTCCTGGAAACCGCCGAGCAGGAGAAGGAACACGCCAAACTGCACCTGGGGCTTCTGGGCGGCATCGGCGACACGGCAGCCAACCTCGCGGCGGCCGCCGGCGGGGAGAACCACGAGTGGACCAGCATGTACCCCGGCATGGCCAAGGTAGCACGGGAGGAAGGCTTCGACGAGATCGCACGCCTGTTTGAGGGCCTGGCCAGGATCGAAAAGGAACACGAGGCTCATTACCAGAAGCTCCTTTCCAACTTCAAGTCCAGCCAGGTCTTCGCCAAGTCCGGCAAGGTGAAGTGGCGCTGCCGCAATTGCGGGTACGTGCACGAAGGCGACAAGGCGCCTGGGCAGTGCCCGATCTGCAAGCATCCGCAGGCATACTTCGAAGTCGTCGCCGAGAACTTCTGACCGCTGCGCGGGCTGTCTATGTCCAGACCGCAAGCATTTTTCGAGGTTGTCGCCGAGAACTTCTGACCGCTGCGCCGGCTGTCTATGTCCAGACCGCAAGCATTTTTCGAGGTTGTCGCCGAGAACTTCTGAACACGTGACCTGGAGGCGCACATGCGGTCCCGTGCTTTGCGCGCGACAGGCGAGCGGATGCCCGTGATCTTCGCGGCCCACGGCGCGCCGATCCTGCTCGATGATGCCGTGTGGATGGCTCAGCTTGCCTCGTGGGCCAAGGCCATGCCCGCGCCAAAAAGCATCCTGATGATCTCCGCCCACTGGGTGGCCCGGCCGACCACACTGGGCGCCACGCAAACGGTGCCGCTGATCTACGACTTCTACGGGTTTCCCGAACGTTACTACCAGACCCGGTACGCAGCCCCCGGCGCCCCTGAGCTGGCCGCTTGGGTCCGCGAGCTCTTGCGCGGAAACGATCTGGCGTTTGCCGATGAGGCCGACCGCGGGCTTGACCATGGCGCGTATGTGCCGCTCGTGGCGATGTACCCTGGCGCGGACGTGCCCGTGCTCCAGATCTCGATGCCCATCCTTGATCCCAAGAGTCTCTTCGCACTCGGCCAGGCACTGGGGCCGCTGCGCGACAAGGGGGTGCTCGTGTTCGGCAGCGGGTTCCTCACGCACAACATGAGCTATGCGTTTCGCCCTGGCACCCCCTCATGGGCGAGGGATTTCGACGCCTGGGTCGCCGATGCGTTGATGCGATTCGATGTGGATGCGCTCCAGGACTTCCAGGTCCGCGCGCCGGCGGCCCGGATGGCCCTGCCGACCTGGGAGCACTACGCGCCCTTGCTCGTGGCCGCCGGATGCGTGGGCCTGGACCAGCCACACACGAGTTTCCCCATCACCGGGTTCTGGATGGACGGCGCCTTTACGAAACGATCGGTCCAGTTCGATTGAATTCACTGGAAGCCGGGAGAGTCTTCGCCAGATATAGCCTGGCGCACTTACGGCCCCTGGCGAAAGCCAGGAGCCGCTACTACTGGGCGATACAGGACTAGAACACAAGGCCAAAACACAGGGTAAATCGGGGATTCCCGCACAAGGCGCAGCAGAAAGCGCAGCATTTCATTCAAAAACCGACCTTAAACCCGACCAAGCCGACGACTTCGCCCGTGCGCTGGCGATGATCGACACCCTGCCGTTGTCGCCGGAAGAGAAGGCACAGGCCGTCCGCCGGCTAATGACGGGGCAGGCAGGCGGGAACCGATGAACCGCCACAAGGCACAAGGCGGCACGACGGCCGCGACGCCGGCAACAGCGCCACAAGGCCCAGGAACAGCGCCGAGAGGCACGCCAGCCGCGTTTGGCCGACGATTTCGACCAAGGCCCCCGTCGCCCCCCGGGGCTTTATGCGGCAGAAGTCGGCCCGGCGCATATCTGGTTCTGGAGATTCTCCGCGAACTACGGCCATAGAACGGTCGTGGCGCAAGCGAAGGCGGCAAAATGGCATAACAAGCCAGTAGCGAACGTAACAAGACCACATGTTCAGTGCTGCAAGACAGCCGTTTTTGAGGCCGAAACGCATAGAAAACGCTTACAAGAGATACGGCAAGGCAGAATCGGCGTAAGAGCTTGTTGCCGCTGGAGCTATAGCTTAAATAGGGGAACGGCGAGGGAGCGACGCGAGTAACTATAAGTGTGCAACATGGGCGATTCGGAATGGTCGGATGATGGTGCAAATGAGGTCTACCGCCTGGCTGGCGGAAGGCGGCGGTACAACGCCGTTCGCCGAATGCAGGCGGAACAGCGGCGCTTGATCGTGGCGGAAATCGTTGCAAGAAACCCGATGGCGTTGGTCAGGCGCGGTCTTGCCGCCAGCCTTGCCCGATCTCTGGGCGTCCACCGTTCCACCATCCTCCGCGACATTGCGCGGAGCTTCTACGCGCCCCGCATGTGCGAGTTCCGGTGCAATGGCCAGTTGCTCTACACGGTGGGCCGGGAGTGGGGCGGCGGCCCGGTGGTAAGCGTGGTCGGCCCGGACGGCAACGAGATACAGGGCGAAGCCCGCCGCAACATCATTCGCGGCCTGCCCAGGTACTGGCGCAAGAGGCGGTAAACATGGCAATGTCGGCCGGCGGGGGGAACCCCAAGGCCGCCCCGGTCAAGCGCGCGACAACCTGCACCGGCGGGTATGCCGATTGGGGGGCATTCTGGCGAAGCTGCGCCTTGTTGCTTTCGTCATGTCTTCGGCGTATCGTCTTGGCTTCAAATCCGACACCGAAAGGGGTGGCAGATGACCACAGAAGAACGCATCGAGCACCTTGAGCGGGAACTGGCCCGCGCGAATCGCCGTATTCGCCTGCTGCTGATCGGCACTATCGTGTGCGTGGGCATTGCATTCGCCTGGGGAATCCTTTCACAGGCATTGCGAGTCGGAACCGCGCAAGCCGCAGGGACGGGGACCTCGCCTGCTTTAAGAGAAGTCCGAGCGTTGCGGTTTGTCCTGGAAGACAACAGCGGCAACATCCGCGCCACTTTAGGAGGTGACAATGACGCAACGGGCCTAGCATTTTTTGACGACAAAGGCAACAAACGCGCCGCCTTCGGCCTGAGTGGAGGGCTTCCGGTGCTAGGTCTGGTGGATGAGAACGGCAAGGCTGGCATGGCGGTCGGTGTGACCAAAGAGGGGACCAGGCTTAGCTTTCGAGACGATAACGGTATGGTCCGCGCAAGTTTGGGGATGCAAAAGGATGGACCGGGGCTAGTGCTTAGGGATCAAAATGGCAACCATCGCGTCTTGCTTTCTGTCCTCAAGGATGCGACAGGGCTGCAATTGTTAGATGAGAATGGGCATATACGCGCGGAGGTTGATCTCTTAGAGAGCGGCTCCACGATCAAACTGACCGACAAGGACAGCAAGCCCCGCGCCGTTCTGTCGGCATTAGGGGGTGGGCCGACCCTTGGCCTGTTCGACCCGAACGGCAAGGCTAAGGCTGTGATGATCCTGGACAAGATCGGGCCGCAATTGACGTTATGCGATGAGAATGGCAAGTTCCGTGCGGGCCTAAACGTGTTTCAGATAGGACCGAGCCTGACCCTGTGTGATGAGAAGGGGAAGCCTCGCGTCGGCTTGTCCGTGCTTAGGACTGGGCCTGATTTCGCCCTGCTCGCTGACGATGGACAGTGTCGCGTTGGAATTCGTGCAGCTAAAGACGGGCCGACGCTGCAACTGATGGACTGGCTTGCCCCGGTTCCTTGATCCAGTTGTTATGAGAGAACCATTGCATTGTCCCTCGTCCCGCTGCCAGGCCGCGTAGGGCGGAGCGCAGCGGAGCCCGGAGCGGCCTGGCAGCGGGTGGCGTACTCGGCAGGGGCCAGGGAGCCCAATGCTCCGTGCGGCCGGCGG
>PMYD01000008.1 GCA_003171335.1 Phycisphaerales bacterium
CCAGAAAAACAGGTCGCTCACGCTTGCGAAGTCGGCGACTTTGCCTGTTGACTATCGCCGGCCGATGCGTATGATGGTTGGTCTTAGCGCGGGCGTAGCTCAGTGGTAGAGCGCCACGTTGCCAACGTGGATGTCGTGAGTTCAAGTCTCATCGCCCGCTGTTGCCTCCGGTTGACAGCAGTTGACTGGAGGTGCCAAACCGACGCACCCGGCGCTAGTTGCGCCCCCCTCCAAACCCGCCCCTTGTGCCAGCGTCTGCCAGGGATTGACTGCGGTGGACTGCCGTCCGGCACCGAAACGGGCACCGGTCATGTGGCGCATCGCCAGCGATTTTGATGCCGTTGGCGTTGGAGACCCTGGCGTCCGGCTGGCATGGTCCTACGTGGCGCGGTATGCTACAGCAGTAACACCCCTCGCTACAGGTGTTACCCCCGCCCCCGCGCGCCCACACGATGCGGGGGCGGCTGTTTTTGCTGATTCGGAGGCATGCATGGGGCATAGATAGACATGCTGCCCAAGCTCATGCGGCCAAGATGTTTCTACTTCACCGTCATCACGGGTGGCGGGACAACCTTCGCCGCCTCGTATGCCTTGAGGCCCACCGTGTCGGTCGATCCGGTGAAACCAGGTCCGCCGCCACCGGTGTAACCGTAGCTGGCGCCGGAAGCCTCCGGGCTGACCCAAAACGCGTACAGCTTGCCCTTCGTCAGATAGAAGCGGAATCTCACCGGCTTGCCCGATAGCGAAGCCAGATCCTCCGCCCCCATCCAGGCGACCTTCTGCAGGGTCTTGTCGCCAGAGACGGGGATGCAATTGGCCTTCGTGAAGGGCGCGATCACGTTGCCGGCCTCATCCAGCACTTCGACTTTCAGCACACCGGCCGGTGCATCGAGGTTCACGAAGAGGTGCTTGCCCTTGAACTTGACGGTGCGCGTGGTGAGTGTGCCCTCCATGTTGCCAGCATCCATGGACACGAACCCGTCGCGGCGCATGATGCCCAGCCACAGGCCGCTATGCGTGGCGTAGACGTACAGCTTGTCGCACATGATTAGACACCCGCCAACAGCGGACTGCATGTTCAAGTGCGTACCGAGGTTCTTGCCCTGGGTATTGGGCATAGCGATGAGGGGCAGCCGGTCAGGCCGGACCCAGCTCCAGCCGTCCCGGCTAAAGCCCATGCACAGGTCGTTGCTCTTGCTGTCGTTGTCCGGCTGGCCCCGCCATATGGTGAAAAAGCCCAGCATTAGACTCTCATACGCCAACTCGTCCAAGTTGTAGAGCTGACAGGGAGCGCCAGCCTTGGGCTCGGTGCCTTTCTTCAACTGAACTACCCACTCCGTGTCCAAGACGTCCTGGCGTGTGAAGTCGAGCGAGTCTGCGCCCACCCAGTAAGGCGCACGGATGATGGGCCCTTGCTTCTCATCGTTGTTCCAGTACGGTCCGACCTCCAAGTCCCTCATCTCCCAGTAGCGGCGGTAGCGAGGGTTTATCCACCCGTGCCGAATGCTGTAAACCCATACCTTGCGGAACGGGTTATAGAACGCGGTGCTACGGTCGCCGCAATCGGCGTTGGTTGCGTGCTTCTCCGACCATGTGATGCCGTCCGGTGAAAACCGGAACCAGTACCGGCAATAACCCTTTGGTTCGAAGGTGACGGTGTAGATCGCTACAAACCGCTTGTTGGGGTCCGTCGCGTCCGAGTTGAGCCAGATAGACGAGGAATGCATTCCTCTGATCAGAGGCTTGCCCTTAAGCGTCGGCGGCGTGGCCCAATGTATGCCGTCCCTGGACGTCATCAGGGCGCTGCCAAGCCACATCTTCAGCGTGTTGTCCTTGGGGTCCCACCATATGCCGCCACTGTAGGGCGAACCCTGCTGGAGCGGATTGTTTGGAAAATACTCTGCCTCGTGTAGGCCGCGATTAAGAGTGGTACTCTCGATCAGAAAGTCATCGACAAACAGCTGCCGCCCCACGTCGATGGGGATGACCTTGGGAGGCGAGAGGATGTAGTACGGCGTAGGCAACGGATCCGGTATCTTCAGAGGGTCGTCCGTTCCGTACCCCGGCGGCCAGGGAGAGGGCAGCTTGATCCCGTTGTATAGCACCTCGCCGCCAGCGTTCGCCATGGGGCCAGCCGTTATTGGTCTTTCCGGGCTTGTGACAGAGGGTGAATCTGTCGCCTCCGCTGCGAAGGTTGGTGTCACCGGCGACAACACGAGGACAAACATCCCCACACGCACCGCCACGCTGAACTGTCCCATGTCGCACTCCAGAAGCTGGGATTTTCTATATAGTTTTGGTCCACGACCGGCGCAATCGCTACTTCGTGATTATCTCGTGTATCGACCGGTATGCAAACGCATTCCGGCCTGTGTGCCGCCGCGGGGGTTATAACGGCTTGTCCCCCAGCTAGGCGCGTGGGGGCTATCGGTTATCAGTGCCGGTAGGTGAAAGGGCAGGGCTGGGCGAGCCAGGCATCTGGAAGCTCGGCAAGGCTTCGACCGCCCCGGCAATATCCAGCAACACCGGGTCGGTGTAGTAGTTCATCGTGAGTTCAATGCGGCTGTGCCGCATCGCGGCCATGGCCGTACGAGGATGCACGCCAGCGGCGGATAGGTGTGTGCCGAACGTGTGCCGCAGGGCGTGGATGTCCGCGACCCGGTTGCGGGCATCTCGCTTGGCGATCCCTGCGGCCTTGAGATCAGCGTCAAAGACGCGAATGGCGGGCGCATGGCGAAACAGCCTTTCGTTCAGATTGTTGGCGAGCGAGTGCTCCATGAGGTAGGCCTGTAGTTCCCCGACCACGTCTACGCGGAGCGGGATAAATGCGCCCTTGGCGTTCTTAGCCTGCTCAGCCAGGAGTTCCACCCAGGGCCTGGCCCCATCCAGATGAAGTTGCCCCACCGTCAGGCTGGCCAATTCCTTGCGGCGAAGCCCCGTGGAGGCGGCCAGCAGGTAGAACAGCGCCCGCTCACGCCCCAGATGCTCCAGTTCGTGCCGCCTGCGGCCGTGCCCTTCCAGCCGGGACAAACCCCTCGCGTAATACTCTTCGAGGTTCTCGGCCGCCAGCGGCGTATAGGTCCAGGTGCTGCGGCCCGCCTTGTCGTCCTCCGGCAGCGACTGGCTCTGACGCCCCAGTTCGGCGATAGGCCGAATTCGCGCGGCCCGCAACAGCCGGGCGACCTCGTCAGCGGTCAGCGCCCGCCGCACATGCCGCCGGTCGCCATTGCGGTCGGCCTTCTGGATGCCCGCTACTGGGTTGACTGCCAGGCGGCCGGCCTTCTTCGCCCAACTGCAGAAAGCCGCCAGCGAGGTGAGGTACTCGTTCCGCGTCGCCGCTGACAAGTTCTTGTTCTCGGCCTCTTCCAGCCAGCGTTCAATCTTCTCGGGCTGAATGTCAGCCAGCCGGTTGAACTGGCACTGGTCAATAAGCCGATTGAGCCGGTTCCGCACGTTATAGCGATACGCGTCTGAGACTCGCCGTCCACGGACACGCTTGGTCCGCAAGTATTCCAGGTACTGCTCCAGATGAACCGCCACCGGTTCGTCCGCGAGCTTGGCGGTCTTCAGTTCCGCCGCCGTGATGATCCCGGCTTTCACTTTCTCCATCTCGGCGAGAATATCAGCCAGCACCTTTCGGGCGGCCTGTTCATCGTGGCAGCCGGTGGACACGCGGCACGGTTTGCGGTCGAGGTCGCGATACCGGGCGTACCAGCAGCCGGCCTCGTGCAGGATTCTCGTGCCGCCGGCCGTCAGGGGAGCAATCTTAGGATTGCCATTACCATCGATCCACCGGGCCATGCGCTGGCCGCGCCGGTCGATGATCTCCGCGCCCCGCGGGATGGGCACCGGGTATGTTTTTCGATAAATCGTCGCCACATTCTTCTCCTTGTGTCAGGTTCCCCGTGACCACCACGGGGCTGACACAGGGGCGTCATAGCCGCCAACAGCTCAAGTCAATTTGGCCTCGGAAATCGAAGGTTTTTCAGCGTTTTCGCTCCGCCCGGCAGGCCGGACATCCCGCCGCTATCCAGCCGTCGATGGCTGCCCGGGGCCAGCGCACCAGCGCGCCCAACCGGCAGGGCGCCGGCATACGACCGGCATCGCTGAGCCGGTAGACCGTTCGGGGTGAGCAGCGTAGCAGCTTGGCCACGTCGTCCACGCACAGGAGGGCAGCGAACCCTTCGGCGGCCGCAGGCGGCGTGGCATCTACTGTCTTGACCATTACCGTGTCCTCCATGACTTTCCGAACAGCTTCGCCGTCCGCTATCACGGTCATCGTGTTCAAAGCTCTTTGCATCGGCGCTCATCCCCCCTCGCGACTGTTACGTTTTTCCTCAGCTACCTGGGCCCAGGACTTGTGGGGCGCGGCGCGGGCACGGGCCTGCATTGCGGCCACGCTCATGCGCACTCGCCGCGGCGCCGCTCGGTCTGGAACACCCGGCAGCGTCGTCGCTCCCAGCCAGGAGGCCAGGACGGCGCAGCCCACCAGGCAGTCGAACCAGTGATTGTCAGGCTGGCTGGCCGGGTTCTCCCATACATCCACCGGGCCATAAGGCCCGATCACGACGTGATGCACCTCGGCGGTCAGATGCTCCGCCAGGAGCCAGTGCTCCCCTGGCGTGGCGGGCTGACCATCGGCCCGGCGGCGGCCGTAGATGGACAGGCAGCCAGGGTCACCTTGGGCCGCTGCCAGCCGGTGCTGCACGAAGGTCTTCCAGTGGTTGGTATCGATGACAAAGTGCCGCCCCTTGGCGCGGCCGGGTATGGGAATCATGCGGCAATGGTC
>PMYD01000076.1 GCA_003171335.1 Phycisphaerales bacterium
TTGTAACATCCTTGTAAATAAGGAATTAGATTTTGAAATAAGTTATAGCTTGCGGGAGTGTTGCATCTTGTCAACATGGAATGACTGCCAAAATAGCCAGGTGTATAGCTTTGGAAACATAAGCATGCCAAATTGGCAGGCTCATCCAAAGGTTTGGCTTGGGCGACCGCACCGTTTTTCCTTGTGCCCCAGCGGCCGTGCGGCTATTACTCCTGAGCATGTCCAACCTCAATTTGCACAAGCATCTGCTGCTGGCGGCCCTTTTGGTCAATTTGTGGATTCCCGCGGTCATGGTCCGTGCGACCGACCCGGATGTGGCCGTCAATCCGGAGCCCGCGACAGTGCCGGCCGAGCCGACCGAGGGGGCCAAATCCACCACCGTCGAAAACTCGGTGGTCAAGGTGTTTTCCACCACGAGATACCCGGAGCTGTACCGCCCGTGGACCAAGGCAGCGCCGACCGAGGTCACCGGCAGCGGNNGTGCAGATCCAGGCCAACCAGGCCGGGGACAAGGTTTCGGCCACCGTCGAGGCCATGGCGCCGGGAATCGACCTGGCGGTGCTCAAGCTGGAGGATGAATCCTTCTTCGATTCGCATCCGGCGCTACCGCGGGCCAGCACGCTGCCGGAGATTCGTGAGTCGGTGATCGCCTACGGCTACCCCAAGGGGGGAGAGACCCTGTCGGTCACCAAAGGCATCGTCTCGCGGATCGAATTCGCCGCCTACAGCTTCTCGGTCGCCGGGCTGCGGATTCAGATCGACGCCGCCGTCAACCCCGGCAACAGCGGCGGGCCGGCGGTCGTGGGCGAGAAGATGATCGGGCTGGTGTTCAGCCACGACGGCAGCGCGGAAAAGGTGAGCTACATCATCCCGTGCGAGGAGATCGAGCTGTTTCTCCACGATATCGCCGGCGGCCACTACGAGGGCAAGCCGGCCATGTACGATTACCTCCAGACGCTGGAAAACCCCGCCCTGCGTTCCTTCCTGAAGCTGGACAAGTCCGTCGAAGGCATGGTCGTTCACACGCCGGACAGGACCGACGCGGATTATCCGCTGAAAAAGTGGGACTTCATCACCCGGATCGGCGCCACGCCCATCGATGACCAGGGCATGATCAAGCTGGGTCCGAATCTTTCCGTCCGCTTCCAATACCTGGTGCAGAAGATCGCCAGGGACGGCAAGGTGCCGCTGACCGTGGTCCGCGCGGGCAAAACGCTTTCGATCGAGCTGCCGGTGTCGCCCAGTCGGCCCATGGTCATCGGGCCCTTAGAGGGGGCTTACCCGGCGTATTTCGTGTACGGGCCGCTGGTCTTTTCGACGGCCAGCATGGAATATGTCTCGGGCCTGGGCAGTTCGGGCGGGATTCGATTGCTGGCCAGCATGGAAAGTCCGCTGATCAAACGCCTGACGGACAAGCCCGCCTTCAAGGGCGAAGGCCTGGTGGTGGTTTCCTCGCCGTTCTTTCCGCACAAGCTGGCCAAGAGCTACGGCAACCCGGCCTCGCAGGTCGTCAAGACCATCAACGGCATCGCCATCAAGAACCTGCACCACCTGGTGGAAGTGCTGCGCGACTGCAAGGATGAGTTCATCGTGATCGAGTTCGACGGCCGCGGCGGTGAAACGCTGGTTTTTGCGCGCGCCGAACTGCTGGCCGCCACGGATGAGATCCTGACCGATAACGGCGTCCGCAGCCAGGGCTCGGCCGATACGATGGCGATCTGGAACGCCAAGGCGGGCGAATGAGGTTGTCCCCGCCCATGCGGAGTGTCCTTCCTGGTGGTGCCACGGCTGTCCGCAGCCGTGCGCTCTCGGCTGCAGGTCCGGTGGGAGGTCCTGCGGAAACCTTCGAGACTCGCTCTTGCCTTGCCGCGCACAGCGCACGGCTGCGGACAGCCGTGGCACCCTCGGAGAATACGGCCGGCCAAAGTCTCCCTATCGTTTCCCGCGCCGCCGGCGGCGCTTGGCGGGTTTGCCGCCAGGTTGTTTGCCACCGCCGCTGGGGGGCGGGAGAGTAGGTGCCGGCTTGGCTTCCTTGGCCTTGCGTTTCTTGGGGGCCTGGCCAACCTGGTCCTGTTTTCCGGCCGGCAGCCGGCGGGCGGGGAATTTCTCGATCCGGAAGTCCAATTGCCGGCGGCCCAGGTCCACGCCGAAGATCCGCACGGTCAGGGCATCGCCCAGGCGGATCTGGCGGCCGGTGCGCTGCGCGACGACCACGCCGCCCTTGGGATTGGCCTCCCACCAGTCATCGCCCAGGTCCTGGAGGCGGACTAAACCTTCCACGAGATACTTGGACGACTCGATGAAGATGCCGAAGGTGGTGATGCCCGTCACCACGCCTTCGAGCACTTCGCCGATGTGGCTTTCGAGCATCTGGAGCACCAGCAGCCGCCGCAGCTCGCGCTCGGCATCGGCGGCGCGGCGCTCGGTGAAGCTGCAATGCTCGCCCAGCGTCGTCACCTCGGCCACGCTGGCGGCCGCCTCGACATCCAGGGTGCCGCGCAGGTGCTCATCGAGCAGCCGGTGAACCGTCAGGTCCGGGTAGCGGCGAATCGGGCTGGTGAAGTGGCAGTACGCGTCGGAGGCCAGGGCGAAGTGGCCCACGCGGCGCGGCGAATAAATCGCCTGCTCCATCATCTTCAGCAGCGCCAGGTTGACGGCGTAGCTCTCCGGCCGGCCGCGGACGCGCTCGATCAGGGCCTGCATCTCGGTACGCGACAGCTCGCCGGCGATTTTGAAGCCGCAGGCGCGGACGAAATCCTTCAGATGCGCCGTGGCGGTCGCATCCTTCTCCGGGTGGATGCGGCGGAGGAAGGGCACGCCGAGGCGGTCCAGCTTGCGGGCGACGGCCTCGTTGGCCTCGACCATGAACATCTCGATGATGGTGTGCGTGTAGCTCTGGTCGGCGTGCACGGCGTCGACGACGCGGCCGGCCTCATCCAGCACCAGCTCCACCTCGGGCAAATCCAGGTGCAGCGTGCCGGCCTTGCGGCGGCGCTGCTCGATGCGGCGGGCCAGGTGGTCCATCTCGCGGACGAGCTGGACGACCTTGGGGTCGTAGCCGCCGGTCTGGCCGTCGAGGATGGCTTGCGCCTGGCGGTAGGTCAGCCGCTTGGCCGAGCGGATGATGCCGTTGGCGTAGCGCTCGGCCACCACGTTGCCGTCGGCGTCGTAGTCGATCAGGGCGGAGCGTACTAACCGGTCCTGGCCCTCCTGCAGGCTGCACACGCCGTTGGAAAGAATCTCCGGCAGCATGGGCACGACCTTGCGCGGGAAATACACGCTGTTGCCGCGCTGGCGGGCCTCGGTATCGAGGGCGTTGCCCTCGCGGACGAAGTGCGGCACATCGGCGATGTGCACGCCGAGCGTGGTGATGTTGCCGCGTTTCTGGATGGAGACGGCATCGTCGTAGTCGCGGGCATCGTCGGGGTCGATCGTGACGATGGTCCAGGTGCGGAAGTCCTGCCGGCCATCCAGCGGCGCCCCGCCGGTTTCGAAGGCGCTGATGGCCCGGCGGGCATCGGCCAGCACTTCCTCCCCAAAGTGATCGGGCAGGCCGTGCTGGCGGATGATGCCGATGGTTTCGATATCGATGGGCCCGGCCTCGCCCAACATCTCAAGGATCACCCCGTGCGCCAGGTCGATGCCCTGGCTGTAGCGGACGATCTCGATGACGACCTTGAGCCCCTTGCGGGCGGCGGGGCCGACGTCGTCGATGACGATCGGGTCGGTGTACGTGGAGCCCTGGGGCGTGACGAACCAGAAGGAGACCTCGCCGACGGCTCGGTCCAGCTCGCCCACGAAGCGGTTGTGGCCGCGGGCGACGATCTCGGCGACCTCGCCGCGGTACAGCATCTGGCCATCGCGCATGTGGCCTTTGAAGACGCGGCACAGCACCGTGTCGCCGGTGATGGCGTCAGCCTCGGCGCCCGCCGGGATGAACAAATCGCCGTGGGCGGTGGGTTCCAGCGGCACGACGAAGCCAAAGCCGCGCGGGTTGCCGCGGTACGTGCCGGTGACGGTCTTGCCCATCGGCGGCAGCGACAGGGCGTTCTTCTCGCCCATGACCACGCGGCCGCTGTCGCGGAGCTGCTTGACCGCATCGCGAAAGGCGTCGTAATTGTCATCCGCCACGCCCATGCGGCGGGCGAGCTGGCGGACCTTCAGCGGCTGATAATGCTTATCCGCGAGGTATTTGATGATGGCTTGCAGAAATTGTTCGGGCATAATGGCCCTTTCCGGGCAAGAATTCAGGTACCGCACCAGATAGAGGAACGTTTACCAATGGCAGACATCATCCAACTGGCCGAGCAGCTTGGCAAGGCCATAACCGGCGCTCCTGAAGCCGTCGCCATGCACGCCGCCCGTGCGGCCGTCAGCGCCAAGCCGGAATTGCGGCAGATGCTCAACGACTACCAGCAGCAGGTCAACCGCATCGGAAAGCTGGAGCATGAGGGTAAGCCGATCGAAGCGGCCGACAAGCAGAAGCTCCAGGCCCTGCACGAAAAGCTCATCGCCGATGCCGACTTCAAGAAGCTCACCGAGGCGCAGATGGACTATGTCGAGCTGCTGCGCAAGGTGAGCAACGCGATGCGGCAGCAGCTCAAGGGAATTGAGGCGGAATGAGGGCGGATTGACGGTCTTTGCGGTAATCGGGCCTCAAACCCCGCATATTTCAAATTGCAAATTGCAAATTTCAAATTTGACGGCCGGAGTGCTACACAGACCTTGAGTGATGTTGGAGGCTGTTCTCTAATTTGAAATTTGCAATTTGAAATTTGAAATCGTCGTCAACCTCACTTCCCATTTGCAGCCGGACCATCCCCCTCCAACGTTCCCGCCCCCTTGTAGATCCTCACCTCCAGCGCGCGGTGGAAACCGGTGAAGGTGGCGGCGGCATCGGGGTCGCCGGTGATCTCGCGATCGAACATGTGCACCTTGGCGTCGAGGTTGTCCAGGTAGTGCAGGGCCGCGGCTTCGGGGATCATCGGCAGGCGAGGCGAGCCGTACTCGTAGTAGCCGTGGTGGCTCAGGATCATGTGCTGGACCAAGTCCAGCGTCTTGGCGGGGAAGGGTTCGCCCGTCTCGGCGGCGATCAGGTCGGCCTTCTGCTGAATCCAGATCGCGCCGATGGTGATGTGGCCCACAAGCTGGCCGCGGTCGGTGTAGCGGAAGGTCAGGTCGCTGGTCAATTCGGCGGCCTTGCCCACATCGTGCAGAAACGCCGCGGCCAGGAGCAAATCGGCGTTGAGCTGCGGGTAGAGCGGCAGAATGGCCTTGGCGCCGCGGGTGACGCCCAGCGTGTGCTCCAAGAGCCCCCCCAGGTACGCCTGGTGCAGCTCCATGGCCGCCGGGGCGCGCTTGAAGGCGGCCACGAAGTCGCGGTCCTCGACGAACTTCTTGATGAGCATTCGCAGGGGGTTGTTGTGCACCGCCCGCACCAGCTCCAAGAGCTCGGCCCACATTTCCTCCACATCGCGCTGGGCGTGCGGCAGGAAATCGGCCAGGTCCACCTTCTCGGCCGGGATCGGCCGCACGGCCTCGATGATAAACTGGAGGTTGCCCTTGTAGTTCTCCGTGCGGCCGCGGATCTGGAGAAAGCCGTCGATGGGGATGGCTTTATAAATCGTCTCATTGGCCTGCCACATCCGGGCGTTGAGCTTGCCCGTGCAGTCGGTCAGCGTGCAGACGATGTATAAACCGCCATTGCTGGCAGTGCGGAGATCCCGGTCGCGGACCAGGAAAACCTGGTCCAGCGTTTCGCCGGGCTGAAGCTGATTGATGAATCTTCTTGGATTGGCCATGAGGGCCGGATTTTACCGGGAGACGGCCGCTTTGCGCAGGACAAACACGCCAAAATCCACGCCCGTGTGCTTGGGGGGCACGAACGAACCCGAACTGCCCGTCGGCTGCACCATGGGCAGGTCCTTCATCGGCACGACGACGTCTTCGCCGGTCCACTTGCCTTCGACGACCGGCTTGCCGAAGAAGTTCTGCGCATCCAGCAGCACAAAGCCATCGTCCTTCTTGAGACCGGCGGGGGCGAGTTTCACCTTAACCGTATCCGTCCTGGGCCAGTTGTAGATGATGACATTGGCGCGGCCATCCTCGAACTGATTCGGCCGCACGAAGAGGTCCGCCTTGACCGGCCGCTCGGTCACCAGCGTGCTCTTGGCCTCCCACTCGTGGCTCTTGCGCCACGGGTCCCAGGAATAGGCCTTGCTGGCCAGCAGGAAGGGCGCGGCCTGGTGGTTCAGGTCGGTGTATTGATTGTTGTCCCAATCGTAGTGGCCGGGGCCGGAATTCGGGTCGGCCAGCGAAACCAGCAGGTGCGCGCTGAAGATGCGGTTGTTGTGCACCGTCAGCTTATCCCAGTCGCCGGCGGAGAAGGCCGGGCCGCCGCCGACGAAGTAGTTGTCCTCGATGGTCAGGTCCTTGCCGCACACCAGGTCGGTGCCGTAGGCCTTTTCCTCGCCAAAGCCGGCTCCGACGTAGCCGTAATTATTCTTCAACACCACGTCGCTGGTGCCCTTGCCGGCCCACAGGAAATAGTTGTAGTGATGGCCGGATTTGCTCAGCACGCCGTTGTTGAAGCACACGTTGCCTTGCATTTTGAGGCCCACGACATCGCCGGTGCCGTGCGGCGCCAGGCCGCAGGAGAACTGGTTGAAACAGATGTTCTCGGCGATGAGCTTGGTGCCCTTGAGGTTCTGGATATACGCCGCATGGCCGTGTCCGCGGCCGTCGGGTCCGTTTTCGCCGTTGTGGTAGATCAGGCAGCCATACAACTGGGCGTTCACCGCCGAGCGCCAGAGTCCCACGTTGCTGATGTCGTGCAGGATGAGGTCGACCGCCTTGACGCCCTCGCCGCCGCCGGTGTCGTGGGCGCCGATCTGCCAGGAGCCGCGTTTCTCGCGGTCGGGATTGGAGGAGGTGAATTCAATGTCGCGGTAGATCGTGTGCGCCCCGCCGATGTAGAAATTGCAGTCGGTTTGGCCGGCGGCGGAGTAGAGGTCCACCGTCGCTCGCGCGCCGGCGGCGGGGCGAAGGGTGATCGGTTTATCAGCCGTGCCGGTGAGCTTGGTGAAGAACTCTTTGGCGCTGGCGCCCAGAGGGTACGTGCCGCCGGCCAGGATGATCGTATCGCCCGGCTGGACGGCCGCCGGCTGCACCAGGGTCGTTGCCAGGTCCCACGGCTTGGCCGCCGAGCCGTCGCCGCCGGCCGTGCCGTTGGGATCAACGTAGAACTCCGACGCCATCGCCTTCCGTCCCGCCAGAAGCACGACCAGAACCCACAGAGTAAGAATTGCACGCGTTTTCATGCGGCCTCCGGCCAAACGGCCTGGTAAGAGTTTTAAGCCGCTAATTGGAATCCCGCCGCCCGCTGGGAGCAAGCCCCTATTGCTGTTTTTCGGCTGCTGCCGTTGTTCGCCTTTTAGAGATCGTGGGTCTCGTATATTCCGAGGCATATTGTCCTAACATTAGCCGAATCAACTTTAAACGGTTTAAAGTTGGCGACTCCGGAGGAGTCATTGTGCATATAACCTTGCGACACCACTACAGGTTGAACTTAAGTGTTACAGAAGGCGAAAGTTTCGCACCTGCCGGGCAGCTCAGGTGGTCAACTTGACCACCTGTCTGCCGATCATAAGCGGGCAGTTGTCCGCCGCGGACAACGGAGAGGTGAAGCACGTTCGGCCAAGTGTAAACCGTTTACACTTGACCTTTTGTTCCGATTGGAATTTGCCCGCTCATTTCCGCTGCGCCTCCCATTCATCCCGCACCACATCGATCGGCGGCAGGGCATTGAGAAAATCCCGGCCGTAGCGCTTGGTAACGATGCGATGATCGAGCACAACTACAATGCCGGTGTCGGTCGTGCTGCGGATCAGCCGGCCAAACCCCTGGCGGAAGCGGATGATCGCCTCGGGAAGCTGATATTCCATGAACGGGCTGCCGCCGCGGTTGCGGATGGCCTCGATGCGGGCCTCGATCAGGGGTGAATCTGGCACGGCGAAGGGCAGCTTGGTGATAATCACGTTGGACAGCGCCTCGCCCGCCACATCCACGCCCTGCCAGAAGCTCACCGTCCCCAGCAGCACGCACTTGTGGCCCTTGCGGAAGCGGTTGAGCATGGCGGTGCGCGGCAAGTCGCCGCCCTGAATAAGCAGCGTGTAGCCCTCGCGAAGGCACAGCGGGGCAAGCTGCTCGGCGACGGCCGTCAGCAGGGCATAACTGGTGAACAGGACGAAGCAGCGGCCTTCGGTCAGGCCGATGTAATGGCCGATCGCCGCGGCGGCCGCGGGGGCGAAGCGGGCCTGGTCGTTGGGGTCGCCCAGCCGCGTCTCGAGGTACAGCTTGGCCTGCCGGCGGTAATCAAAGGGGCTGTCGAGCTGGAGTTCCTGGCCTTCGGAAAGGCCCAGGCGCTGGCGAATGTACTCAAAGCCGCCCTGGCCGGACCGGCCGGTCGTCAGCGTGGCGCTGGTGAGGATGACCGAGCGGACCTTCTCGAAAAGCGCCGAGCGGATATAGGAGCCCGCCTCGATCGGCGCGCACGCCAGCATCACATCGCCGCCGCGGGCGCGCCCGCGCGGAGTTTCGCGAATGGTGACCCAGTAGGCGTGATCCTCCCGCGGCTCGTGAATGATCGTCTTGATCGTTTCGACGGCCTCGCCCACGCGAGCGGCGGCCGAAAGAAGCTCCGTCCGCTCATCATCGCCCTGGCAACGCTGCCCCAGGTGCGAGAGCTTCTCGCGAAGCTCGGCCAGGGCCGGCGAGAGTCCATCGTGCACGCGCTCGGCGGCGCCGACGGGAATGCGGCCGGTGCCGCCGCGAGCGGCGAAAAGGCCGGCAAGCTGATCGAAGAATTCCTCGGCGGCCAGGTGAGCCGCATTGACTGCGCCGATGGCCGCCGCATCGCCCCCCAGCGCGAGCAAGCCGCGATTGGTCTGGTCGTTGTACAGGTCGGCCAGCATCCGCCGGATGTGCGCCTGCGAGAGGCTCTGGCCGAAGTGGTCGCAGGCCACAGCCTCGACTGTGTGGGCCTCATCCAGCACGACCAGGTCGTAATCGCCCAGGACCGTCAGCTCCTGCTCGCGGAGCGCCAGGTCCGAGAAGAATAGCGCGTGGTTGACGACCACGATATTCGCCTGCCGCATCTTGCGGCGCGCCGCTTGGAAGAAGCATCGCCCGTGCAGGCCGCACTGCCCGCCGCGGCAGGAATTGGCCTCGCAGCAGGCCCGCGCCCAGAGGCTTGGCGAGAGAGGAAAATCGATTTCCTGTCGCGAACCCTCGCGGGTCTGGCCGGCCCAGTTGGCCAGCGATTGAAGTTGCGCCAGGTCCTGCGGATCCGACAGTAGCCGGTCCGACCGCCGGCAAAGCATTTCCAGCCGCCGCAGGCAGATGAAATTCGACCGCCCCTTGCCCAGCGTGGCGGAAAACTTCACGCCCAGGTGCTCGGCGAGGAACGGCAAATCTTTGCTGATGAGCTGCTCCTGGAGCGAGATGGTGTACGTGCTGATAACGACCCGCTGCTTGCGAGTCACCGCCTCGATGGCCGGCACGAGATACGCGAAACTCTTGCCCACGCCGGTGCCCGCCTCGACCAGCAAATGCTCGGGCGCGCCAAAAGCCTTGGCCACCGCCTCGGCCATATCAAGCTGCTGGGGCCGGACCTCGTAGGCCGGCAGCGCCGCGGCGATGGGACCTTCGGCGCCGAGAATCTCACGCACATCCTTCAAGAAACGATTTCCTTAGCTGCAACTATTCGTCGGAACACGTGCCTGTGCCAGGCGCAATGCGAAGCACCTTTATATCGACGGCGACGGGGTCTGAAACAGTCAATTGGTCCGGCGGGCCCACGTTTAAGTGTTACATTCTTCGTACTAATGCCGAAGAATGTAACACTTAAATAAGATAAGCGTTACAGTCGTCTAAACTTTTAGAAGACTGTAACACTTTAAACAGCACACTATCAGAACCAATGGCTTCGCCCGGGCTCGCCTGCGGTACTGCGGAGGCCTCCAGTGCCGGCGGCGGCGGCAGCGGCCGCAGCGGCGGGTGGACCAGGCAGCGAACCGTATGGCCGATGAAATACGCCGTCATGGCCACGGCCATGAGCGTGATCAGCCCGGCCAGCAGCGTCAGCACCATCCGCCCGCGCGAGACCGTCGGCTGCACGGCCGAGATGATGCGGTCCTTGGCCAGCGTGAGCATCGAGAGCATGACGGCCGCCATGGTGGGGAAGATGCTGCTGGAATGCACGGCGGAATAAATCCACACCGGCCGGCGGACCTCGTACAGGTTGCCCATCCGCCCGAGGTAGTAGTGCCACGCGGCCGGGTTGGCCGCATCGCGGATGACCTTGCCGTTCATGGCGTCGCCGCCGCCGGCCCCGAGATACGTGTACCCGACGATGTAGGCGGCGAAATTCGCCAGCCCCAGCGCGATCACCCACAGGCAAATGCGGGTCCGTCGGTCCATGAGATCATACATACCCCGCCGCCGGCTGCCCGTCCAGTGGGCATACAATTCCCGAAGCGCCTGCGGGCAATGAAAGGATTCAGACTATGTCCGCGATGATGAAGCGAACGCTCCTGCTCTCGGCGGCGCCTCTGACGCTGGCGGTCATTCTCATCGTGCTGGCCGCTGCCACCGCGATTAATGCCCAGACCGCCGGGCCGATGGCCTCCCCGGTCCCAGCGGGCAACAGCGCGGATCTGCCGGCCATCTCCGGCGAAGGCGGCACGAACAATTTGTGCGCCATGGCCCAGCGCCACGCCCGCAATACGGCGGATATCGACCGCGTGCTGCAGGATGCCCTCGCGGCGGCCACCGCCGCCCGGGATGCCGGCGCCGCGGCCAAAATCGGCCAGGCGCGCGAGATGCTCCACAGCCAGCAGCAGGCCATGGTACAGATGATGCAGGACCACGCGCGGCAGATGCAGCAGTGCGTGCTGCAGATTCAATCGCAGTTGCAAGCGCAGAACCCCGCCCAGCGCCCAAACGGCATGCGGAACAACGGCCCGCCGGCGCGCTAGGAGGCCGTGTTGAGCGTGAGCGATCCAATAATGGGGTCAAGTGATTCGTGACCCTGCCGGCGGAGGTAATCGGCGATGCCGTCCCGGATGGCCAGGAGGCACGCGGGATCGACGAAGAGCGCCGTGCCGATGGCCAGGCCGGTCGCCCCGGCCAGCAGGAACTCCACCGCATCGCGCCAGTGTTGAATGCCGCCCATGGCGATGATGGGCACCTTGGCGGCGCGGGCCGCCTGCGTGTACACGCGGTGCACCATGTACACGGCGATGGGATGGATGGCCGGGCCGGACAGCCCGCCGGTGTTGTTGGCCAAGAGCGGCCGGGCGGTCTCCACGTCGATGGCCATGGCCGTGAACGTGTTCACCAGGCTTAGGGCATCGGCGCCGGCGGCGATGGCGGCGCGGGCCGTGATGGCGATGTCGGCAACATTAGGGGACAGCTTCACGATGAGGATGTTCTTGCCGCACCGCTCCTTGGCCCGCCGCGTGATGTGCTCGATCTGCACCGGGTCCACGCCGAACGTGATGCCGCCTTCCTTGACGTTGGGGCACGAGACATTCAGCTCCACGCCGCGCACGACCTTCACCTCGGCCAGGGCCTCGATCACCGCCAGGTAATCCTCGATGGTCGTGCCGGCGACATTCACGAACACCGGCAGGGCCAGGTCCTCCAGCAGCGGCACCTTTTCCTTCAAGAACGCCTCCAGCCCCACGTTGGCCAGGCCGATGGCGTTGAGCATGCCCGCCCGCGTCTCGACGACCCGCCCCGGCGGATTGCCCAGCCGCGGCCGCACGGTGATGCTCTTGGTGATGAAGGCGCCCAGTTGCCGCAGGTCGACGTACGAACCGTACTCCTGCGCGTACCCGCACGTGCCGCTGGCAGTCATCAGCGGGTTGGCCAGTTTCACGCCCGCAAGGTCGACGGATAAGTCAATCATGCTGCCGCACCGTAGCAGGGGAAGTTGGGCAAATCAACCTCAGCCGGGGAGGGAGAAATCCCAAATCCCAAATTCCAAATCCCAAACAAGCACCAAGCTCCAAATTCCAAACCCTCGGCATGTATATCCAGTCACCTATTATAGGGGCACGTTGTTCTTGTTGGAGCTTGGTGCTTGGAATTTGTTTGGAATTTGGGATTTGGAATTTGGGATTTCCGCGCTTCACCTGCGCCGAGATATCGAATTCTAAAACCCGTTTCATGCCCACGCAAACTCCCTTCCCGTGAGCCTCGTGTACGCCTCGACGTACTTGGCCCGCGTGGCCTGGACGATCTCGCGCGGCAGCACGGGGCCGGGGGGCTGCTTGTTAAAGCCGATCTGCTCGAGGTAGTCACGAACGAACTGCTTGTCGAAGCTCTCCTGGTCGCGGCCGGGTTTGTAACCGGCCACGGGCCAGAAGCGCGAGCTGTCGGGCGTGAGGACTTCATCGATGAGCAGCAGCGTGCCGGACTCATCGAGCCCGAACTCGAATTTCGTGTCGGCGATGATGACGCCCTTCTGCCGGGCGTAGTCGCGGCCGGCCGTGTACAGGGCCAGGCTGGCGTCGCGCAGCCGGCGGGCCAGGTTCTCGCCGACGGCCTGGGCCACCTGGGCAAAGGTCACCGGCATATCGTGGCCCTGCTCGGCCTTGGTGGTGGGCGTGAAGATCGGCTCGGGCAGTTCCTGGCACTGGGCCAATCCGGCCGGCAGTTTCACCCCGCACACGGTGGCGGAAACCTGGTACTCCTTCCAGCCGCTGCCGGCCAGGTAGCCGCGGACGACGCATTCGATGGGTATAACCTTGGCCCGCCGGCAGCGCATGAACCGGCCGTCAAACTCGCTCTTGCGGAACGGGGCGGGCAAATCGGCCAAGGTCGCCGGGATGATGTGGTTGGGCACGAGGCCGGCGAGCTTCTCAAACCAGAACAGGCTGATCTGCGTGAGCACGCGGCCCTTGTCGGGGATGCCGTTGGCCATCACCACGTCGAAGGCGCTGATGCGGTCGGTGGCGATGATGAGCAGTTCCGCGGGCAGCTCGTAGATGTCGCGAACCTTGCCCGAGCGCTTCGGAAAGCCCGGAACATCGGTGTTGAGAAGGGCAGTGGCCTTGGGGGTCTTGGTTTCCATGCAGCATCCTTAAGAAGATCACAGTCTTCACTTCTTGATTTCAGATTTCAGATTTCAGATTTCAAATTAGGGAACAAGCGTGATTCTCCGTACTACGCGTCCCTCGTTCCGGCCGTCAAATTTGCAATTTGAAATTTGCAATTTGAAATTCTTCTTCACGTCTGGCTCTTGGCGATCAGAAACCCGGCAAAAAATGCCAGTTGAGTCAAGGCGTTGCCGGCCCGGAGTGTCGCCGCCGAGGCGCCGCCGGTCAACCGGCAACACAGCACGCTGGCGATGCTGCCCGTGAGCATCGCCAGCAGGGCCGGCACGGCCACCCAGCCCCACAGGAAGTTCAGCTCCCACAGCGTGCCGGCCAGCGGAATGGCCATCCACACCGCCGTGGCGGCCACGGGCTGGAGCTTCAAATGGGCCCGGACCAGGGCCGATGCGTCGGCGGCGGGGGGGCAGAAATGGGCCGGCGTCATCATGGCCCAGGCGCCCCACATGGGCATCAGCAGCAACACGCGGGACTCTTCCAGCGGGCGGATCCACACCAGAAACGCGGGCAGCCAGATGCTCTCCCGCCGCCACGGGCTGGCGCCCAAAAGCCCCAGCGCCAGCAGGCACACCAGCGCCGCCGCCAGCACCGCCCGATCGCCGGGCCGGCGGCGGCCGGCCAGATTGACCAGCGCTGTGATCGGGCTCCGCAGGGGCGTGAGGAAGATGAGCGACAGCACGGCCAACGTCGGCATCAGTGGCAAGCTGGAGGCGTACGGCCACCAGCGGGGGAAGATGCGCCAGGCGATTTCCCAGCCGCCGCACAGAACGATGCCCCAGGCCGCGCCGGTGAGTCCCAGATACAGCCACAGCCTGCCCAAGGGGCGGCCGCTGTGGCGGCGCAGAGTCTTCTGTGTGCCGAACATCAGCAGCAGGGCCGGCCCAAGGCCGCGAAGAAGCGGATTCAGCCGGGCCAGCCAACCTGGCTGCGGAGCGCCGACCGTGGGCGGGATAGACTCCATCGCCACCTCACGCGCCCGCGCGGGCGTCGGCGACGGCCTTGACGAACTTCCGGGCCGTCTCGGTTAGCGTGGCGAAATCACCGGCCGCCACGGCCTTGGGGGTCACCAGGGCCGAACCGACGCCCAACGTCTTGGCGCCGGCCTTGATGAACGCGGCCGCCGTGTCGAGGTCCACGCCGCCGGTGGGCGTCAGCCGCAGGTGCGGCATGGGGGCCAGGATGTCCTTGAAGAAGCCCGGCCCCAACTGGCCGGCGGGAAAAACTTTCACCAGGTCGGCGCCGGCGGCGGTGGCGTTGAGAATCTCGGTGGGCGTAAACGCCCCCGGCACGCAGGGCAGGCCGTAGCGGTGGGCCATCTCGAGAATGGCCGGATTGAAAATAGGTGACACTACAAATTGCGCCCCGGCCAGGATGGCCGCACGGGCGGTCTCGCCGTCCAGCACGCTTCCCACGCCGGTCAGCACGGTGTCGCCCAGTTGCTCGCGGACGGCGGCGATGACGGCCAGCGCGTTGGGCGTGGTCAGGGTGATTTCGATGCAGTCCACGCCGCCGGCGGCCATGGCGCGGGCCACCTCCACAAGCTGGCCGCTGCTCTTGGCGCGCACCACGGCCACGATGCCGCTTGCACACAGACGTTGGACGACCTGATCACGGTCAGCCATACGATTCTTCCTTTCACTCCAGATGCTGCCTCGATGCCCGCATCACGATAGCCGACCCGCGGCCCAGGGGCAAGGCTGGAGGCTCGCCGCCTCACTTGGGCATACCGGCCACAAGAACACCGTCCAGAAACAACTTGAACCGGCGTGGACCATTTCACCGCGAATGCCGGGAAATATGCCTGGCGTGCCGGCCATCTCTTGATTTCTATGCTTAAGCCTTATGCGAAAACAACTTAAGCAATGCCATGAGGCCTCTTTATGCGGCATTTTCAGGTCTAAGTCATTTTAGTGCAACTGCTTAAACATAACTCTTTTACCCATAAGGCCGCAAGCAAAAGTGCATAATGCTTAAAGTGCATATTACCCATTTTCACATTCTTCTTTGAAAGTCAACTTGGGATGCCCAGAAGCAAAGGATGCTGTAGCCATTGGCTTGTGCCGCCTCACAAACACCTCTCCGTAATTGTGATCTAAGCATGTGGAGTTATAACATATCCTAGAATGTTTAAGATGTCAAGCATATTTGTTGTAAATCCAAAAAAAGTTTCGATGTGAGATCTCTGAAATGCCGGCAGCCGGTCCTCTTTGCCTATGAGTCCCGCGGGGAGTCTGGCCTTTGGCGAAGTGGGTAGGGCGAGCAACTTGTTGCTCGCGCAAGCTCGGCCGGCTGGAGTGAGCGCATGCCGGGATATCGTCGATGGCGGGGCGGGCCGATGATCTTTCTGACGCTGGTGACGGCTGGGCGGCAGCTACGTCTGGCGGCCGGCCGATTGGCCGTGGTCGAGCTTTCGGCGCTATGTGCAAGATGGGTATTACGACCTGGACTGGTGCGGGCGGTGCGAACTGCCCGGAGGTGTGGAATACCTGTGGCCGGAGTAATCGAGCCGGACAGGTCACGAGTGATGGCGGGCACGAACGAGAGCGCGGGCGGCTGCGAATTGCGGGTCTTGCCCGCAGAATTGCGCGAGCAACAAGTTGCTCGCCCTACCTGCTTACCCGTGGTAGTTCGCCTGCCAGATCAGGAAGTCCACACCATCAACCTTGCCGTCGCCGTTGGCGTCGCCGTGGTCGCAAGTGGCGCCGCTGGACATGGGGTAGTGGCTCTGCCAGATCAGGAAGTCCACGCCATCGACCTTGCCGTCGCCGTTGAAATCACCTGGCGCAAGAACGCTGACGGTCACCTTGCTGGAAGCATTTAGCTGCGAATCGTTTGCCGTCAGTTGCAAAACATAGGTACCGGAAACGTAGAATGTAGCCGTTGTGATGGCCGCGCTCGGATTAGCAAAGGTGACTGCGGCTGGCCCTGAGATCATATTCCAAGAGGCGGTACAAACGCCTGGAGGGTTAGGCAGGCCATCATCACTCACCGATCCTGCCAGCATTGAGGTATTTCCGGCCGACAACATAATCTTCTTCTCTATGCCAGCGTTAACATTTGGGACTTGGTTGATCGGCAGTGGCACTTCCGCGATGCGGAACCCGATGCCATGATTGAAAGAATCAGGCGGATTCGGTCCGTTGAACAAGAAACCTCGAAATTCTGCCGTCATAGCGAGTTGCATAAAAGTGTATGATCCCCCCCGCACGCATCGAAAGGCAGAGCCGTAGTGGGCTATGATCCCCTCGTTCCATTGGTACACATTGCCGCCCTGGTCGAATGTCCCCCAAGGGCTCGCACTGTTCTCAAATTCCCCTACCTCGCTAAGCCAGTAAGGACTATTGACGGTATAGCCGCAACCGCTGAAGTTCGCATTATGACCTGGGTCGGGGTTGCATATATGGTTGTCATATTCATCGTCGCTGCGGTATGGGTAATCCCAGTACCCAGCCCCGCCGGGTTTGTTGGGGTCGTAGTATGCCGCCTTATACCACTCGTCCTCCGATGGGATCACGTACCGAGCCCCGGGGTTGCGGTTCACTTGCAAGAGGGTGTAGTTGTCCATGGCGCCATTGAGGGTATAAGAGCCCGTTTCAGTCGTACCTGCCCCCTCCGGACCGGTCGGCTGCCCGTTCGTCAGCCAGTTGCAAAAGCGTGCCGCGGCAGCCCAGGACACATAATTCACCGGTCGGTTGGCCCAGTTGGGATCTACGTTGTAACTGTAGTTGCCAGAAACTCCGTTTCTTTGAATATTGCAACCGGCATTCGACCAATCGTAAGGGTCCTCCAAGTGGCTCATAGACGGGTTGTATAGGCCGAATGGATCTGTCTTCGCGACAGCATTGAGGAAGCTGGTGTATTGGCCGGCGGTCACGTCAAACCTGCCGATTCTGAAGGTGTACGCCACAGAACCGAACTCAAAGCTCCTGGGATTTGCGTTCGGATCGGGGTCAGTGTAAACACGATTTGCGTCCGGCGCGTTGCCCGGGTTGCCGATGGTGCACCAGAGAAGAGGATCGTTCCAGTTGTTCCAATCGATCGGCCAAGAGGCGTGTGTTTGAGCAAGAACCGCACCCCCCGACAGCAGAGCGGGTGCCAAAGCGATGATGATCATCTTCCTGAGCATGGTTGTTCCTCCGATCCGCCCCTTTAAGGGCTTGGATATTTGAGTCTTGCGCAGCGCCAGCCGCGCCTGACTATTGCATCCGCCAACATGGCGAGAAGAGCCTTACCACGCACCAGTGAAGGCGCGAGCAACGCTCGCCTTGTGTCAATTTGACCCCGTCACCCGCACAGAATGGACCGGAGCAACCGCCATTTTACGGCATTTCGGCATTTTGAGAAGTCTGAATCTAGCGGTAAAATCATCGCCAACGGGTAGCCCGCCGGCCAGCGGGCGGCAGTTCCGGGGCAGTTCCGGGGACACATACCGAACTCTTAACGCCGCGGGAGCAACGGGACAGGCACCGTTTTCCGCAAAAGGCGCGGGAAAAGGAGCCAGTCCCTGACAGCCGTCACGCCCGCCAGGCGGTGACGGTATCAATCATCGCCTTGAACTGCGGGAAGCAGACCAGGCCTTTGCCGGGCATGTAGGGGGAACTGGAGGCGCAGACGATCAGGCCCTGGCGGTCGGCGAAGGCATCGCGGATCAAGTCCTGCGTCCAGCGGCGGATGTAGTCGGGCGACTTCTCGTACAGGTCGGCGATCTCGAGGTTGCCTTCCAGGGAGTTCCGGGGACACATACCGAACTCTTGCAGTTCCGGGGACACATACCGAACTCTTAACGCCGCGGGAGCAACGGGACAGGCACGAATGCCAGCAACTTAAGCTG
>PMYD01000153.1 GCA_003171335.1 Phycisphaerales bacterium
TTGATCAGCGTGTTGGCAAACTGGAGGTTGTGCCCCTCCCCACCCAATTCCGAACAGAGCATCACGGGCACGCTGTCGCGGAGCTGTGCCACCGCCTCCGCCTTTTCCGCCGCACTCTGACGGCCGGTAAAGACGCTGACGCGGCGGGACAGGCACCTTTTTCCGCAGAAGACGCGGAAAAAGGAGCCAGTCCCAGTCAAGCCAGCAGAGGGAATCGAACCCACAACCCCCGCTTTACAAAAGCGGAGCTCTACCATTGAGCTATGCTGGCGCGTCGAGACCCGCTACGCTAAAAACCCCTCGGGGGCCAGCGCCCCCGCCGGGGCACGCAGGGACCCGGCTGTCGGGGCAAGTCTAGCCCGGCTTAGGGCGGCGGTCAAGCGCGCAGGCGGCGGGGCTGTGCGCGCGAGCGCGGACAGCCTCACCCGGCTTCGCTGAAGCTACGCCGGGCAGGCCCGGCCATTGTGCCCTCCCCGTCCATGCCGCATCCGGCTGCGCGGGACGGGCGATTTGTGAAATTGCGCAAGCTGGAAGTTGTTTCGGAGGCCTCAGGCAGAAAAAATCTTAAAGAAGCGCACTTTTTGCGCAGCGCTCTGACGGACGATACATAGAATGCTTCGCTTAATGAGGCCTGCACATGGATGTTTACCGCCTGTAGGCACGGGGTCTGCCGGCCCCGTGCGGCGGATGGCAGGCCCAGGGCCGGCAGCAGGAACGCAAATGTATGGCCCGCAAGCCAACCGAAGGAGGACCTCGGACCCTTGGTCCAATTTCTGATCTGGAACGTCATCTTCCGCCCGACTGGTGGCGGAACCTGTTCAACTCGCTGTATCTGAAGACCGACGGCGATGTCGTGGAAGATGATCGCAACACGGCACGTGAGGTCGATCTGCTGATCAGCGCTGTCGGGTTGGAACCCAACGACCGAATTCTGGATTTATGCTGCGGCCAGGGCCGCCACAGCCTGGAGCTGGCCCGCCGCGGTTTTCGCCAACTTATCGGTTTGGACCGCTCGCGCTTCCTGATCCGCCTGGCCCGCAAACGGGCCAAGGGCCTGGGGCTCAGCGTGTCGTTCCACGAGGGCGATGCGCGCAAGGCCAAACTCGCCCCCGGCACGTTCCATTGCGTGGCGATCATGGGCAACTCCTTCGGCTATTTCGACCGCGAGGAGGATGACCTGTCCGTGCTCCACGCCGTCAAGCGGCTGCTCATCTCCGGCGGCACGATGGCCATGGACCTGGCCGACGGCGACTGGATGCGCCAGCACTACGAGCGGCGAAGCTGGGAGTGGATCGACCAGGATCACCTCGTCTGCCGCGAGCGCTCGCTGGCGGCCGATGGGCAGCGGCTGATCAGTCGCGAAGTGATCATCCACGCCGAGCGCGGCGTCATCGCCGACCAGTTCTACGCCGAGCGGCTGTACTCGTGCGAGCAGATCACCAAGCTGCTGGAAGAGGTGGGCTTTGAGCACGTCCGCGTGCACGGGCCCATCCAGGCGCTCTCCGAGCGCGACCAGGACCTGGGCATGATGAGCCGCCGCATCTTCCTGACGGGCAAGAGCCCGCGGAAGATCGCCGCCGTCCCGCGCAAGGGCCCGATGTGGCCCAATGTCACCGTGCTCATGGGCGACCCGCGCATGCCGGACATGGTGAAGCGCGATGGGCAGTTCAACCCCGAGGACCTCGAGACGATCCGCCGGCTGAAAAGCGCGCTGGCGGAGCTTTCGGAGTACCAGTTCGAGTTCCTCGACAACCACGCCTCGCTGATGACGGACCTGCGGCGCGGCACCGTGTCGTTCGCCCTGAACCTGTGCGATGAAGGCCTGCGCAACGATGCCTTCATGGAGCTGCACATCCCGGCCATGCTCGATAGCCTGGGCATTCCCTATAGCGGCGCGGGGCCGGCGGCCCTGGGCCTGTGCTACAACAAGGCCCTGGTGCGGGCGGTGGCCATGTCGCTGGAAATCCCGGTACCGCTGGAGACGTATTTCGATCCGTCGGACCAGTCGGCGACGCTGCCGTCCATCTTCCCCGCGCTGGCCAAGCCGAATTTCGGCGACTCGAGCCTGGGCATCACCATGGATGCCGTGGTGCAGACACCCGAGCAGTTGGTGGACTACCTCCGCCGGCTGCAGGAAGACTTGCCGGGCCGGCCGGTGATCATCCAGGAGTTCCTGCCGGGCACGGAATACAGCGTGGGCGTCGTCGGTAACCCCGAGCAGAACCTCCAGGTGCTGCCCGTGCTGGAGGTGGATTTCTCCCAACTCGACAACGGGCTGCCGCAGATCCTGGGCTACGAGTCCAAGTGGCTGCCGGAATCGCCGTACTGGACGCAGATCCACTACAAAGAGGCCGTGCTGGGCGAAGACCAGCGCCAGCAGTTGATCGACTGGTCCAACCTGCTTTTCGAGCGGCTGGGCTGCCGCGATTACGCCCGCTTCGACTGGCGCAGCGATGCCAGCGGGCAGATCAAGCTGCTGGAAGTGAACCCCAACCCCGGCTGGTGCTGGGATGGCAAGCTGAACTACATGGCCGGGTTTGGCGGGCTGCGATATTCCGACCTGATCCGGATGATCCTGGAAGCAGCGCAGGATCGCTGTGCCGCCGAGCTGGCCGGCGCCAACGGCCAGGCCGTGGCCGCCGTCCTGGCCAATGGCAACGGGAATGGCAATGGCCACGGCCATTCCAACGGCAATGGCAATGGGCATGCCAACGGCAACGGACAGGCAAAGACCAACGGCAGCTATGTCAGTCTCAACGGCAATGGCGGAAACGGCAACGGGAATGGCAACGGCCAGCACCGCGAAAACGGCAACGGCCAAACGCAGGTCACCCCGGCCGTCGTGAACACCTCGGAAAATTAAGTCGTCGGCGATTTGGCAACGGCAATTAGACTGTCAGGCAATCGGAAGGAAGAAACTTCCTTCCGGCATGGCTTGACAGTCTAATTGTTTTTCGGGCGGTTTGCGCCGGGATACACGAGCGCCGCTTCATGAGAGAACCGATCATGCCGATCGCACCGCAAGACCGTGCCGCGCTGGTCTCCCTCGCCCGCCAGGCCGTCGCGCACGCCATGGGCGCTGGCCCGCGGCCGATTGCCAGCTACGACGGCATCCTGGGCGAGCCCTTGGGCTGCTTCGTCACGCTGACCAACAAGGGGGCTCTGCGCGGCTGCATCGGCACCTTTCACCCGCGCGGCCCGCTGGCCGACATGGTCGTGGAAATGGGCCAGGCCGCCGCCCGCGACCCGCGCTTCATCTACTACCGCCCTATCACCGCCGGCGAACTGCCCAAGCTGACGATCGAGGTCTCCGTCCTGAGCAAGCTTGAACCCATCGCCGACCCCCTCTCGCTCCAGATCGGCAAGCACGGCATCTACATTCTCCGCGGCGGCGCCGGCGGCTGCTTCCTGCCCGAGGTGGCCACCGACCAGGGCTGGGATGCCCAGGAGTTCCTCACCCAATGCTGCTCGGGGAAGGCCGGCCTGGCGCCTGACGCCTGGAAAGACAAGTCCACGCAGGTTTTTGTCTTCACCAGCGAGAAATTCTGCGAGTGACAATCGTCTCTTTTCCCTTTTGGTTTCCTGGTCTCCTCACTCTTCGGGCCAGGCGCCCTACGCTGGCCCTTCGGCCAGGCCTACAATTTCACAGAAGCTGAAAGGAGCCTCTCATGAAGGCCAGCGAAATCATGACCAGCCACGACCTTTGGGTGATCGGCGAATCGTCCGACGTCATCGAAGTCTCCCGGATGATGGCCGAGCACAATGTTGGCGCCATTCCGGTCCTGGACGAGATGGGCCGGCTGGAAGGCATCATCACGGACCGGGACATCTGCTGCCGCGTGGTCGCCCTGGGCAAGAGTTACGAGACGCCTGTGCGGGACATCATGAGCCGCTCCGTGCAGAGCGTGCACCCGGACACGGACCTCAAAGAGGTCGAGGCGATCATGCGCGACCGCAAGGTTCGCCGCGTGCCCGTCGTCGATGAGCAGATGCGGCTGAAAGGCTTCATCGCCCTGGCCGACCTGGCCCGACACATCGACAGCCGCAAAGAGGCCCGCACGGTGGCCGAAGTGCTGGAGGATGTGTCCAAAGATTGATCGGCCGAACATCCGCCGATGTCTCACGGCCTATTTCTTGCCCAGTTTTCGCTGGGCACGGAAAAACTCCGTGAGCAGCCGGCCGCACTCCTCGGCCAGCACGCCCGGAACCATCTGGGGCTGATGGTTCAGCCGGTTTTCCAGCAGAACGGAATACATCGAGCCGGCCGCGCCGGCCTTGGGGTCCCCGGCGCCGTACACCACCCGGGGCAGGCGCGCGAGGATAATCGCCCCCGCGCACATGATGCACGGCTCCAACGTCACGTACAGCGTGCACTCGGTCAACCGCCAATCGCCGATGGCCGCGGCCGCCGCACGAATCGCCAGCAGTTCGGCGTGCGCCACCGGATCGCCATCGACCGCCCGGCGGTTGCCGGCGGCGGCCACCACGCTGCCCGCCTGCACGATCACCGCCCCGATGGGCACATCGCCCCATTGGGCGGCAGCGCGGGCCTGCGCCATCGCCAGCCGCATGAACGGCTCGTGCTCGCTTTCAGCCTGCATCTGCCGCAAGGTCTCTTCTTTGCGCGACACCCTCACCCTGCTTCGCTAAAGCTACGAAGGGCAGGCCCGGCTTCGCTAAAGCTACGAAGGGCAGGCCCGGCTTCGCTAAAGCTACGAAGGGCAGGCCCGGCCCTTCGGGCCACCCTCCCCCGTCAAGGGGGAGGAGTTCATTCACAGGAACCGACATAATACGTCCCCGATATTCGTATCGCCTTACCACTTGCCGGTCTTGCGCACGGCCGGCTTGGGGTAGTTCTTCATGACGGCGATGCCCTCGGCCAGTTCGGCGTCGGACAGCTCGTGGTCTTCAAGCTGGCCGGCGAAATACTTCTGGTAGCCCACCAGGTCCATCAGGCCATGGCCGGACCAGTTGAACAGGATGACCTTTTCCTTGCCTTCTTCCTTGGCCTTCTTGGCCTCGTCGATGGCGGCGGCGATGGCGTGCGAGGTCTCCGGGGCGGGTATAAAACCCTCGGTGCGGGCCCACAGCACGGCCGCCTCGTAGCACTTGAGCTGCGGATACGACCGCGGGGCCATCAGCCCCTCGACCACCGCCTGGCTGACCAGGGGCGACATGCCGTGATAGCGCAGGCCGCCGGCGTGGATGGGGGCCGGCATGAACGTGTGGCCCAGCGAGTACATGGCCAACAGCGGCGTCATGCCCGCCACATCGCCATGGTCGTACGCGAAGGGCCCGCGCGTCAGCGAAGGGCAACTGGCCGGCTCGACGGGGATGATGTCGATCTTGGCGCCGTTGATCTTGTCGGCCACGAACGGGAACGACAGGCCGGCGAAGTTCGAGCCGCCGCCGGCGCAGCCAATGATCACGTCCACTTTCTTCTCGCCCGCCATGGCGAGCTGTTTCTTCGCCTCCTGGCCGATGACCGTCTGGTGGAGCATCACGTGGTTGAGCACGCTGCCCAGGCTGTAGCGGGTCTTGCCGGAGGGGTCGCTGACGGCCGCCTCGACGGCCTCGCTGATGGCGATGCCTAAGGAGCCGGGGCACTCGGGGTCCTTGGCCAGCACCTGGCGGCCGGCGTTGGTGGTGTTGGAGGGGCTGGCCACGCACGTGGCGCCCCAGGTTTCCATCATCAGCCGGCGGTAGGGCTTCTGGTTAAAGCTGATGCGCACCATGAACACCTTGCACTGTAGCCCCACCAGGGCGCAGGCGAAGGCCAGGGCCGAGCCCCACTGGCCGGCGCCCGTCTCGGTGCACAGCGAGGTCATGCCCGCCTGCTTGTTGTACCAGGCCTGCGGAATGGCCGTGTTGGGCTTGTGGCTGCCGGCCGGCGAGACGCCCTCGTTCTTGTAGTAGATGCGGGCCGGCGTACCCAGGGCCTTTTCCAGGCGGAGGGCGCGGTACAGCGGGCTAGGCCGCCACAAGGCCAGCATCTGGAGCACTTCTTCGGGAATATCGATCCAGCGCTTCGTGCTGACCTCCTGCTCGATCAGGCTCTTGGGGAACACCGGCTCGAGCATTTCCGGCCGCACGGGTTTTCCATCCGGGCCTAAGGGCGGCAGCGGCGGGTTAGGCAAATCGGCCGCCAGGTTGTACCACTGGCGCGGCATGTCCTTCTCATCGAGTTGAAATTTCACCTGCATCATGGGCATCTCCCAACAGCGGGTTGTGATTGGGCTTCCGGATCCAAAGTGACAACGCAATGTATCGGTCCGTGCCGGTTTTGGCAAGGAAAGAAAGGCAAGGCTTTAGGCTGTAGACTGTAGGCTGTAGGAACGGCCGGAATAACAGCGTGCGGCCGCACAGCTTTGACCCCTCGCCCTTGACGGGAGAGGTGGCCCTTCAGGGCCGGTGAGGGTGTCTTGCCGGGCAGGCTGGAGCCTGGAGACTGGAGGCTGGAGGGACTGCCAGAGAAGCCCGGCTGAGTGATCTTCGATGCCATAAGTGTTACAGACATGCGCGCGAATATTACTGAGTAATATGCGCATAAATATGCGCATATTGTAATAATATGTTGTAAATGCTGATGCGCTATAGCCTTGTAAATATGCGCGCGGCGCATAATGGAAATATCTGAAATGTTCTCCGGAATCTCAGAGTTACCAAGTTTAACGTTGGAGACAGTGTGTCGGTCCAATTCATTCCAGCCGCCGCATCGAGTAGCGGCCGGGCGAACGCAATTCACACGTGTTTGAAGCATTTGGAAACCGCTTCTTAGGAACAGTTCTCACAGGTCCTGCTGAATCTTGATTCTGAGTCAGTATGAATCAACGTAAGTCCTTATTTTCCAAGGGTCGCTTGATTCATGCTGTGTATCTGAAAAATCCTGTTTTTTATCTATCTTTCCCATCTTTGGAATCTTTGTCACGATTTCTACTGCTCAGCGCACACCGCCCACATTCGGGTGGATGTTCTTCTTGAGAAAAACACCTCCTTGCGGACCCTCCGTAGCCCTTGTCGCGTAACCCGTCCGACCCAGCCACAGCCAGGCGCTTGCCCGACAGGATCTTTTTGCCGGACGCAGATTGTAACGCACCATTATACCGTGGAAAGCCGCAGTGTCAAGGGCGATAATCCTGCAGGGGCCTGACCTTTCGAGTTTTCCCCTTGTGCAATTCCTAAATCGCACTATAATCGTGGGCCGTATCGACTTGGCCCGCCCTAACCGGGGGTTTTTGGGCAGTTCCGGCACAGCGGGTTCCGTTCGTCGGTTGCAGGCAGGGAATTAGCCCGGCCGCCTCACTGCCACCGGGGGGTTCCCGTTCATCGACGGTTTGTCCATGCCCTTGGGCTGGGCGATATGTGCGTTCGTCTCTGCCGGGGGCTGCAAAGGAGCGGCACATGTCCTTGGCGTCACACGCGGTCAAACGTCTCCTTGATCTCTGCTCCTCCGTCTTTGCTCGTGTGGCCGGGAATGAATGCCGGCTGCGTGGTCCTTTGGCTGGTGGCCGGCTTCCGATTCTGAGCATAGAATCGCTGGAGCAGCGGGTGCTGCTGAGTGGATCACCTTGGGCTAATATTACCGGGTCGTGGTCACAGACATATGATGGCAGCTTTAGTGCCATTGCAGTGGCCCCCACAGCTCCGAGCACCATTTATGTTGCGAGCGGCGTACCTGGCGGCGGAGTCTTTAAGAGTACCGATAGCGGGCAGACGTGGCAGGCGAAGGATTCCGGTTTTCCGAGCCTATACCCAGCCATATCGCGAATTGCTATCTCACCCAGCAATCCCAACGTCATTTACGTAGGGACGGTGATCGATACTTCCGGTGTTGGCAATCCTTGCCTGAACGGTAACGTTTACAAGAGTACTAACGGTGGGGATAGCTGGCAACGGGTTGATGGAACAACTAATTGGTTAGGCGTGTCACAGCTACAAAACTCTGTCTATAGCCTAGCCGTCAGTCCCACCGACTCGAATGTAGTGTTTGCCGGTGTTACAGGGCAGGGTCTTCTGAAGACAACAGATGGTGGCGGGTCATGGACGAAGGTTTATCCCGCCGCATTGGTAGACAGTGGTGAAATCGACTACTTTACAAGCATCGACTTCTCTCCAGCTGATTCCAATACGCTCTATCTGAGCGGAGTGGCTAGCATTAATGGAAGCTTGCCATTTCTGTTTGAGGATGCTCCCTCCATTGATTTCATTGGGGCTGACCCTATAGGCCCTTTAAAGAGCACGGACGGCGGGCAGACATGGAAGCATATATCCCTCCCGATGGGCGCGCCTACACTTTGGATTTTCAACTCTCCGCCCATGGTTACCGACATTGCGATAGGCACACTGTCGGGCAATATTTACGCTTCAACCACAGCCTACGAGACACCATTCCCTTATCTGTCAATAAATAATGCCGGTGTGTTGGTGTCTCCGGATGGAGGCGCGAATTGGTCGTTCGCAAACAACTCGTCTATAGGCGATTTGAGTCAGTACCCGATTTTGCGAGTCCAGGCGTTTCCAAATGGGTTCGGGGACAGGCTGTTTGCGGTCGCGGGAAGCCTGAAAGGAACGTTATTGACGTCCACCGATGCAGGCAGCAGTTGGCAAGCATTACCTCCATTCCCCGCACCAGGGGTCATCTCAGAAGTAGCTATGGTTGGCAATACAGTGGTCGCTCTGACTTCGGAAGGCATCTACACGGCGGATATTGCTATTCTGACTCCTACGCCCTCAACTGCGCCGACTATCACATCCGTTAGCCCCGCGCAATTTATTGCGCCTTCATCCGGCACAACTCCTATCACGATCTACGGCACAGGCTTCACGCCATCGTCCACGTTGGTATTCACTGATCCGGCAGGCAACCGTTGGCCCGCCAAGTCAGCCCCAACGTATGTGAGTTCGACACAACTCACATACGCTTTGAATGTTGGCGGTGCTGCCGGCCAGTGGAGCGTAGAGGTTGACGACAATGGTCAACAATCCAATGCAGGTAGTGTTGCCGTGCAACCGGCGGCCGATACCACCCCGCCAGTCGCCATTTTGGCAGACCCCGTGAATGGTGGCGTAATAGCGCAGTCAACTATCAATTCGCGATGTTATATCGACGTGACATTCTCCGATACCGGCGGTAGCGGCCTGAATCGCGCCACCATAACCGATGCTGGTCAGGAGTTCTCGATCGGCGGCGTCACGATCACCGGCGGGCCCACGCTCGTCAGCGGTAACACCTACCGATACACATTCACTGGCTCCCTGCCACTCGGCAGTATCAACGTCGCGTTCCCGGCCGGTACTTGGGCCGACAATAGCGGCAACGTCAATCACGCCTTCACTCAGACCTTTACCGTTTCGGCCAAGCCTGTTATTACATCTGTCACGCCTTCCTCCCTCCAGCCGCTTCCGGCCGACCAGCGACAATTGATCACTCTTTCAGGCAGTGGTTTCTCCGCCAGTTCGACGCTTAACTTCATCAGCGCGCTAGGCAACTATTATCCAGGCCGTGTTCCCACCTACAACGCGACGACCGGGCAACTGAGTTATTACGTTAGTGTCGGAACGGCACAAGGGCAATGGACGGTCCAAGTCGTTACGAACGGGGTTGCTTCCGAACCTTTTGCGTTCATGGTCCAGACGCTTCCGTCGGCAGCTGTGCCGACGATTTCACCCAACGGCGGGTCGTACAACAACTTCGTTCAGGTCAGTCTGTCGACGGCGACCACCGGGGCAACGCTCCGATATACGCTGGATGGCACGGATCCCACGGCCGGGTCGGCCCTTTACAATAACCCGCTCACGCTCAGCACCTCGCTTACCCTCAAGGCCCGGGCCTTCAAGTCAGGCATGGCGGACAGCGCTGTTGCATCCGCAGCCTTTGCGGTGGCGGCCTCGGCTGTTGCGCCTGCCATCACTTCCGTGTCGCCATCGCTCTTGCAGCCCACAAACAACATCCAGTCGATTTCGATCTACGGAAACGGTTTCCTGCCTGGTTGCTTGCTATATTTCTATGACCCCTCCGGCAACCTTGTGCAGAACAACCAGACGGAATACCTCAGCTCGGGCCGGCTCGACTATGGCCTTGGAGTCCGTTCCCAATCCGGAACGTGGACGGTCAAGGTGGTCAACGATCCGTACGGCAGCCCGCAGACATCGGCCCTTGTTCCGTTCACGGTGGCGCAGCCGCCGACGGGGAATTATCCGATCCAGGCATCGCCAGCCAACGGCGAGCCGGGTGTTGTGCGAACGCCGACTTTGACTTGGCAATCTGTTCCAGGCGCCGACCTTTATCGCGTGACGGTGTCGGATAACCCTGCGCTCTTGCCAACCAATCCAACGGTGGACACCGGCGGTAATGTTTGGAATTCCCCAACGAACACATTGCAGCAATTCCTTTCGTCGCTGGAATCGCCAGGGAAGACGTATTACTGGGAGGTAAAAGCGCGGATCGGGGGCGTGTGGAACGCCTGGTCGCCGATCTGGAGCTATACGATTGCGGGCGAACTCAATCTTCCTCCGGTGGTGCAGTCTGGTGCGGTGACGCCAACGACCGTCACTCAGGGCGAATCGCTTACGTTCTCGGCAAGCGGCGTTTCGGATCCGAACCTTGCGCCGGACCACGTTAATAGTGTCTTGTGGTGCATTGAATCGAATGGTATTCCGGGCCTTCAGATCAACACTGCGAACGATGATTCCAGAATGATCGGTGACGGGGATGGAAGCGATGGCTGGTCCGCCACCATTAACACCGGTGGCTCGCCCTTCTCGGCTCTCCCGTGGGATCCCGGGACGCACACCGTATATACCGTGGCCAAGGACTCGCACGGCTTATACTCCACGCCGGCACCATCCTTCAGCTTCACGGTGCTTCCAGCCAACGTGGCTGCGCCCGTGATCCAGTCCGTGCAATTCGACCCCGGTGCCACGTCCGGAGCCTTGCGCGTTGCGTTCAATGTGGATGTTTCGGCTAACATGCAGCTTGGGAGCTTCGAGATCCTCCCGGCGGGCAGTCCTCAGCAGCAGAGTGTCAGTTATGATCGGGCAACCAATATTGCGACCTTGGACCTCAATGCCACAAGCCTTCCAAACGGTGACTATTCGCTCTACGTTTGGGATAGGGATAACATTTACAATGTTGCCGGAGTGGGGTTGCAAGGACCGACATCTTACAGCTTTTTCGCGTTAGCGGGCGATGCCAATCGCGACCGCATTGTGGATTCCCAAGATTACACGCTTGTGGAGCAGAACCTCAATATGGGTGGCGGCAAGGGTTGGGCGGACGGCGACTTCAACGGCGATGGAATGGTTGATACGACTGATTTGCAGATATTGCAGGCGAACATGGGGCAATCATTACCAGCGCTTACCGGGGCACCAGCCCAGCCACTCAACATATTGCCGGCCAGCAGTGCAGCGTCAATTCCTCTCGCGCCTTTGCTGCAGTCTAGCACATTTGGCGACCCTGACGGAGATATACACTTCGCCAGCCAATGGGTAGTCACGCGAACGTCAGACTCGATCGTAGTATTCAATAGTGGAGAAGACCCTACTAACAAAATTAGCATCCCCGTTGGAACGCTTGCAGGAGGTACATCCTACAGTTGGAAAGTTCGATACGAGGATAGCCAGGGAACATGGAGCTACTACTCGAGCCCGACGAGCTTCACGACGCTGACGGCCCTTCCGGGTGATTTCAATGGTGATGGGGTGGTCAATGGCCAGGACTTCCTGACCTGGCAGACACACTATCCCACGCTTAGTGGGGCCACATTGGCCATAGGTGACGCCAACGGTGATGGCATGGTCAATGGTGCGGACTTTCTGATCTGGCAACAGAACTATAATCCGCTGGGTACGACGGTCACAAGCCAGAGCCAAACTGCCGCCGTGGCGAATCAGTTTGCCACCCCTGTGACCCCGAGTGTGGTGGCTGTGGGCACGGCTGATCTGCTGGCCGCGAAAATCGGCCCGGCGGCAAGTATGCCCTTGCCTGTGCCGAGCGACTTCGAAGGATTGGTGGCAAAATCGGCTAGCTTCCCGCAGCTACTGCGGTTGGTACCGGGGCCTGCCAGAGTGACCGCCTATGTCAACCGTGGCGCGGGTTCCCCGGTCGCGGATGCAATACACGTTGAGCCCTCCACCCATTGGCGCTTTGCCACTCGCCCGTCTGCCACGCTGCCCGGTGGGCCGCTGGTGGAAGCAGAGGTGGAAGCGGATGTTCTCGCAAGTGTCCAACGCCTATAGTAGCTGACTAGAGCGAATCGGCTTGTGAGAGGTGCCCGCGGCCGGCCGTGTCGTCAACGGGCAAATCCAGAATGGGCCTCTGCCTTCGCACCTGCCTGATGGCCGGGGCGATACTGTGCATCCTGGGCGAAGGAGTGCAGGGCCAGGAGCCCGATGCCCCATCGCCCGGCGGCCGGCCGACTTCCGGCCCCGTGCCGGCAAGCTCGCCGACGACGGCGGCGGCGGGGGAAGATGAGGTGGCGACCTGGCTGGGCCTGCGGCCCAGGCTCACCGAGGCGGGGGTGACGCCGATTTTGAGCTACATCCTGGATAGCTCCAGGAATTTCCGCGGCGGCCTGAACACCCACGACTGGGCCCTGCGCCATCTGCTGACCGCCGGCCTCGATATGGACATGGAGAAAGTCGCCGGCATCAAGGGGGGCGAGTTTTATGCCACCTTCATCGACCACCATGGGTCGAACGGCTCAGCGCTGACGGGCGACATTCAGATGTACTCGAGCATCGATGCGAACAGCCGCGATGAGCTGTATGAGGTCTGGTATCAGCAGAAGCTTCTGGACGACAAGCTTCGCCTCAAGGTCGGGAAGATCGACGCCACGAAGGAGTTCGCATTCACGGACAATGGCGCGGACTTTCTCAGCTCCCCCATGGGCTTCAGCCCCGCGCTGGTGGATTTTCCAACGTACCCGGACCCGACCTACGGGTTGAGCATCTATGCGTATCCCAGCGACTGGCTGTATGCCGGGTTTGGCTATTTCGACCGCGGCCTGCAGGAGGAATGGCCCGTGGGTTCGCCTGCGCCGGTCAATTCCGGGCAGTTTCTCATCGGCGAGGTGGGGGCGAAATGGAAGCTGGGAGCGAATGAATTGCCCGGTCGGCTGGGCCTTGGCGCCTATGGGCACACCGGGACATTTGAGGAATTTGGGGGCGGGCTCCTGGACGGAACGGCCGGCCCGTACGCGGTGTTCGATCAGACGCTTTGGCGGCCATCGCCGCAGGACAAAGAAGATAAGCGGCAACTGGGGGCATTCTTTCAGTATGGCGGGGCGGATGAGCGGATCAGCAAGGTGACGCAGCACGTTGGCGCCGGGCTGGCGTGGCGGGGCCTTGTGCCCGGGCGGCCCAGCGATGTGCTGGGGGCGGGCCTGACAAGAGTCGAGCTGAGCGATGAGCCGGCGGCGGGGTTTTCGGCGCGGCACGAAACGGCGGTGGAGACATTCTACAAGGTGGTCTTGACGCCCTGGCTGAGTGTCACGCCGGACCTGCAGTACACCGCCAATCCCGGCGGCAACGGTACGCCCGATGCGCTGGTGGGAACGATCCGGCTGCAAGTTTCGTGGTAGAGCCGGCTCCTGTCACTCCTCGTTTTCCGTCCCATCGAACGTCGTGCGCTTGTACAAGGCGTGGATGTCCTCCACACCGGGGGCAGTGTAGGTGCCCACGTGGCCGTCCCAGTGCACGGCGGCGGGGTTCTCGTGGTAGTAGTCCATCGGAGCGTAAATGTTGAAGGTGCCCGCCGCCCACCATTGGGTGCCCGCGGCTGACAGGGAGCCGAAACAAGCCGGGCCTGGGAAGTTCTGGAAAAAACCGTAGTACTGCACGAAGGTGGCATCCACATACGTGGGCTTGGCCGAGGACAGGTTCGGGTCGGGCCCGATTCCATGACCCAGGTAGCCGCCATCCGTGCAGGCGACGCCATCGCCCATGAAGATCGTGCGGGCGGAGTCGGGCAACTCCTCCGATTTGTACGGGCCGTGCGAATTGTTGCGATAATCCGCCTTTCCGGAGTTGGTCGTGGCTGGGTAACTGGTCAGCAGGAGCGACCAGAAGTACGTGGAGCGGACTCGGCCGGAGAAATCATAATACTCGCCATCCAGCGTGGCAAACGCCGCGCGGGCCAGGGGGCAGACGGCCATCTCGGCCTCGGCCAGCGTGTGCTTGGGCACCAGGCCCTTGCCGTCGTCGTTGTACTCCCGCTGGGTGCGGTCGACGTTAATGGCCAGCGTATTGGTCACCACCCAGGCGTCGATGGCCGTCAGGTCGAACATGTACTGCGGGTTGTAATCAGAGTACGGCGGGCCAAAGTCGAAGTACGGCGCGGGAATCGGGGCCAACGCGGATGCCGGCACACCACGGGGCTGCCAATACACCTTGCCCATGTAGGTGAAATCGGCCGCTGGATGCGTCATCCAGCCATTGTTATCCGCCCCGTACATGCTGCCCACCGTGTACAGCCCATGCAGGTTTGCCTGGCATAGCGCGGCCATTGCCAGGTGTCTGGCCTGCGACAAGCTGGGCAGCAAAATACTGACCAGCAGGGCGATGATCGCGATGACCACCAACAATTCAATGAGAGTAAAACCGATACGTGCGTGCAATCTGCGTGCGCGTGCTCTTTGCATACCAGCCTCCTGGTCTTGCGACGAACCGTTTCCTGCGACGACCCGTTGCCTAGATCCAACGAACGCTAACACGACATGACCTCATGTTGTATTTATAAGCGACTACCGGAATAAACACAAGAGATTAAGCGCGGGATAAAGCGGGCGAAAATTATTTGGCCATCGGTCTGTTGGCCTGTCAACTCAAATCTTTAAGTGTATGGCGTATGCCACACACTTATTCCAGCGTTTGAACGGGTCGGGCGAGGAGTCTTTGTTTATGAGCAGAAACGCCCTCGCCGGGTGGCTGCTTACTCCGCAGGCGGCTGCCGCACCTCGAAGATCGACTGCGTCTTGACGATCGTCAGCTCATCGGGAAACGCGTGATACGCGAAGATGTGCAGGCTGGTGGCCGTGGTGTGGTAATCCACGTGGGTGAACGGCGTCAGGGCGCTGGTCTGCCACTTGGGAATGGGCACGTAGATGCCGCGGGTCTCGGCGGCGGCGGTGAGGTCCTGGTGGGTGCTGGCGTACACCTTCTCGCTCATCGTCTCGACCTGGAGATTCATCATGTACCGCAGGTGCGCCTCGGTCTCGAACTGGTGCTGCTTTTCACCCCGGCAGCGGAAACTGACCACCAACCCGCGCTCGGGCAGCTCGTCCTCGGCCTGGGCCATCACCTCGGTAATCGTCTGATCGCCCACGCTGAATCGCACCACGTGCGTGCACCCGGTCACCCAGACGGCCGCATCGAAGGTGGGCTGATTGATGCGATGATCGTGGTGAATCTCAAAGAGCTCGGGGTGCAGCGGCCGCGTGTACACCACGAACTTCAAGTGCTTGACGGACTGTTTGGCACCTAACGGCGTCGGCATAAGTCAAAATCCCATTTGGGCGAGGTCGCTTCGATCCTCGCTGCCACATTATATACGAGGTCACAAAACCGGCAATGCAGGCATTCGCCGCAGCTTTGCCGCCTGCGCCGCCAAGTCACAGAGGCCCGGCCGACGCGCGGTTCATGGCGGCGCCTGCGGCCCGCTTCAGCCGGAGTGGTGCTGCAGCCAGGCCACAAGGACGTCGTAGAAGATGTGCGCCCCCACCGCCAGGCCAAATCCGCGGCCCATGTAAATGAACGCCAGGTAGCAGCCGGCCGCGAAGAAGAAGAAGAACTTGCCCCACTGCCAGGGCGCCAGCACCTGAGGGTGATAGAGCGAGAACAGGACCGCGGAGATGACGACCGCGCCGATCTGGCCGAGATCCTCGTTGAGCTTGAGCGCATCCAGCAGCACCAGGCCCAACAGGTTCAGCGCGACCAGGCGGAAGAGGAATTCCTCGTACACCCCCGCGCCGACCGAGCCCAGAAGGGCCTGCGCCAGGCTCGGCTGCAGCAGGACCGTTGGATCGGCGATGGCCGTGGCGGACATGCGGCCGCAGATCAGGCTCAGCCCCAGCAGCGGCAGGGCCAGCACCAGGGATTCGAGATACATCAGGCCCACGGCCGAGCCATCCACCTTCCAGCGCCGCCGGCCCACCGCCTGCCAGGCCAGCAGCACGGCGGCCACCAGCACGGCCGACAGATGCGCCGCCGAGGCCCCAAACTGCTGGAGGAACTTCTGGAGATCCGTGCGGGCCAGCAGGTCCGTGCCCCAGCCCGCCACGCCCACTTCATACAGCACCAGGAAGGGCGCGATGAACACCAGGCCGTTCAGCGGAGCATGCGTGGCGCCCCAGTACCGGCCAAACGCGCCGGCCGGCATCTGGTCCATCTCCATCTTCGCGCGGCGACGAGCCATAGCGGGGTCCATTATGGGAGCACGGCAGGCTTTAGGCTATAGGCTGTAGCAACTGCCGGAGAAGATAAGGCGGCAGCCGCAGCCGAGACGGTCGTTCCTACAGCCTAAAGCCTATAGCCTCTCATCTGTTGGACTTGCCGGCGGTCGCGGGGTATTATTGCGGGAACGATTCGGTGAGCCGACTTCATCGGGCAATGGGAGAAAACGACATGGCCGAGTACACGTACGATCAGCTCAAGAACATGACCGTGGTGCAGCTGCGGGAACTGGTGCCGACGCTGCCTGACCAGGCGGCCCTGGAAGGCTACAGCACGATGCACAAGGACCACCTGCTGCCCTTGATGTGCAAGGTGCTGGGCATCCACATCCACCACGCCGCCGTCGGCACGGAGAAGAGCAAGATGAAGGCCGCCATCCGCCGCCTCAAGGCCAAGCGCAATGAGTTGACCGGCGCGGGCAAGGGCGATCAGTTGCCGGCCATCCGGCAGCAGGTTCACGTCCTGAAGCGCAAGCTTCGCCGCATGGCCGATGAGGCCGAAAAGCAGCCTGCCGCGGCCGCCGCCGCACCGCCGCCAGCCGCGGGGTGAGTTGTTCTGGGCCCCAAAGGCAAGACACAAGGACCACAAAGCACACAAAGAGCACAAAGGAAGACAAAGCAGGTTAACTGCCGGAGCCAATTCCTTCCGGCTGTTAACCTGCTTTTTCTGCTTCGTGATCTTTGTGTGCTTTGTGGTCTTTGTGTTCTTGCTTTGGTCTCGGCAAAGACTACCGCTGCGCCGTCTGGGGGCTTTGCTTCTTGCCTTTGCGGCGGCGCTCGATGATTTCCTCGGCGATCTTGACCGGCACGCGGGCATAGCGGGCCAGTTCCATGGTGAAGGTAGCCATCCCCTTGGAGAGGCTACGGACCACCGTGGAGTAGCCGAACATCGAAGCCAGCGGCACATCGGCCCGGATCACCACGTGCGTGCCGCGGCCTTCGGTGGAATGCACGATGCCGCGGCGGGAGTTCAGGTCGCCGATCAAGGACCCCTGGAACTCCGTGGGCGCCTCGACCTCGACGGCCATGATCGGTTCCAGCAGGCAGGGTTTGGAGCGGGCGAAGGCCTGGCGGAAGGCCTCCATGGCGGCGATGCGGAAGGCCATTTCGCTGGAATCGACATCGTGGTAGTTGCCATCATCCAGGCACATCTTGCAGCCGACGATCTCGTAGCCGGCCAGGGGGCCGGCGGCCGTGGCGGCCTGGAAACCCTTGTCGACGGCCGGAATATACTGGCGCGGAATGGTGCCGCCCTTGACGTTGTCCTCGAACAGGTACGTGCCTTCCTTGGCCTCTTCGTCGGTCAGGGGAATCAACCTTCCGACGACGTGGGCGAACTGGCCGGCGCCGCCGGTNNAGACCTCGCCGAACTGGCCGGCGCCGCCGGTCTGCTTCTTGTGGCGGTAGTCGAACTGGGCCGGCCCGCCGGGCGCCTCGCGATAGCTGACGTTGGGGGCCCCCACCTCCACGCTGGCGCCGTACTCGCGGCGGATGCGCTCCACGTACACATCCAGGTGCAGCTCGCCCATGCCGGCAATGAGCGTCTCGCCGGTTTCCTCATCGCTCATGACGCGGAAGGTGGGGTCTTCCTTCATGAAGCGGTTGAGCGCCTTGGCCATGCGGTCCTGGTCGGCCGAACTGGCCGGCCGCACGGCCAGGCTGATCACCGGCTCGGCGACGAAGATATTTTCGAGGGACAGATTCAGCTCTTCATCGCTCAGCGTGTCGCCTGAAGCCAGGTCCAGCCCGACTAAGGCGGCGATATCGCCCGGGCCGATGGAGCTGACATCCCGGCGCTCGTTGGCGTGCATGCACACGATCCGGCCGACGCGCTGCGTCTTGCCCGTGCGGGCGATGCGCAGCATCTGGCCGCGGGTCAGCGTGCCCTGGTACACGCGCACGTAGCTGAGCTGGCCGAAGGATTCATCGACGATCTTGAACGCCATGGCCACGGCCGGGGCCTCTTCATCGCTGGCCAGGGGCAGCTCGGCGCCCTGGTTGGCGTGATCGCGGGCAAAGACCACGCGGTCCAGCGGGCTGGGCAGGTAATCGCACACGGCATCCAGCAGCGGCTGGACGCCCTTGTTGCCCAGGGCCGAGCCCAGCATCAAGGGCACGATCCGCCGGTCGATCGTGGCCTGGCGGATGGCCTGGCGGATCTGCTCCGCGGTGACCGGCTGACCTTCCAGGAGCAACTCCAGCAGTTCATCGCTGTGCAGGCTCAGCTCATCCAGCATGGCGTGCCGGGCCTGGGCGGCCGCCGTGGCCAGGCCGGCGGGAATCTCGCCCGCCACGACGTCCTGCCCGAAGGGGCCATCAAACGTCAGCGCCCGCATCTCGACCAGGTCGATCACGCCGGCGAAATTCTCGGCCGTGCCGATGGGAATCTGGAGCGGCACGACGGACAGGCCCAGCTTCTCACGCATCGCCTGCACCACGCGCTCGGGGTCGGCGCCGCAGCGGTCCATCTTGTTGATGAAGGCGATGCGCGGCACGTTGTATCGCTTCATCTGGCGGTCGACCGTGATGGACTGGCTCTGCACGCCGCCCACGGCGCACAGCACCATCACCGCCCCATCCAGCACGCGCAGCGAGCGCTCCACTTCAATGGTGAAGTCGACGTGGCCCGGCGTATCGATCAGATTGATGATGCGCCCCGACCAGTCCACCTGGGTGGCGGCCGAGCTGATGGTGATGCCGCGCTCGCGCTCCAGCTCCATGAAGTCCATGGTGGCCCCGCCATCGGCGTCGGCATCGTGCACTTCGCACATCCGGTGGATCTTGCCGGCATAGAAGAGAATCCGCTCGCTCAGGGTCGTCTTGCCCGAGTCGATGTGAGCTGAAATACCGATATTCCGAATGTCGCCCAGACGTTTCATCGCTGCACATCGGCCGGGGGTAACAATGCCGCCGGCGCTGCCTTTCGTTTCAGGGACCGGCCGGCAGATCGCCGGCCAAAGAGAGTGCGGACCCTTCGCGCCCCGCCGGCTTCGCGGCGGGCCGCCCCCATTAACCAAAGATTCTACGGCACCTCGGGTCCACAGTTTTCACTCCACGGAAGCTCAACAAGAAGCCTTGTAATTTACCACCATCGGCTCTCGGTGACAATGGTCTAAATGAAAAAAATCGATCTTTCGGACGGTCAAGGAAGCCTGCGATAGCAGCCCCGTCGGCCAAAGATGCACCGCCGCAAGCCGTTTGGCGCGGTCAGATTCAACGGCGTCGCCGCAAGGCCAGGCCCAGCAGCAGCACGAAGGCGCCAGTCGGCTCGGGCACGACGTTTACGGTCGTGGTGACGATGTCGGTGGGACTCATGAAGACGTTGGCCTTGGAGTTCGCGACCCAGACGATGGAGACCCAGTTGCCGGCATCGCGCTGGCCGCCAAAAACCAGCACCCCGGGGCTGCCCGAGCCCGGCGCCAACCAACGGAAGGCGCCCGTGGCCGTATCGCCCAGGGGCGGACTTCGAATGAGTTGCGATCACCGGCCCGCCCGCGATCGGGTAGGCCGGGGCCTC
>PMYD01000102.1 GCA_003171335.1 Phycisphaerales bacterium
AGATAATATGTTGTAGTATAATATTCCGCTGCCGCCGCGTGTAGAGAGCAAACCAACTTCACTTCCCATACCGCCCAGCCAAGCTGGACATGTCATATGACGCAATCCCGCTGAAATAATTCTTGACAGCGCGAAAAAAGCGTATAAAATCTGACTAACGTAGCCACTGATAGTGGTGTCCTATATACCAGATATTATGTTCGTCTGGAACTAGAGTGCGTTTTGGGCTTGTTCATTAATAGTAGTGTGGCTGCGCGATAAGAATGATCTTTGGGTCTGCAAGGCGTTTAAATACAGTGCTAAGATACGGTAGAAAAGATGATTATGAGTTTCTTGGCCCAGGCGGGATGAGTTTCTCGCCCCGGTCATCTAAGCCAATGCTCCTGACCCCAACTGGTGAATTTCACCAGTTGGATGCACTCCGGTCTGACATACCAGGTAATCCGAGCCTGTACCCCAGCCTCAAAGGGACGATCTCCTTCGACTGGAGGATTTCTCCAGTTGAACCCGATCCGAACCCGCAAAGGGTCTCATCCCAGCCCTCATGCCCAGGCCCCAACTGGAGAATTTCTCCAGTTGAACGCGATCCGTCCCGGCGAAGGGCCTCAACCCAGCCCTCATGCCCAGGCCCCGACTGGAGATTTTCTCCAGTTGAACGCGATCCGGCCCGGCGAAGGGCCTCAACCCAGCCCTCATGCCCCAGCCGCAACTGGAGAATTTCTCCAGTTGAGTGCTATCCGGCAGGGCGGATCAGGCACCCGTCAGAAGATTCGGGCACACCCGCATGCGGCTTTCTTGCCGTCAGCCGCTGGCCGTGGCAAACTCGCGATGATATGCTTGCAGGCTCAGCGCTGTGCGCGGGCATCGACCCCCCAGATGGGATTCGGGATGATAAGACCATTCAGAATTGGCGTCATGGCCGACAGCTTCCGCCTGCCGATGGAGCAGGCGCTGGCGCGGGCGGCCGAATTGGGCGCCCAGGGCGTGCAGGTTTATACGGTTTCGGGGGCCATGAGCCCTGAGCAGCTTGATGGCGGTGGCCGCACGAGGTTCAGGGAGCTGTGCCGCCGGCACAACCTGGTCATCTCCGCGTTGTGCGGCGATATGGGCGGCGGGTTTCACGAAGCCAAGAGCAACGAGCAGAAAATCGCACGCACGCGGGCCATCATTGACCTGGCGGTCGACCTTGGAACCGCGGTGGTCACGACCCACGTGGGCGTGATTCCCGCCAACCCGGCGGATGGGGAGTATGCGATCCTCCAGGCGGCCTGCCGGCAGATTGCGCAATACGCCCACGGCCGCGGCGTTACGTTGGCCGTGGAGACGGGGCCGGAAAAGGCCGCCACGCTCAATCGCTTTCTGGAGGATGTGGATTCGCCGGGCCTGGGCGTCAACCTCGATCCGGCCAACCTGGTGATGGTTGTCGGCGATGACCCCGTCGCCGCCGTCGGTTTGCTCGGGAAGCGGATCGTGCACACGCACGCCAAGGATGGGCGGCGGGTCTCGCCGTGCGATCCTCGGCAGATCTATTATGGCGGAGCCCCGCATCCCTGGTCGCACTACTTCAGCGAACTGCCGCTGGGGGCGGGCGATGTGAAATGGGATGCGTATCTGGCGGCGCTGGAAGCGGTAGGGTACAAAGGCTTCTTGACAATCGAGCGCGAAGTCGGCGATGCTCCCGCCGCGGACATCGCCGCCGCCATCGGGTTTCTGCGTGAAAAAATCGGCCAGCCGGCTGGGGCCTGATGGCCGCCGGCGAGGCCACGAGCGAGATACATTCGAGGGAAGGAGACGGGTATGCCAGTCAGGATTGGCGTCATCGGAATCGGGTTCATGGGCTCCGCGCATTTCAACATTCACCGCTCCAACCCGGCGGCCAAGGTTGTGGCCATCTGCGATATCGACCCGAAGAAGCTCTCGGGCGATTGGTCGAGCATTGCCGGCAACGTCGCCGTGGGCGGCGGCAAGGTGGACTTGTCGGGCGTCAAGACGTATGACTGCGCCGATGAGCTGATCGCCGACCCGGAGATCGACGCGGTCGACATCACGCTGCCGACGTATCTGCACGCCGAGTTTGCCATCAAGGCCCTCCAGGCCGGCAAGCACGTGCTGTGCGAAAAACCCATGGCCCGCACCTCCGCCGAGGCCAGGAAGATGCTGGATGCCGCCAAGAAGGCCAAGCGCAAGCTGTTCATCGGCCAGTGCATCCGCTTCTGGCCCGGCTGGTTCGAGGCCCGCGAGATCATCCGCACGAAGAAGTACGGCAAGGTCATCTCGGCCAACTTCCGCCGCTTCAGCCAACTGCCCACCTGGGGCTGGCAGAACTGGCTCCAGGACAACGCCAAGAGCGGCCTGTGCGCCCTGGACATGCACATCCACGACACCGACTACGTGCTATATACCTTCGGCGCCCCCAAGGCCGTTACCGCCCATTATGCCGGCTTCAAGAAGGGCCGACTCGATCACATCCTCGTGGCCTATGATTACGGCCAGGGCATGCTGGTGACCTCCGAGGGCGCGTGGGAGTACAAGCCCTCGTTCGGCTTCACGATGGGCTTTGTCATCCACATGGAGAAGGCCACGCTCACCTGGCAGATCGAAACCGGCAAGCTGATGCTCCACGGGGCCTCCGGGAAGGCCGAGGTTCTGCCCACGGTGATGGAGGATGGCTACAACCGCGAGCTGAAGCATTACGTCGATTGCATCGCCAACAATAAGCAGTCGGAAATCTGCCCGCCGGCCTCGGCGATTGCGACGGTGTCGCTGGTCGAGGCGGAGGCGAAGTCGGCCCTGAGCGGCCGCAAAGTGGCGTTCAAGCTGAAGAAAGGGTAACCCATGGCCAAGGCCCAAACTGCCAATACGGCACAGATCAACTATTGGACGATCGGCGGCTTTGAAGGCAACAAGCCGCCCATTCAGGCGATCCAGGAAGCCCGGGCTATGGGCTTTGAGGGCATGGAGCTGGCCTTTGGCGCCGGGCACCTGGCGCCGGGCGTATCCCAGGCGGCATGCGAGAAAATCCGCGCCGCCGCCCAGGATATGGGTATGAAGCTGGAGACGCTGTCCTCGGGCAACTACTGGGGTCTGTCGCTGTCGCACCCCAAAGCCGAGGTGCGCGACAAGGCCGTGGCCTTCACCAAGGAGTACATGCAGGTCGCCAAGTGGCTGGGCGCCAAGACCGTGCTGGTGGTGCCGGGCGCGGTGTGCGTGCCCTGGGATCCATCCCAGCCGGTGGTGCCCTACGCCCAGGTGTGGAAGCTGTCCACGGCCTCGATCAGGAAGCTTCTGCCCACGGCCAGCAAATTGGGCATCAATATCGGAATCGAGAATGTGTGGAACTGGTTCCTGACGGACCCGATGGCCTTTAAAGCGTTCATCGACCAGTTCAAGAACCCGCGGGTGGGCGCGTTTTTTGATGTGGGCAACTACGTCATCATGAGCCGCTCGGAAGACTGGATCGAGATCCTCGGCCGGCGGATCAAGGCGGTGCACTTCAAGAATTTCCAGCGCACCGACGGCGCCGGCGGCATCCACGGGTTCGGCGATGACCTGATGGTCGGCGATGTGAACTGGCCGGCGGTGCTGACAGCGCTGAAGAAAGTGAAATACACGGGCCCCTTCACGGCGGAGATGATTCCCTTCTCGCGCGGCGACAAGATGGTTCTGCCCGACATGGACCTGGCCCGCTCGACGGCGGGTCGGATGAAGGAAATCCTGGGCCGAAAGTAAGCTTTTGGCCGGCCGGTGGGAAAAAGGGACGGCGTAGTGTTCTCACGCCTTCCGCAGAAATCCCACCGTGGATTGAAGGATGCGCTGGTGCGCCGCCGCCGCGGATGAACCGGTGGTTTGGCGGCGCAGGTCGTCGAGGTTGGCCAGGCAGTAGCGGCAGCCCAGCGTGTTGAGGTGGAAGTCGATGTAGGCGTGCCACTGCTCCTCGAGCGTGCCCAGCAGGTACGCGCCGATGGTGCTGCGCTTGGGGCAACTGGGCCGCTGGGCCTCCCAAACCTGGGTCAGGAGCGCATCGGACGCCGGGCCCTCGCCGCCGTCGGGCAGGGCCTCGAGCACCGCGCGGCCGAGCCGCTTGAGGCTGCGGTGCTTGATCAAAGCCACCTGCTTCTCATCGAGGCCCACGAGCCGCGCCACATCGCGGTTGCGGAGCTGGCTGTAGAGCAATAATTCGATCACCTTGAGGTCGCGAAAATTCAGGCTCTGGCGATAGCCCTCGGCCAGCTCATCCAGCGCTGTTGCCAGGGCCGACTGCTGGAGTTGCTGGCGTTCATCTTGCCGCACGTACCAGCTTGCGGTGGGTTCGGGCGCGGCCGCATGGCGCAGAACCCCGGCGGAGTGGTCGTCGCCGGCGGGCGAATCGTGAATCTGGCAGAGGCTCAGCTTGCCCCGGCGGTGCTTGTCGATCACCTTGCGGCGGAGGATCGTGAAGAGGTAGGTCTCGAGGCTCGCCTGGCCGCGAAAGCTGTCCAGGGCGCCCAGGAAGGCGATGAGTGTTTCCTGGACCAGGTCCTCGGCGTCGTTGCCGCCGCCGCGGGCGCGCGCAAACGCCAGCAGCCGGCCCTCGTACCGCTGGACAAGCTGCTCCCACGCCGCCTGCTGGCCCTGGCGGACCTGGGCCAGCAGGTATTCATCCGCCTGCGAAAGTTTTCCCACGTGTTACCCTGAGAGGCACAGCCGTCTCAAAGAATATAGACCACAAGGCCCACCCCGGCCGCCGCCAGAATAATGGCCGCGATTCGCAACGACCAGACATAATAGCCGCGCGTGGCGGCGTTGAGAAAGACGTACACCAGGCCCATCACGGCCAGGATGCCCGCCACCGATAGCAGCCGCGCCAGCAGCGTCTGCCTGGCTTGGCGCGCCGGCGCCAGGAGGTTTTGCGCCAGGCCGTCAAGCTGGGCCGGCGTGGCGCCCACCAGCACCCAGCCCTGATACACGTTGCCGTAGGGACGGTGGAAGAGCTGCATGAACCGGTCCGCCACGAGGCCCTGTCGCTGCAACTCGGCGGCGATCTGCGCCTGGAGATCCTCCGCGGTCATTTGGGCCAGCGGTCGCTCACCGGCGGGCGTTCGGGCCAGGGCGGCACGAATATCCGCTGACAGGCGGGCCGCGGCCAGCCGCAGGGCGAGGTCATCGGCCATGTGCGAATCCGAGCAAGGACGGTCGGAGCCGGCGACGATCCACCGGCGCTGCGGGTCGGCAGTCGCCAGCGCGTTTTGGTCCGACAGCCAGCGTTTCTCCACAAAGCCAACGCTGCGCGTCGAGCTCATGCCATTGGCGTCGGCGCTGCCGGATTGGCCATCGCTGGTGCTCCAACTGCCGGAGACGTTGGTGTTGATGCGGCCGTGGTCCTCATACGAGAGCACCACCCGCCCTTGTCGCTGTCGGCCTTCAAGTGAGTCGGTGCGCTGGCCTTGGACGATTTCTTCCACGCGCACGGCTCCCGTGATGCGCTGGCCCTCGACCTGGGCGGGCCGGGTGGAGCCGGCGGCGATCTCCACGGCCTGGGCCACGCCGGCGCGTTGAAGCGCCTCGCGCGCGCGTTCCAGCACATCGTCGCTGGCGCTGCCGCTGACATAGATGACATCACAGTGCCGGCCGGCGGCGTTGGCATCCAGCGCCAGCTTGCCGACCAGGGCCTCGGCCGCGGCGGCGACGGAAGGATAAACGTCGGCCAGGAATTGCGGATCGGCCTCCACGCTCCAGGCCGTAGCCTCGGGCGAAACCGGGGCGCTGGAGGCAAGGACAACCGGCGACGCACCAACGGAATAGCCGCGGTTAGACACGAATGAGGCGGTCTTCTGATGGCCGAAGAACATTCCAACGAACAGAACAACGCCGATGGCCACGGTTAGCAGAATGCCCACGACAAGCGCACGGCCGCGCCCGCGCAGGGCGATCGCCAGGCCGACGACCAGGATCATCGCCACGAACAGCAACAGTAGCGTGAAAGCACTAAAATGCGTCACGGGTGTCGTTGTCATCGTCAGGGCCTCCCGGGCGGCTGGCCCGGCAAAATAGCGCGCGGCCGCGGGGGCCAGGCCAGGATCGTCATTGAGGCCAGCAGCACCAGTGCCCCCGCCAGCGCCGGCCCCTGGTGGGCGTTCTTCACCAGCAGCGTCAGCACCCGCGCGAGGTGCGAAGGTTGATTGGCCAATTGGCGCCACGGAATCGAGCGCAGCGCCCCGCGAAACAGCGTACAGGCGAAATACAAACCGGCCGCGGCCCAGAACACGCGGATGACATGACCCGCGCCCGCGCTGCGCCGGGCCAGGATCAACAGCAGCGCCCCGATGAGGCCCAGGCCGATCGCGACGGCCTGGCACACGTTATCCATAATGTTTGGCCAGCCCCGATCGCCGAATTGTTCCTTCATGAAGGCCGGCAGGCCGGCATCGAAGAATCCCGCGGCCATCATTTGCGAAGTGACCAGGGCGCAGGGGACGAGCGTAACGGCCGTCAGCAGCAGCGTGCCGCCGGCGGCGGAGAGGAAGGCGTTCACGGGCGCGGGGGCGGTCAGAGTGACGGAAAAATCGTCCCCGCGCTGCAGCGGCCGGCCATCACCGCCCACGCGTCCATCGAGTTCGGCCCAGTTTTCCCACACCACCAGCGGGCGGCCGCGGCGGTCGCGGAAATGCCCCGTGAGGATTAGGATGATATCGACGAGCTGGCCCACACCCAGGAGCCCCCACGTGCCCAGCCACAGCAGCCCGGTAGCAATCTTGCCCACGTAGAAGCGATGCAGCCCACCCAGTCCCAGCACCCAGAGCAAGGCCAGGAAAAGCGCCGGCAGCCGCCGGCGGGTAGAGACCGGGTCGCTCGAGACCCCTAGCGGCGGCGGCCCGGCCACGGCAGCGGGCGAGGGCGCCGGGGCAGACGCCGCCGGCGAGCGTTCTTTGGCGGCGGCCGCAGCCATCGAGGGCTCTTCGGCCGCCGCCGCCGATGCATCGCGCGCTGTCGCGGCGGCCGAAGCGCCCCAGTACGGGAAAAGCACCTGTACAACCAGCGACAGCCCGCCCGCCACGGCGATAGGAAAGATCAGGTCGTTTCCAAACACCAGACCCGCCACCAATCCCAGCGCCGCGGCCCAGATCGCCTGGCCCAGCGAGACGCGCTCCGCGCGGCGCGGATCCACCTGCCGCGGCCAATCCACCAGCAGCAGGGCCACAAACAGCGGCAGCCATTGCACGTTCAGTTGGCGCGCCGTTCCGACCAGGAAGGCCCCCAGGCCCGTCGTGGCGCCGGCCGCCACGGCGCGGTACGCCAGGCGGATCAGCCGCTCCGAAGGCCCCTCCAGCGGCCAAAGCCGCAGCGCCACACGCAGGCCCACAACGCCCGCAAGGATCGACAGCGCCGTCGTCACCACGGCCTCTTTGCGCACCTGGGCCGGCGACGTCAGCATTCCTACGGCCACCGCCACCGTCCCCACGGCCACCATCGCCAGCACGATGCGCTGCCGCCGCGTCAGGGGATCTGCGCCCGTCATGGCCCCGTTGGTGCGCGGCGGCGTTGTATCGCTGGCCCGATGGCCATGCCTCATCCGCACGCCGCCGGCGCCGACGTGCACTTCGCGCCCATCGGCCCGCGTCACGTGCACGCCGCTGGGACCGACGATGACTTCGCTGCCGTCGGGTTTGTGCACGTGGATGCCGCTGGCGCCAACGGACACGACTTTGCGGCGCGGCGGCTGGGGCGGCGGCTCAACCCGCGCGCCGGCCGGCGGGATGGGCGGCGGCTGCGCAGGCGAGCCCGAACCCACCCGCGCGGGCCGCTCGCCCAGGCGGCCGGCCACGCGCCCGGCCGCCATCGTCAGCGAGGCCGGCAGGAACGCCGAGACGCTCTGGCGCAGTTCCTCGCTGCCGAAGAGCGATTCGACCATCTCGGGCACGGTGGCGTACCGCTCGTGCGGGTCCTTGGCCAGCGCCTTGCGGATCACGCCGGCGATGGGCTCATCGACGCCGCTCAGGTCCGGCTGGGCCGTCATGTGCTTCATGAGGATTTCGCCGTGGCTGGAGCCGGCGAAGGGCACGTTGCCCGTGAGCATCTCGTACAGCACCACGCCCAGCGCGTAGATGTCGATGGACCGGTCGTAGCAGCCGGCGCCGATCTCCGGGGCCATGTAGTGCACCGTGCCGACGGTGATGGTCTGGCCCTCATGTCGGCTGGGGGCGATGGCCTTGGAGAGGCCGTAATCGCCGATCTTCACGACCCCATCCTCGTAGAAAATGTTGCCCGGCTTCAAATCGCGGTGCACGATCCCCGCATCATGCAGGAACGAGAGCCCCTTGGCGATCTCGCGGAACAGGTACGCCGACTTGGCGGGCCCCAGGCCGCCGGGCGATTGGGCGATCAGGTCGCGCAGCGATGGCCCGGCCACGTATTCCATGATGACGAACCACTGGCCCGAGTCGTTGTGGCGGATGTCGAAGATGGTCACCAGGTGCGGGCTCTTCAGGTTCATGCACTGTCGCACGCCGCGCAGCTCGATCTGCTCGTAGCCCTGGACGGCCTTGAGCGCCACCTCGCGGCCGCCATCGCTGACGGCGTAGTACACCTCGCCGAAGCCGCCGCGTCCGACGGCCCGCTCGATCGTGTACCCGTCCAGGGGACGGTCCCCGTGTTGGTAGCGATAGCCCTGCATGCTGGTTAATTGGTTAACTGGTTAATCGGTTTTCGATTGCGTCAGTTCCGTTCCGCCGACCGCCGGGGTCTGGCTTTGTTTCTTTCTCTTTATCCCATGCATCCCCTGCATCCCTGCCATTTTTCTTTCTCTTTTTATGCCTGCTCCACGATCAGCGAGACCGGCCCGATCCGCACCGGCGTCGCCAGGGGCAGCGCGGCGGGGCAGGCGGCCATCTTGCCGTTGATCAGCACGGGCTGGCCGGTCTGGCAGGCCAGGCGGCCATCGCGGACCAGCAGCACGGCCTGCTCGGCCAGATCCTCCGCGCGGATGTGTGCGGCGGCGCCCGCGCCCAGGAGGATTTCGCGGTCCATGAGAATGATCTTGCGTGTGTCCGACTGGCCCAGGCGGCCGGCAGTCAGCTCCAGCAGGGCCGAGGTGCTGGCGGCGTTGGGCCGGCTGAAGCGCAGCCGGCAGCGGCCGGAAAGGTCGATCTTGTCCCCATCGGTCAGCAGCCGCCGCGACACAGCGCCGCCGGCCGCACCGCCGGTCACGAGAAAATAGTCTTCTTCCGCGCGTTCGATGGCCACCGGCGGCGTCGAGGGATCGATCAGGAAGGCGATGTCCGGCCGCGCGGATGAGCTGATGGGCCCAAGCGTCACCCTCTGCCCACGGAGCACCAGAAAACTTCCCACACCGTCGACGCGGATTAGCAGCCGCTCAGGTAGCGACATGTCATCCTCCAGACCGTGCTGGCCGCCGCAGGTTGCTTTGCACTCAGGAAGGTCGGAGCTTTCTCTTAAAACGGCCACAGGCCCAAAGCCTGTGCCACTAGCCCAGTCCAGCAGGCCCAGCGCCCCGGTGGCCAGGTGATCCAGTGCGGCGGCGGCCTGCTCGCAGTGCTCGATCTCACCGGCCAGCCAGGGGACCTCGGGCATCGCGGTGCGCAGCCGGCGAAGGGTCTGGGCTGCCCGGCCGGGCTGGCCTTCCTGCACGGCCTGCGCGGCCCGGCGGCACTGTGCCAAGGCCTTTTTCCAGGGCTGGACGTGCGGGCTGTCGGCATCGACGCTTGTCAGATGCTCCAGGATTATCTGCGCTGTATCCAGCCGGCCGGCGGCGAAGGATTCGGCGATGCGTGCAAGCAGCATCTGCCGCAGCCGGCCGATGCGCTCGTCGATGGCCGCTCCGCGCAGGCCTTCCTGGCGCGCGGCGACCAGGTGAGCCGCGGCGGCGGACCAGTCATCGCGCGCCAACGCTTCGTCGATGCCGGCGGCGGCCGCATCGAGCGCCCGCTGGCGCTGGTCGAGCTGGCTGCGTAACGGCTGGGCGGCGCTGGTTTCCATTTCGCCCAAGAGTCGCTCTCCCACGCTAAGGCGGTCCTGATCGATGTGCCGGCGGGCCTCGGCCAGCAGGCTGGCCCGCTGCTCGGCCGCCGCGCGGCGGCGAAGCATTTGGGACGCCAGCTCCGCCCGCAGGGCCGCCACGTCGGTCGCGTTGCCGGCCAGGCGGCCGGCCTTGTCCATATCGCCGCGCGCCTCTTCCAGGCGCTGTGCGGCCAGGTGGCCCCGCCCGCGGGCCAGCAACTGACCGGCCAGGGCTGTGGCCAGGGCCTGGCCGCGGCGGTGGGCCCGCAGGGCCTCATCGCCCATGAGGGCGGCAAACGCCTCATCCAGCCGGCCGTCGGCCAGGGCCACCTCGGCTTGTCGTATCCGCAACATCAACACGGTTGGCCGCTCCGAGGCTGGAGGCTCGAGACCGGAGGCTGGAGAAGCGGCGCAACGGGTCTGGCTGACCTGCCGGCAACTCCAGCCAAGGGCCTCACAGCTCAAGTCTCAAGCTTCTTGACCCAGCTTTCAAGCCTATGCCGCAGGACTTTCCGTTGGCCGGGGCTTTCTAGCTTTTGCTCCAGCCTCCCGGCTTCGCTGAAGCTTCGCCGGGCAAGCCAGCCTTCATTCATTGTCCGCCCACGGCACCCTTGGCCGGCGTGGCCTCGACCGGCGGCAGCGCCGGCAGGGGCGCGGCGGCGGCGATGGCTTTGGGTTTTTCGTCGGCGCCGGAGAGGTGCTCGCGGATCTCCGCCACGAATTCCGCATCCGTGGTGGTGTCGACGGGCATCGGGTCGGTGAAGGCCGACTCGTGGGCCAGCACGCGCTCCGAGACATCCAGCCGCTTCTTGATCTGCGTGATCAGCTTTTCCGCCTGGGCCAGCTTTGTACCGTCCACCTGGAGCTTGGACCCGACCGCCGCCGCCTGCACCAGCCGGTGCTGGGCCTCCAGGCCCGCGATCTTGTCTTCCAGGAGGGCCTTCTGCCCCCGCGTTCGTTCCAGCATCAGCGTGGCGCCCCGCAGCGACCCCTCGCGCGTCGTCATCAGCCGCTCTTTGCCGGAGAGCACGACCTCGGCCTCCTTGAACCGCTCGAACCGCCGCGACAGGTTCTGGCGGACCTCCTGCCGGGGATAGTCATGCCCGCCGACGTTGTACACCGCCCGCTCATCGGCCAGCAGGTTGGTCAGGCGCGAAATCTGCTCGCGCTCGGCCACGATGTTCTTGCCGGACTGGGCGATATCCTGGCGGAGCTGGGCGATCTCCACCTCCTCGGTGGCGATCAGCCGCACGTTGGCCTGCATTTCCGGGATGATGTCTTCCACCAGGTCCTTGGCCCGCTGGAGCTCAAATTCGGTGGGCACGGCATCCTTCACGGCCGAGCGCATCGTGTTCCTGCCGCTCTTGAGGTAGCTCATCAGGTCGACGCCGAAAACCAGCGCCCCCAGCAGCAGCGCCCCGCCCGTCGCGATCAGCCCGCGCTTGATCCACTTCCAGAACATGGTTTTTCTCCTTATCTGTCGCCCGGACCGGGCTCAATAGCGTGGTTCTCGCGCCGAAGGCCCAGCCGGCCGGGTCAACGTTCGGTTCGATGTCCTAGTGGTGTAGACGAAGCCAAACAGAGAAGATTTCGATATTGCCAGAAGCCTTTTTGACTATTACTATGAATGTGTTCTATGTCCCTAAGGGCTGGGGAGATGAGCAAATGATTGATGCGAAAACGGCTAGCGAAAAGGCGCGAGAATATCTTAAATCTTTCTTTCCTGGCGCTAAGGAAGTAGAAGTCGAAGAGGTCGAGCGTTCGTGGCCGCCCAAAATACCGCCTGAAATACGCGCCAGGCTTGTAGAAGAGGACACAAAGGAGGGGGAAGAATACTGGTTTGTCACCTTAAGTTTTGTGCCGCAAGGTGAGTTGTCTCCCCTGCCGGGTTTTCGCGCATTGAAGCATTATAAGACTTTCAAGATCGATGCAGGCTCAGGCGACGTGGTTGCGATGAAGATACGAGAGGTTGGGTGAGCCGACTTAGCGATCATTTCATGCGCCTCATCTCGAGCTGCCGGGCTCAAGGCATCGTGCCTGATGCTAACCTGCTGTTGGTGTACGCTATCGGCCGGTATTCTCCGCAGGCGGTTGCTCGGTTCAAGAGGACTCAAGCCTACTCAGAAAAAGACTTCGCCTTGCTTGTCTCTCTCTTCGGATATTTCCCACATATCGTCACCACGCCGAATATTCTGACGGAAGTATGTAACTTGGCCGCACCGTTGAATAGGCAGGTGAAGAACAGCCTTTTTCAAGCGTTTCGAATGTACATACTCGATCTGGATGAGAAGTATATTTCGAGCAAAGAGGGTGGCACCGATGAGATGTTCAACCGTTTTGGGTTAACCGACAGCGTTATTCGCAAACTTGCCGGGCAGGGGTACCTCATACTGACACAAGATCTTCCTCTGTACCTGGAGCTCGAACGGCAGAGAATTCCGGTCATCAACTTTAATCATGTTCGAGGTATGGCCTGGAGAGGTTCTCCGCAGTAGCGGCGACTCCAGATATGGCCTAAAGCCTCCTCAGATGAAATCCGCCATCGATATTGATTACCTGCCCGGTCGAAAATGCCAATTCGTCGGCGGCGATGGCGGCGACGGCGCGGGCGATGTCGGCGGGGCGACCCCAGCGGCGAATGGGCGTGAGGCCTTCGCGAATCAGCCGGTCGTACTGGGCGTGGCCCGGTTCGGCCCGACTGGTGGCCATTAGCCCAGCCCGCACCTCGTACACATTGATGCCGAATTCGCCCAGCCGGTCGGCGAATAGCCGCGTGAGCATGGCCGTGCCGGCCGCGTTGAGGCACCCCAGGCCCTGATCGCCGCTGGTGGTGTAAGCGGAGATGTTGCCGAGAAAAACAATCTTTCCACCATCAATGCTGCCGCCCTCGATCAGGCGAATCATCTCGTTGGCCGCACGCTGGGCCAGGAACATCGACGCCAGGAATCCGCGGCTCACGGCCGCCAGCGTGCCTTCCAGCGTCAGTTCCAGCAGATCGGCGGCATCGTGGTTGGAGGGCGAGGGGGCCGGCCCAACCAGCAGGTCGATTCGCCCGAACCGCTCCAGGGCATCCTCGATGAATGTCTCGCGGCTGGGCTCGCTGGAAAGATCGCCCTGGAAAACGACCAGTTGGTCATCCGTCCCCGCGCTGACTTCCGCGTCCGCGGCCTCATCGACGGCGGCGGCGCCCCCGGGCTCGACCTGCGCAACCACGTTCCAGCCGGCGCGGCGAAGCTCCATCGCCACGGCCCGACCCGGGCCGGTGGCGGCGCCGGCCACCAGCGCCACTCGCGGTTCATCCATGCCTGCACCTTCACTTGGGCTCTTGTTACTGTGCGGCAGAAGCGATATGTTCTGCCGCGCTTGAGTACTTATCGGCAGAGCCGGGCTGTCAGCATCGGCTCATTCGGCTTGGATAGCCTGTCAGCCGCCCAACCAGGCAGGAGAACGACCGTGCCAACCAGCGACATGCGATTCTTCGAGGTGATCAACGCGCGTCGGTCCATCCGCCAGTTCACCGCCGAGTGCGTGCCGGTAGAGGTGCTGGAGGCCATCGTCCAGGCGGGCCTGGAATCGCCCACGGGCTGCAACGCCCAGTTGCGGCAATACATTATCGTGACGGATCCGGCGGTGATGGACCGGTTGCGCACGGTCAGCAAGGCGATGGATGGCGCGCCGGCGGCGATCGTGCAGCTTATCGAGCCCAAGCCGACCCAGTGGGGCGACTTTCATCTTCAGGATGCCGCCGCCTCGATCCAGAGCATGCTGCTGGCGGCCGTGGCGCTGGGGTATGCGAGCTGCTGGATCGAGGGCCAGGTGCGGCGTTCGCACGAGGAAATCCGCCGCATGCTGGGTGTGCCGGATACGCTGCACGTCTCGGCCATTTTGCCCATCGGCCGCGCCGCGCAGCAGCCCCGCCGGCCCGAAAAAGCCACGTTGGCGCAGACGACGTATTACGATTCTTACGGTCGGAAAAAGGCATGAGAGTCGCCAAGCAGGGCGGGGTGCGTCAAGAGTGTGCCCACTCCTCAGGGAATCTGCTCGACCAGGCCTCAGGGATTCCCTGAATTTGCCTGCTCTCGTCGCTTTGGCCTTTCCTCCCGAAACCATTTCCAATGGCAAGTCGTACAATGAGCGTGTGCAGCGAGGGATATGTTTAACGTCGAGCCATATGTTCCTGTTTTCAAGCCGCCTGCGGCAACGACAGACTTACGCCGGGTCTGACCCTATGCGGCTCAACGGGTCAAATAACCCCGTGGTGGAGGTGAGGCCCTGATGTTCCGGTCGAACCTCAAGCGATGGTTTTTCCCTACTCGACTCCGTGGATGGATCGTTTTGCTGGTCGCCATTGTGCTGGTGCCCATGCTGGTCGCGCAGTGCGTGCTCATCTATCAGCATTTCCAATCCGTCCGGCAGATCGAGCGCGAGGAGCTACTGGCGCGCGCCCACGATGGGGCGCAGCTTTTCGCGGCATTCGTGGAGGAGATAAGCCGAGATCTGGGTTCAGCCGGCCAAGGTCTGGCTGCCCTGGCACAGGACGACCCGAGACCGTTAGACCGGTTGCTGGCTAACCAACTTGCGCAGTATCCCACGATTCACCTGTTAGCCTGGGTGGATCCGCACGGGAAAATCGTCGTTTCCAGCGATTCGGACATCATCGGCACAGACGTGGGCCAGCGCGATTACTTCAAACAGGCAGCGGCGTCGCCCAATGAACACTACGTAATGAGCGACCTGCTCCAGGAGTCTTACGGCGGGCGCGAGGCTTTCATTATCGCCCGGGCCATCCACAATGACAGCGCGCTTCAGGGCGTGCTGATCGCTTCGATAGCGCCCCAGTCGCTCAGCCAAGGCCCCTTGCGGACCATCCGCGGCAAGGATGAGACGCTGTTGCTGTTCGACAGCCGGGGCCGCCTGGTTCATCGCGAGCCTGATGTCAACCTCACGTGGGGCCAGCGCCGCATCGACAACTGGGGGCCCCAGGCGGTGCGGGCCGCCCTGGCGGGGCAGGAAGAGACCGGCATTTACAGGTCCCCCATTACCGGGCAGAGGCGCATGGATGCCCACGTGCCGGTGCCGGAACTGCACTGGGTCCTGGCCGTTGGACGGCCGGTGGTGGACGTAGGGGGCCCTTTGTGGGGCAGCATCAAGACGGTCGCAGGCCTGAATCTGCTGGTGCTGGCCGGCACCGTGGTGCTGTTGCTGCTGGGCAGCCGACGGGTAGCGCGCGACCTGCAGGCCTTGCGCCAGCACGTGATGGCGCTGGGGTCTGACAGCGCCCCCGTGTCGCCCGCGCCGGTGAAGATCACCGAGTTGCACGAGTTGGGCGCCGCCTTCGACGAAATGGTCCGCCGCCGCCGGCTGGTGGAAGAGACGCTGGAGGAGGCGCACAAGCAGGCCGTGTGGTTGGCGCGGCTGCCCGATGAGAACCCCAGCCCCATGTTGCGAGCCTCCAGCGATGGCACGGTGTTATACCGCAACCCGGCTTCCTCCCGGCTTGAGGGATGGTCCTGTCGGGTGGGTTCGCCGGTCTGCGGGCCGCTGTTGGCGCTGGTAGCGCAGGCCATGGGCGAAGGGCATGAGGTGCAGAGCGACCAGCATTTCGGCGAGAAGTCATACGCGGTTTCCGTCATGCCGTTCCCGCGCGAGGGCTACGCCAACGTGTACGGGCGCGACATTACCGAGCGCCTGGCCGTGGAAGAGCACCTGCGGCACGCCGTGGCCGACCTGGGCCGCTCCAACCGCGATCTGGAGCAGTTCGCCTATATCGCCAGTCACGACCTCCAGGAACCCTTGCGCATGATCACGGGCTACCTGGAGCTGCTTGAGCAGGGGTACAAGGACAAGCTGGACGAGGAGGCGCGCACGTTCATCGGCTTTGCCGTCGACGGCGCCCGCCGCATGCAGCGGCTGGTGCGCGACCTGCTGGCCTACTCGCGCCTGGCCACGCGCGGCCAGCCGCTCCAGCCGGCGCCGATCCAGGAAGCCTACGACGCGGCGGTCGCGAACTTGGCCGCGGTCATCCGCGACAGTGGCGCGGAGGTGATGCATGATGACCTGCCGGTCGTCTGGGCCGACCAGACGCAGATGACCGTGCTGTTCCAAAACCTGCTGTCCAACGCGCTGAAGTTTCACAGCGAAGAGCGGCCGCCGCGAATCCACGTGGGCGTTCAGCACCAGGATGGACAATGGTGCTTTGCCATCAGCGATAACGGCATCGGTTTGGAGCCGCGCCATGCCGACCGGATTTTCCTGATCTTTCAGCGGCTGCATCCGCGCGAGCGCTACCCCGGCAGCGGCATCGGGTTGGCCATCTGCAAGCGCATCGTGGAGCGCCACGGCGGGCGCATCTGGGTGGAGAGCCAGCCCGGCCGCGGCGCGACGTTCTATTTCACCCTGCCTGCCAAGGAGCCGGCCGGTGCCCTACCGCCCACACGTATTGCTGGTTGAGGACAACCCCGGCGATGTGCGGTTGTTCCGCGAAGCCCTGCGGCAGGGCAACCTGGACTACGACCTGCACGGCGTGGCCGACGGGGAAGAGGCATATTGTTACCTGCACCCGCCGGTTCCGGCGGCACCGCGGCAGCCGGACCTGATTGTGCTGGACCTGAACCTGCCCCGGCTGTCGGGACGCGAGTTGCTGGACCGGATTCGCTGTTGCCAGGATCATCGCGACACGACGGTGGTCGTGCTGACCAGCGCCGCGGGCGAGCGCGAGGCCCTGATCGAGGCGGGTCTGCCCGCGGGGGCTTATTTCGTGAAACCGGATGGTTTTGTGGCCCTGATTGAAGTGGTTGAAAACATTGAAGAGTATCGCCAGCGGGTCTCGGGCGCGGGCTCTGAGCCGGTGCGGTCATAGCAAGAGGATTTGCCCATGAGCGAGGCGCATGTTTCGATACGGATTCTGGCCGTCGAGGATTCCGACGGCGATCTGGAGCTGCTGCGCTACACCCTGCGCCAGGTGCGCGGCGAGCACTTCGAGCTGGTCAACGCCAAGACGCTGTCGGCGGGTCTAGAGGCGATCAACGCCGGCGCCTTGGACCTGGTGATGCTCGACCTGAATCTGCCGGACAGCCACGGCATCGAAACCATTCAGCACGCCCTGGCGGCGGCCGACACGTTGCCGGTGATCGTGTTTACCGGCGTGGAGGACGAGAACCTGGGCGTGGAGGCCGTGCGCCTAGGGGCGCAGGATTACCTCGTCAAGGGCGAGTCCAACGGCTGGACCATGTGGCGGGCCATCCACTATGCCGTGGAACGCAAGCAGGCCGCCGAGCGGCTGCGCGCCCTGAACGAAACGCTCGAGCAGCGCGTTGCCGAGCGCACAAACGAGGTGCGCCAGCGCGGAAGGCTGCTCCAGGTGGCCGCCGCCGAACTGGCCCAGGCCGAGCAGCGCGAGCGCGGACGGCTGGCGATGGGCCTGCACGATCACCTCCAGCAGTTGCTGGTGGGGCTCAAGCTGCGCCTGCGCGTGGCCCAGTCGCGGGCCAGCGATCCGGCGGTAAAGGAACCTCTGGAGAAGATGGATGGGCTGCTCGATGAGTCGCTGGAGGCGACCCGCAACCTGGTGGTGGACCTGAGCCCGCCGATCCTTCGGCAGGCGGATCTGGCGGCCGCCATGAACTGGCTGGCCGACTGGATGCGCGACAAGCACGAGCTGAAGGTGAACCTGCTCATCGAGGAAGGGGCCGACGTGCAGAGTGCCGAAGTGCGCGCGTTCCTGCTGCATTCCATCCGCGAACTGCTTTTTAACGTGGTTAAGCATGCCGGCGTCAACACCGCCACGCTGGAGATCCAGCGGCATGATGAGCAGGTGTGGGCCCGCGTCGTCGACCAGGGCGCCGGCTACGACACCCGCCAGCGCCGGCCCAGCTCGAACGGCACCGGCTTTGGGCTTTCCAGCATCCACGACCGCCTCGAGCTGATGGGCGGCTGCCTGGAGATCGAGTCGGCCCCGGGGCGCGGCACGCGCATGACGATCGTTGTTCCGGTCCACCTGCCGGCGCCCGCGCCGCAGGAAGTGCCGCAAAGCTGACAGCGCCACCCTCCGCGGGGCGAACCGGCCGCCGGCGGCCGGCGTATGGGAAAAGAGGGGCACTCAAGGCAAGGGTATGCGCGTGAATGAAAAGAGCAAAAAGCGGCTGCGGCGCATCTGGCTGTGGGTGCGGCCGCTGCTGCTGGTGGCGATCGTCGTCTCGGCGTTTCGCTCGGCCGTGGCCGACTGGAACGACGTGCCCTCGGGCTCCATGAAGCCGAATATCCTCGAAGGCGACCGCATCCTGGTCAACAAGCTCGCCTACGATCTCAAGGTGCCCTTTACCTTCTGGCGCCTGGCCCGATGGGCCGATCCAGCGCGCGGGGACGTGGTGGTGCTGTTCGACGCGGTGGGCACGCGGCTGGTCAAGCGCGTGATCGGTCTGCCCGGCGATGTCGTGGAGCTGCGCGGCGACCGGCTGATCGTCAACGGCGTCCTGGCCGCGTACACTCTTGACGGCAGCGACCGCGGCGGACCGGGTGGCACGCCGCGCGTGCGGCTGGTCGAGCGAATCGCTTCCATGCCGGCTCACCCGATCGTCCTGTTGCCGGGCATCGTGGCTGAGCGGCGGGATTTCGGGCCCATCACCGTGCCGGAGGGCCACTATTTCTGCATGGGCGACAACCGCGACCTGAGCCGGGACTCGCGCTACTTCGGCTTCATCCCGCGCGGCCACATTGTCGGCCGCGTCCGCTACATCGCGCTCTCGCTGGACCCTTCGGACCACTATCTGCCCCGCTGGGAGCGCTTCGGCCGCCCGCTGACGCGGGAGTGAGCTTCGTGGGCGCATGCAGATCCCCTGCAAAACACAGGAGGTGCGGCTTTCAGCAAGCCACACCTCCTGAACCGATTAACGGATTAACCTTCTCTAGTTGTACTCCTCCGCATTGACCGGCGTGGCCGGCTGCGAAGCGGGTGCCGGCGCTGCTGCAGGTGCTGCCGCCGCCGCCGGCGCTGCTGGTGCTGCCGGGGCCGCCAGGCCGGCCGGGGCCGGCGGGGGCGGCGCGGGCGCCGACCAGTCGGCGGTGGGCTCGACCACCGGGGGCTTGCTCGGCAGGGTCGTGGGCGAGGGCGGCGCCGCATCCGGCTCGCCGCCGGGCAGGCGCTCCACGCTGCTCACTTCCAGCAGGTTGGTCTTCAGGGCCGCGTTGTAATGCGGCTTTCCCGTAACGGCGACTCGCCAGCCCTCGTGGTCAGCCAGGCGAACCGTGGCGGTCGACTCTTCGAGGTACGCCAGAATCACACCCGTGTTGTCCAGCCGCAACGTCCAGCGCTTGGGGTAAAAGCCCCGGCCGGTGAACAGGGTGCTGGCCGCCAGCCGGCCGCGAAGCGTCTCGGTGATGGGGGCGAGGGTCGGGTCATTAGGCTCGCGTATTGTTTTTTTTCTGGCCTCGTCCAGTTCTTTCTGCTCGGCCTCTGTCTGGCGTTTAATGGCCCCGACAAGGATCACATCGCCGGCCCGGGCCATCTCCCATTCGAGGTACTTCATGCGGTATTCGACCAGCGGCTTGAGCGGCCCGCAGTCGGGGTCGGCTGCGATGGCGGCGTAGGTATCGCGCAGGCCTTTGTAGTCGCGCTTGTCGGGGTCCTTCTTGTACTCCTCGATCAGTTTCTTCTCCGCCGCGTCAAAAGCGGCCTGGGCGGCGGAAGCGGGCTTGTGGTCCGCGGCGGGTTTATTCGCGTTCTCCAGCGTCGACAGCGGGCCGGCGGCGGCCGGCTGCGTGGTGGCCGCCGCTCGGCGATGCGGCGCGGGCGTCGGCGTTTCGGTCACGCTGGAAAGCGACGGCATGCTGCCGGCCGGCCGGCTGGTGGGAATCGTCGGCTCGGCGGCCGTGCCGGCGCCTTCGTGCACGGGGTGAACATAACTCTGGTGCACGTACAGCACCGCGCCGATGGGCTTGATCTTGTAGTATTCCTCGGTCTCGCCGATGATGGAGACCGTATTGCCGCGATTGAACTGCCCCTGCACCTTATCCATCTTGCTCGGCTGCAGCAGCGAGCCGGCCCGCACGCGCACCTGGTCGCTGGTGACCGTGCCCACCTCGCCATCGCGCTGCACGTGCTGTTTGCTGATAAGGCTGAAGCAGCCCTCCGGCGGCTCGATCTTAAGCCACTCGCCTTCGGCGCCCACAATCTTGATGTGCGTGGGGGCCGAAAGCTGCGTCACGGCGTACCAGCTTTTATCCGGCCCGCTGCGGATGTAGACATCCTGTCCAACGATCTCGCCCACATACGATCCTGCACTTTGTCCCCAGGCACTCGACAGGCACGTCAGCGCCGTCACCGTGATCAGCAACAGTCGGCACATGGTCAGGCTCCTTCCAGGCGGACATTCCTTGTCCGCAACCGCCGGGGAACCTATCACGTTTGGGAGGTGCTGTCAACGAAGAGGCTTGAGACCTGAGGCACCAGGTTTGCGCGGGTTTGCAGTGTTGTTGTGTATAGATTCGACCGACACTTACGGTCGCCGCACTTGTGCAACGCCGGACTGTCATCAAAAAAACTTCGCGTGAAATGCATTTTTTGGGGTTACTCTGCGGGTCTTGGAGCACTCGCAATTTCTGAGCCTCCAGCCTCCAGCCTCCAGCCTCCAGCTCACCGGTTCCGCTTGACCATGCGCACCGAATTGCCCGTGCTGTTGTACTGGACCTCATCCATGTACGCCCGCATGAGCATAACGCCGCGGCCGCAGGGGCATTCGAGGTTTTCGTCGGTGGTGGGGTCGGGCAGGGCCTGGGGGTCAAAGCCGCCCCCTTCATCGGTGATCTGGATCACGGTCCGCCGGGCGCCCACGTCATATTCCACGGTGATGTGGGTTTCCCGCCGGCTCTGGTTGCCGTGCTTGATGGCGTTGACCAGGGCCTCCTCCAGCGCCAGCTTGATGGCGAATTGGGCCTCTTCGCCGTACCGCCGCTGCTCGACCAGGCGCAGCACCTCGTCGGCGATGGACTTGGCCGCCTTCAGTTCAGTTGGAATGACCAGTTTTCGCACGGCGCCGGCTCGCTGGCCTGGTCGGCGGCTTTGGTCGTAGGCCCGCGGCTTCTAGACCAGACGGGCCAGGGCCGCCGAACGGCTCTCGTGGATTTCGAACAGGTCCGCCAGCTTGGTGATCTCGAACACCTGGCGGATCACCGGGCGGATATTGCACAGGCGCATGGCCCCGTTGGCCTCTTGCACCTTTTTCAGCAGCGTGATGAGCATGCCCAGCGCCGAGGACGACATGTGCGCCACGTTGGCGAAATCCAGCACCAGCATCGGCCGCTGCATGCGGCCGATCAGGCCGTCAAGCTCCTCGCCCAGGCGGGCGATGGACAGCTCATCGAGGATATCGTTGTCGACAAACTGAATGACCCACGCCCCGGCTTCCTGCGTGGCGACGGTCTTTCGGGAGGGCTCTTGCATCGCGTCATCCTCACAAAGCGGGCACTTCGGCCCGAAAACGGATCGTACGGCCGGGCGTTCAGGGCTGTCAAGGGCGGCGGCGGGTCATTTGCTGCGGCCAAGCTGGATCAGCAGCACGATATTCGCCAGCACGCTGAGCACGAACGCGGCCCCCAGCAAAATCAGCAGCGTGACCGGCCAGACGGTAATCTCCGCCCGCACCACCGGGCCCTGCTCGGGCTCGACGATATCCTTCAGCCCCGCCGAATCGCCGGTCAGGCCGCTGAGCACATCGCCGGCGATGACGCTGCGGGCGATTAAGGGCGGCCGGTTGGTCTGGATGGCCCGCAGGTCCACCAGCAGATCTTCCGTGCTGGCGTAGCGGTGCCGCGGGTTCTTCGCCATCATCACCTCGATGACCTCGCCCACGCCCGCCGAGAGATTCGTGTTCAGGTGGTCGGGCGGAATGAGCGGTTCCTTGAGGTGCTTGTGCATGACAGCCGCCGGCGTCTCGCCTTCGAAGGGCACGCGGCCGGTAACCATGTGATAGAAGGTTGCCCCCAGGCTGTAAATATCGGCCTGGAACCCCACGTTGACCCGCCCGCGAATCTGCTCGGGACTGATGTAATAGGGCGTGCCGAAGGCCCGGCCCTTTTCGCGCTCGGCGGTCTCGATGTCGTTGGCCTCGCGCGCCAAACCCATGTCGGCCAGCTTGGCCACGCCCGCCGGTGTGAGCATGATGTTCTTGGGCTTGACGTCGCGGTGAATGAAGCCGCGCTCGTGGGCGTGCTTGAGCGCCTCGGCGACCTGGATGATGATGTCCAGCGCCTCGGCCTCCTTAAACACCTTGCCGGCGGCCAGCTCGTCGTAAACGGTGTGGCCCTCGACGAACTCCATCACGAAATAGTGATGCCCGCCGGCCTCGCCCACGTCGATGGCCTGCACAATGTGCGGGTGGTTCAGCTTGGCGGCCGCACGGCCTTCCTCGTAGAAGCGCTTGACGTAGTCAGGGTTCTCGCACAGCCGTGTGGACAGCACCTTGATCGCCACCAGGCGGTCCAGGCTGAGCTGGCGGCCCTTGAACACGGTGGCCATGGCCCCGGCGCCCAGCTTGTTCATCAGCTTGTAGCCGGGAATCTCCTGGCCCTTGCGGTCCATTTCGAGGCTCTTTCGCAGCCGGGTGATCTGGTTGACGGTGACGATGCCGCCGGCCACGAGCAGGTCCGTGAGGCTGCGATGGCTGGGATCGCTGCCTTGGCGCTGGATGACCAGGGCCTGCTGGACTTCCTCGTTGGTGGCCAGGCCCTGCTCGACCAGCAGGCGCACCAATTCGCTGTCCATGGAAGCGGCGGCCACGGATTTGCGCTCACTGGTCATCTCACGCCTTTATGCCGGACAAGCACAAGCTGCGCCAAGACCTGTAGCTAAGCATTAACATAGTTTCACAGCACGCGTCAAGATTTCCCTTGTGACCGGGACATCGCGCCGCCGGGCGGCGCCTCCAGCGCATACACCCCGGCCGGACCGAGCCCAGCCGTCGGCGCGGCCGGACTCTGTATTAAGTGTCGGCGAAGATCGAAGCAGAGTTGACATTTGCTGGCATAACCTTCCGCGCGCGGGCGAAAGCCCGTCGCGCGGGCCCTCTCCAGCAAACCCGCCGGCCCGCGCGCGCACAGCGGCTGCACGATCTCCATCTGCCGCCAGGAGTGCGATAACCGCTCCCAAATGTGCGGCAGCTCTTCGCTCAGCGCATTGCCGATGGCGATGCCCACGCACGTCGCCGGCCACACCTGGCCGGAAGGAGCGATGTGCACGTGGCGGCCGCGCAGCAGCCGCTCGGAGCAGCCAGCACCGTCGAAGGCCTCGGCGGGGCGCTTGGGCAGCGAACCGGCGAGGTGGTCGGTGGCCCGCCCGGTCAGGCGATCGCGGCCGGCGGCGGCGTAAGCATCCAGGAATAAACGCTCCTGGACTTCGGGCGTGGGAGATACATCGCGCCCGCCGGCAAGCCAGTCTTCCCAGCGCACGCGCAGGCGTTCGGCGCCAAGGACCTCGCGGGCGATCCTGGCCAGGCGCTGCGGCCGCTCGATGGGGACATACTGCTGGTGGTAGGGGTCCGCCGAAATAACCAGCCGGCCCATGCCCTGCTGATCCAGGGCATGCAGGCGGGCGCGGATCGCATCGTCGTTTTCGGCCCAATAGCCGTTGGTCTCAATCGACTCCAGCGGGCCCAGGCCGCGCTGGCGGCCTTGGCGGCAAACCTGCAGCAGCAGTTCGAAATTTCCAAAAGGCTCACCGCCGGTCAGATGAATGCGGCAGCCGTGCGGGCTGGCGGTGATAAGCCCCTGCCAGATCTTCAGCGCGGCTTCAACATCCAGCCAAGTTTTTCCCGCAGGCCCGCAGTTGGCGTAGCAGCAGGCACAGGCGGCGTTGCACCAGTCCGTCAGCATCAGGCCGGCGCGCGTCCAATACTTCACCTCCATCGGCGCTGAACGGGATGCAGAAGACATGGCGGACATCATAGCAGGTCTGAAGCTGCAGGCTGGAGGCGCTTACACCGGGCTAGCCGCGCCTATTTTCTTTCGGCCGGCTTGATGGCCGCGGGGGCGGAGGCGGGCTGGGCAGTTTCATCCGGCAGAAACTGCCGGGCGTAAGCCGTCAGCAGCGGGTCGTCCTTGGTGATGCCGGCGAGCTTGGCGGCCCATTCGTTGCGTTCGGCCAGATCGTTGCGGCTGGCGTGCATGAACGTCACCAAGAAGACCAGCGGCACGTGGTCCTGCAGCGGACTGCCCTTAAGCCGCAATTCCAGCTCCGACAGCCGCTGGTCGGCAATCTCTTTGCCCAGGAACTGGTCCACATCCAGGCGGACGCGGATCATCGCGGGATACATTCGCATGGCGCGGCGGAGCATCCTGCTGGCGCGGTACGATTCCCCCGCGCCCAGGTAGGCCAGGCCGGCACCGGCGGGCGGCAGCGGGTTGGTCCGCCGCAGCATCGCCGCCGACTCGAAACGCGTGGCGGCCTGGTAAAACTGCCCGGCCCGCAAGTCTTTGTCGCCCTGGCGCATCTGGTCGTTGAACACATCGTCCTCGCTGCCGCCGAGATGATCCAGCACCACGTACCGGTCGGCGGGCAGAACCAGGATCGAGTCCTGCTGGGCTGTCGGCCGCCGGCGCGTGGGAGCGACGTCGAGGCTTTCCAAGTCCGTCCTGTCGGGCTGCACGGCGGGCAGGGCCATGCCCCTGGCGGATTGGCTCGTTTCAGCGCCCAGATCGGTTTGTCCAAAGCGATCCGCCCCAAGGCGATCCGCCTGGGTCGGCTTTGCAAGCTTCTTGATGACGTTGGCAAACACATCTTCTTCGAGCTTCTGCGTATCGCTCTTGCCGCTCTTGATAACCGCCGGGGCGGCAAAGCGCCCATACGTGCCGAGAGCTTCCCCTTCCTGCTGCTCGGCCCGGCCGCCCTTGTCCTGCCCCCCCTGGCCGTTCCTGGCGGCCGCGGATTGGCCTGTATGCTTCTCCTTTGGAACTCCCGGCAGTTCGGGCGTCTCGCCGGCGGCGGCCAATGCATCCGCCTTGTCCGCCTCGCTGGGTGTATCCCTTTCCTTGCGGGCAAGCTGTTTATTCAGGCGCGCGTTTTGGGCCGAATCGACCAGACCGAACAGCGTGCTGAACTCCGGCCGCACATCCGATTCCTCGGTCATGTCCACGGCGCTGGCCGGCATTTGGGTGCTGTTGGGTTCCATACCGGGCATCTGGGCCATGGGCAACACGGGGCTGAAAGTGCCTGGCGGCAGGGGCGAGATCTGGTCGAGCGGCGGGATCATCTGGTACGGCGTGAGATTCGTCGCCCCGGGCACGGTATTGGTCTGGCTCAGCGGCACCATGCCGCGCAGCGGCGTCAGCCGGCCGGCCAGGGCATCGCCGGAGGTGTAGAGCGTGGTGGAGGGCCTGTAAAACGGCTGGGGCACGTAATAATTGACACCGCCCTGGTAGCGCTCCATGCCGAATGAATCGCGGCGGAAATTGTCAAACTGCGCGGTGGGCAGGGCCAATTCAATCTGGCCGGGGGCAAAATACGGCACCGCGCCGTGGAACGACGCGCCGTTGGTCACCTGTCCGGTCATGTACAGGTTGCCGTAGTTGATACCCGCCGGGTCGCGCAGGGTGCCGGTGTCGATGCCCATTACGGACGGGCCAGAGTACGCTGGCGACATAGGCATGGTCGGACGGAGCTGCGCCGCGGCCGGGCCGGCCAGAGCCAGGCAAAGGAACAGAATAAGGGCGGCGTATTTCATGATCGGTCCCATCTTTAGACGCTGTCCCTTGGCCGGCAAGGCCTCCTTCTTCCCATATACTATATCGCCGGACAGCGTCCGGAAGTTCATTCTTTGCCGACCCCAGCCAGGGGGAATTGCGGAAGGAGCCGGTATCACGCCGCCGTCCGCCTTGGCGGCCAGGCTATTTCGCCGGCGGCGCCGCCTGGCTGGCGGCGCTGGCCTGTGCGGCCAGTTGGCGAAGCATCGCCACAGACTTGGCATTCTCCTGGGGTACGAAACGCAACATCTTGGCCTCGGCGATGGCCCGGTCCGCATCCCAGCCATCCACCAGAATGCGGTAGGCCGCCACGGCCACGCCGGTTCGCCGGCTGCCCGCCTCGCAATGCATCAACACCGGCTGGCGATTGGGATCGGTCACCAGCGAAACAAACTGGTGCAAGTGGGTTTCGGAAAAATCCTCTTCCAGGAAGGGCATGTGGATCAGCTCGATGCCATGCTCCTTGCAGAAACGCTCTTCCTCTGCATACCAGGGGGCCTGGGTGTTGACCTCGCGCACGCTGATCACGGTCTTCATGTGCGTGCGGCGGTACACATCGGCCCAGCGGCCCGCCGGCTGACCGCTGCGGTACAGCACGCCCTCGCGGATCACGGCGAAATGGTGAACCGGGTGGTTGTACCGCATCCACGCCCAGGTCCCGCCGCCGCCGGCCAGGAGCAGCACCGCCGCCAGGATGATCGCGATCCGCTTGCGCATCTGTTTCCTTGTCCGTTTGATCAGTCAGAGCTACTTCTTCATCGTGGTCTTGGTCGAGCCGATGGAGATGCCGCCATCCACCAGCAACGTCTGGCCGGTGAGGTACTGGCTGGCGGGGCTGGCCAGGAAAACCACCGCCCCATCCAGATCGTGCGGCTCGCCGGGGCGCTTCAGCGGGATCTTGTCGCACAGGTACTCCACCCACGCCTCGTTGGCGTACAAGGGAGCGGTCTGGCCCGTCTTGAACCACCCGGGCGCCAGGCAATTGACGGTGATGCCGTGCGGGCCCCAGTCATCGGCCAGGCTCATGGTCATCTGCTTGATGCCGCCCCGGCTGGCGCAGTACGGGGCAAGGTTGGCGTAGCCGGCCACGCACGTGACCGAGCCGATATTGATGATGCGGCCGTAGCGGCGAGGGATCATGAGCCGGGCCATCGCCTGGGCAATGAAGAACGGACCACGAAGGTTCGTGTTGACGATCAGCTCCCAATCCTCCCACGTCACATCCACCGCGGGCTTGCGGACGTTGCAGCCGGCGTTGTTGACCAGGATTTCGACCTTACCTTTCTTGCCTACCCAGTCTGCAAATCGATCAATGCTGCCTTTGTCGAGCACATCCAGTTCCACGCTCCAGGCGCGGCGGCCCATCGCCTCAATATCCCGCTGCGTCTCGGCCAGGCGGCTCTTGTCGCGGCTGGTGATGACCACATCCGCCCCGGCCCGCGCCAAGGCCCGCGCCATGTACTGCCCCAGGCCGCGGCTGGCGCCGGTGACGACGGCGGTGTGACCGGTCAGGTCAAAGAGAGTGTCAGCCATGATCCGGGCTCCCGGACATTTCACTTCATCCATTCGTACATCTGATAATGCTCGCCATCCATTCCCAACGCCGCGTAGGTCTGCTGGGCACAGCGATTGCGCCGGTCGACATACAGGCGAAGGCCTTTGAGGGCTTCCTCAGCGAGCACCATTTTCCGTAAGTGAGTGTACAAGGCCCGAAAGACGCCGCGGCGGCGGAATTCGGGGCGAATATAAACCGAGTGAATCCAAAGCACGGCACCATTGCGCCAGTCGGACCATTCCGCGATCGTCAGCAGGCTGCCGGCTACCTGGCCGTCGAATTCGGCCAGCCAATACCGGCCCTTGCGTGGATCATCAAAAACGGCCGCCACGCCCAGTCGGACCGTCGGCGGATCAAGCTCCAGCTTCTCCGTCTCGCGTGCCATCGCCACCTGGAAGCCGGCGATAAGCTTCGCGTCTTTCCGCTCGGCAGGGCGCACGCGAATGCCGTTTTCCCGCGGTGTGCTCACGGCTCACGCCTCAAGCTAGACTAAAACTGTTTCAAGAACCTCACATCATTCTCGAACAGCAGCCGGATATCGGGAATATGGTGTTTTCTCATCGCCATGCGCTCGATCCCCAGCCCGAAGGCAAAGCCGGTGTACGTCTCGGCGTCGTAGCCGACGGCCGCCAGCACGTTGGGATCGACCATGCCGCAGCCGCCCAGCTCGATCCAGCGCGTCGAGCCGTCCTCGTAGTGGAACAGCAGGTCCACTTCCGCCGACGGCTCGGTGAAGGGGAAAAAGCTGGGGCGGAAGCGCGTCTGCACATCGCGGCCGAAATACGCCTTGCAGAACTGGTCGAGGCACGTCTTCAAATCCGCCATGCTCACGCCGCGATCGACGTACAGCCCTTCGACCTGCTGAAACATGAAGCTGTGCGTGGCATCGACCGTGTCGGGCCGGTACACGCGGCCGACGGCGATCACACGCACCGGCGGGGCGGACTTTTCCATCACGCGCGTCTGAATCGTCGAGGTCTGGCTGCGGAGCAGCATGGCAGGCGTGATGTAGAAATTCTCCAGCGAATCGCGGGCCGGGTGGCTCTCGGGAATGTTCAGCGCGATGAAATTATGCCACTCATCCTCGACCTCCGGCCCGTACGCCACGTCAAACCCCATGCGGGCGAAAACTTCCGTCAGCTCGTAAATCGTCTGCGTCAGAATATGCGGCCGGCCGATGGCCACGCTCGCGCCCGGCAGCGTCACATCGACCTTCGGCCCGGCCGCCTGGGCGGGGGCGGCGGCAACGCTGCGGGCCTTTTCGAATAAGGCTTCAACGGCCAGCTTGACTTCATTGGCCAGCTTGCCGGCGGCGGGCTTATCGGCGGGGGAAACCTCCTTCAGCCGGGCCATCGCCTGTTTGATCGCGCCCTTGGTGCCCAGGTAGCGGATGCGGAATTGCTCCACTTGTTCCGGGCCGGCCAGCTTGGCCGCCTCGGCCTGGGCCTGGGCAAGCAAGGTTTTCAGGTCGTCGAGAAGTCCCATGGGAACTCCAAAGAGGCAGACTGTAGACTTTAGGCTGTAGGTACGGCCGGAATGCGGACAACTTCGCCTTTGGGCAGATCCAGATTTCGTTCGGACCTGCTCAAACCTCCGGCCTCTCAACTGGACCTCAACCGTCTTGCTACAGCCCAAAGCCTACAGCCTAAAGCCTGCTTCAAAAGAACGGCCCGCCGTCATCGGGCGGGCCGGGGTCATTCGCATTCACTCTGGCGCCCGCTCAGGCGGCATTCTGGGCCGTCTCCACGAGCCTGTCAAACATCTTCGGATCGGCAATGGCGATCTCGCTGAGCATCTTGCGGTTCAGCTCGATGCCGGCCTTCTTCAGCCCGCCCATCAGGGCGCTGTAGCGATAGCCGCGCTCCTCGCAGGCGGCGGTCACGCGGGTGATCCACATCGCGCGATAATCGCGCTTGCGGTTGCGGCGGTCGCGGTAGGCGTACACCCCAGCGCGGATCACCTGCGAGATGGCCAGATTGTACCGGGACGTGGTAAAGCCGCGATGGCCGCGAACGGCCTTCATCACGCGCTTGTGCTTGCGATGGCGAGCGGCGCCTTTGCGGACGCGAGGCATGGAAGCCTTCCTTTCCTTGGGGGCCGGCGGACGGCTGTTTCACATCAGCCTGTTGGTCATCGGTCCCGATCGCTGCGGTCCGATGCGCCTTTTTCCCGCCTGGGCCAGCCAGTTACTGCCGCCTGGGTCACATCCCCAGCAAGCGGCGAATCTGCTTATTGTAGCCTTTGGGCATAATCGTGGATTTTCGGCCACGGCGGATCTGCTTGCCCGACTTGTTCGACAGCAGGTGCCCCCGGCCGGGCATGCGCTTCTTGAACTTGCCCGAGGCCGTCACCTTGATCCGCTTGGTCACGGTCTTGCGAGTCTTCATCTTCGGCATCGGTCGCACCTTTTCGTAGCGTCACTTCCCCGGCCGCCGGCCGGGCTGGTCAAAGACGGGATATTCTACCGGCGTGAAGCGGGATGTAAAGGGGAAATCGGCTGGGTGAACCAGTCGATTTTTGAACCCGCTTTACTCGGGTCAAAGCGTCAATTCGTCAATTCGTCAATTCGGGAAAGGCTCTTGCTGCCTAAATGACGAATTGACCAGTTGACTAATTGACTCGCCAAGCCTCGTGCGCTTTTGCCAAGCGGCGCTCGCTAACATCCAGCGCCGGCAAGTCTTATGCCTGGGGCGCTTCCTGCGGCTGCTCCACCGCCTGCACCGGCGCGGGGGCGGGCGCGGGGGCCGGCGCCGGCGCCGCCGCGGCCGCG